>NZ_JBIASO010000027.1:0-70388 GCF_042890865.1 Streptomyces sp. NPDC002018
GGAACAACACCCACAACTCATCCGGCACCAACCGCTCAACCAGATCCGCCATGCATCGTTCAACGACTGACCACGCCATAAGAAACGACGTCTAAGGCCAGTACCTGACCCCGCTGCTCCTTTGCGACTCCGGAAACCCGGCTTGACCAGTCGATTCAAGATTGGTTCCAGTTTTACGGAAGGTCGGCCAAGCAGATTGATCCCGGACGGAAGAGCGTCGCTCTACGGGCGAACACAGCCTCGTCTCTGTTTCCGATAAGAAGGAGTCCCCATGCGTGTGCCGAAGCGGTTACTGACTGCTGCCCTCGTGACGACCGCCTCGCTGACCCTGCCCATCTCGACCTCGGCAGCTCAGGGGCCGGTGGCCGAGACGGTCTCCGCACCGAGGGCGGCTGCGCCCTGCGGTGGCGTGGCCAGTAGTCCGATATTTGGTGTCTGGGGTCCTGCGGGACGCTCCAGTTGCTCCTTCCTCGGCTCTTCCGCCAGTACCAAGCTCACCTACACGGTCTGGATTCCCCCGGGCACCCAGCAGTCTGCGACAGTCCAGGTGTGGGGCTACACAAACGGCGTGGGCAACTGGTTCAGCGCCGGCAACATCAAGTCCAGCACCGCCAATACCCGGGTTGCCGTCCCCTGGGGCAACAACGCCGCCACCCCCAGGATCCAGGTGATGTCAACCAATGTGGGCATGGCGAACGTCAGTTTCAGCCACTGACGGAAACCAATGCGTTATGAGGCACTGCTCTCCAGCGGCCCCGGCGATCCTGAGGCCGAGCCGGCGTCCTGAGCCGTGCCGTTCGCGATCAGCCGGTACCTGACGATCGGTCGGGTCGTGCGTTCGCTGGACGGACGGTGGCGCTCCCCGGCAGTGGGCCCGGATCTACGCGCGTGTGGATCCGGGCCCACTGCCAACCTCGGCTGGAAGCTGGCCGCCGAGGTCAACGGCTGGGCACCGGTGGGGCTGCTGGACAGCTACCCCACCGAACGGCACCCGGTCGGGGCCCGCGTGCTGGACTGCCGCTCGACCGGACCGGCCGGTTTTCGGTGGCAGGCTGGGCGGACCGGGTCGACCACGTCGTCGATGCCAGCGAGGAACTGGACGTGCCCACGGTGCTGTTGCGGCCGGACGGCCATGTGGCGTGGGTCGGTGAGGAGCAGCAGGATCTCGTAGAGGGGGCCGGTGTCAGGATGCGGCGCGGCCGGTCGAATCGAGTAGCCGGAGTTCTTCCACCGTGAGTCGGAGTGCTCCGGCGGCCACGTTGTCGACGAGGTGTTCCAGGTTGCCCGTTCCGGGGATGGCCAGCGTGTGGGGGCCCTGGTGCAGGGTCCAGGCCAGGCGGACCTGGGCGGGGGAGACGCCGTGCGCGCGGGCCACGGCGCGGACCTGCTCGTGCTCGGCCCGGACGGCTCCGGCCTCGCGCCCCTCCCCGGCGATGGAGAAGAAGGGCACGAACGCGATGCCGCGCGCCGCGCATGCCCGGAGCATCTCGTCCCCGCCGGGCGCATCGACGCCGTAGCGGTTCTGGACGCACACCACCGGTGCGATCTCCTGAGCCTGGGCCAGGTGCTCCGGGCGCGCGCCGGAGATCCCGAGGTGACGGACGAGCCCCGCGTCGCGCAACTCGGCGAGGGCCCCGAAGTGTTCGCTGACGGAGTCCTGACCCATGAGGCGCAGATTGACCAAGTCGAGCTGGTCGCACCCGAGTTGGCGTAGATTCTCCTCGACCTGGCCACGCAGTTGGTCGGGTCGCGCCGGGGTGGCCCACTCGCCGGTGGCGTCCCTCGCCGGACCCACCTTGGTGGCGATGACGAGATCGTCCGGATACGGCGACAGCGCCGCGTTGATCAATTCGTTGGCGGAGCGCAGCCGGGAGAAGTAGAAGGCCGCGGTGTCGATGTGGTTGACGCCGAGTTCTCGTGCGCGGCGGAGTACGCCGATCGCCTGGCCGCGATCGCTCGGGGTGCCCTGGTGGAAGGCGGCGCTGCCGGTCAAGCGCATGGCGCCGAATCCGATCCGGTTGACCGTGCGGTCACCGAGCGTCCATGTGCCGGCGGCTGTCGCAGAGACCGTGTGCGGTGTCATCTTCTCCATCAGCTCCATCAGCTCCATCGGATCGATCATCGCCCGTCAACGGTTCAAGGCGCGAGGTCCTGGAGTATGCGCAGGTGGCAGACGTGGCGGGAAGGCGCGAAGCGCCGGGGGAATGTCACAGCGTGAGCGGGAATCCCGTATGCGCGCTCCACGTTGTCATCGGTGATGACGGAGCCGAGTGGGCGTCACCGACAGCGGGCCGTGCCGAAGCCCGCGGGGCAGCCCGCCGTGTGATCCTCGCCCGCGTGGCCGTCAGTTCAGGAGCACGACCTCGCCGTCCGTGGCGTTCGCCATTCGGCCGCGCAGGCGTGCGGCATCCTGAGCGGGGGGCAGGCCGTAGGCGCGGCGGTACTCGCGGTTGAACTGGGTGGCGCTGGCGTAGCCGACGGTCTTCGCTATCTGTGCCGCCGTGGCGTCGCCGGCGAGCAACTGGCGCCGGGCAGCGTGCAGACGCAGGTGTTTCTGGAACCTCAGCGGGCTCATGCCGGTGGCTGCCTTGAAGCGCCGGTGGAGTGTGGCGGTGCTCATGTGTGCCACCGCCGCGATCGCCTCGACGCTGAGTGGCTCCGTGTAGTGGGCCGAGATCCAGGTGGCCGCCGAGCGCACGCCGGCGGCGGCGGAATCGGCCAGCGTGAACTGGCGCAGGGCGGGGCCGAGCGGGCTGCCGAGCAGTCGGTAGAGGATCTCGCTTTCGGTGCGGGCGGCCAGCGGACGGATGTCCTGGGGAGTGTCGAGCAGCCGTACCCACCGGGTGACGGCGTCGATGATCTCCGGTGTCATCGGCGCGGTGAGCGGCTCGCCGGAGTCGGGAGTTGTGCCCGGGGCCGTGTCGTCGAATTCCAGAAGCAGGTCGGCGAGCACCCGGCCGTCGAGCCGCAGTACCGCCGAGCGATAGGGCACCTCCTCGAACGTGGCGGTGACCGGCAGCACGAGCGAGTTGAAGATCATCTCCCCGCGCCCGGTGACCCAGCCGCGATCGCCCGCCGCCGAGCGCTTGGCGCCGCCGGCGATGAAGCAGACCATCGGCTCGTACAGCAGGTCGAGCGGGTCGGTGAACTCGTCGAGCGCGACCACCGTCAGATGCGGCACCGCACTGACGGACCACGCGCCGTCACGGTGGCGCGTGATGGCCGCCGCGAGCTGGTCCAGCATTCTGCACTCCCACCGTCAGGGGTCGTCAAGGGTTCGAGCTGAGAGGATCAGGCAATCCTGTGCGGCCCTGGCCCCATGCCCACGCGCGGTCGCGCTCCTACCGTTGACCGCATGACACAGTACGATGAAAACCTCCCGAAGCGGACACTCGGCTCCCAGGGCCTCACGGTGGGGGCCATCGGTCTTGGCACCATGGGCATGACCATGGCGTACGGCGCCGGCGACGAGGCGGGCGGCCTCGCGACCATCCGCCGGGCGTACGAACTGGGCGTCACCCTCTTCGACACCGCCGAGCTGTACGGCCTGGGCACCGGCAGCAACGAGCAGTTGCTCGGCCGTGCGGTGAAGGACTTCCGCCACGAGGTCGTGATCGCCACCAAGTTCGGATTCGACCTGACCGACCCGGAGCACGTGGGCACCGCCCTGGACAGCCGGCCGTCCCATATCCGCGAGGTCACGGAGAACAGCCTGCGGCACCTCGGAACCGACCACATCGACATCCTCTACCAGCACCGCGTCGACCCGGACGTGCCGATCGAAGACGTGGCCGGTGCGGTCGGTGAGCTGATCGCCGAAGGCAAGGTGCGGTTCTTCGGCCTCAGCGAGGCCGGCCTCGACATCATCCGCCGCGCCCACGCCGTCCACCCGGTCTCCGTCCTCCAGACCGAGTACTCGGTGTTCGAACGCGCCGTGGAGACCGACGTGCTCCCGGTCCTGCGCGAGCTGGGCATCGGCTTCGTCCCGTACTCGCCCCTGGGCCGCGGGTTTCTCACGGGCACCGTGAAGCCCGCCGCCGCGTACCCCGCCGACGACATGCGTAGCTGGGACGATCGCTGGCAGCCCGGTCATTACGAGAAGAACCTCATCGCCATCCGCGAACTGACCGCCCTCGCGGACACCAAGGGTGCCACCGTCACCCAGCTCGCCCTGGCCTGGCTGCTGGCCCAGGGCGACGACATCGTGCCGATCCCGGGGACCCGCAGCCCGCAGCGTCTCGCCGAGAACGTCGCCGCCTCGCATGTCGTGCTGACGCCGGACGACCTGGCGCGCGTCCAGGCCATCCTGCCCCACGGCGCGGCCGGCTCCCGCTACCCGGTGGCCATGATGCCTACCTGGTGACGGCCGGGCGCCGGGGCCACCGCCGATCGTCCCCCCCGGCAGTCCTGACGGTCGCGCGATCGTGTGGGGCCGGCGTCGAGTGGCGTGCGCAGTCGCTCGTGGCGAGGCCGGTCAGCCCTTCCGGATCAGGAACCGCTGATCGGCCGCTCCGGTACATCGCTCTTCGGTCGCCTCGGCTCCCTCGGTGGTGTCGTCGTCGGCGATGCCGACACACCGGCTGCTGTCGGCCGGGCGGAGCCGGAAACCCCCGGTGCTGTCGACGGCGCTGGGTTCCAGGCGGAACAGCGTGGCCTGGGTGCAGTCGTCCCGGGGTTCGAGCGTGCCCTTGACGGGGCCGGTGCTCATGACCGTCAGACAGCCCTTCCCCAACTGGGGGTGGTGCCACTGGACGCGGTACCGGCCCTCACCGACCGGTTCCAGATAGGTCCGCGGCACAGTGGCCTGGGCGCACGGACGCTGGACGGCGACGGCGCTGGCGTAGGCGCCGTCGCGATCGCGGCCGTCGGTCAGGCAGAGGTCGGGTGTACGGGCGGGGCGGATGGTGACCCAGCCGTCGGCGGGGACCGAGACAGCGACAGCCGGTGATTCCGGATCGGGTGAGCTGTCGCTGTCGGGAAGCAGCCACCAGGCGGTCACGACGAGCAGCGGGATCATGAGCGCGGTCGTGAGCGCGACGGCGCGGCGCCTGGTCCGGAGTGGCGCCGAGGCCGTGGATTCCCCGGTCCGGAGTTGCGCCGCGGTATCGGTATCGGGCCCGCCGTCGGGCGCCGGGGCGGGCCCGACCGCGATTCCTGCGGCGATCCGGTCCCTGACCTCCAGCCAGGCGTCCACGCGTTGCCCGTCCCCGCAGGCACGGACGAACGCGGCCAGCACCTCGGGTCGCGGCAGACTGGTGCGGCGCAGCATGTCGGCCAGCGTGCTGCGCGCGAGAGTGTCCCCGTTTCGGGCGGCCTGTTCCTCCAACTCGCGGAAGGTCAGCCCCGAACGCTCCTTGAGCTGTTGCATCGACTCGACCAGGCCGGCGGCGTCTCGGGCTTCGTACGGCGACAATTCCCCCAGGTTCCCCATGCGGGTCATCCTGCTGCGGTCGTGTCATGAAGTGCAACGGCGGATTCCGCCATACCAGGCCACAGCCCCGCTCAACGACCGATCAGTAGGGGTTCGGTCTGACGCGGCCAGGGGCTGTTCTGTCCGCTGTGTCCTGGACCTCTGACAGCCCGGTGGCCGCCGACGCCTACGGCAACCATCTGATGATGACACCGGAGGCCAACGCGGAGACCGCGCGTTCGCTGCTGACCGACCCCACACAGGCCCACCGGGACGGGATGCTCCTCACGCTCCGCTCGGCCCCCAGCGAGCGGGCGGTCGAGATCATGCGCGCGAGCCTGGAACGCAACTTCCAGCAGGCGCTCGCCGACGAACTCGAAGGGCCGCACGCCGTCGCCCGCGCCGCCCTGCTCGTCGCCATCTGCACCGGGGTCCAGTTCACGCGCAATGTGCTCCACAACAGCGCCCTGGTCGACGGCGATCCCGAGGTGCTGGCGGACCTCCTCAGGACGGCCCTGGACGCCGTTGCCACCGCCCCGCCCGTTCCGGACGCCGCGGAGTAGGCCCTCGGCGTTCCCGTTTCGGGTTTCAGCTCAGGCGGATTCGACTCCGAGCCCGCGGTGGTGCGTACGTACGCTTGGTTCGCGGGCCGCCACACCGTGCACAGGCGAAGTGGCACAGGCCGTCACAGCATTGCCCCGCGCGTACGGTGTGGACCATGCCGGGCAGCCGTGAGGTGACGGGCGGCCCCGGCGCATCGAGGCCGGTCAGCTCAGCGGCGGGGTAACGCCGTAGGACCAGTTGAGATCCATCCGCGTCTCTCGTTCCCCCACGACCTGAAGGCTGTCCAGGCGGGCGAGTTCCACGTCGGTGAGCGTCAGCCGGGCGGCGCCGATGTTCTCCTCCAGGCGGGAGACATGCAGTGTGCCGGGGATCGGGACGACATCGAACGCCTGCGCCAGCAGCCACGCGAGCGCGACCTGACCGGGAGCCGCGTCATGGGCGGTGGCGATCTCCTTGACGACCGCCACGGCGGCGAGGTTGGCCTCGAACGCCTCGCGGGCGAAGCGGGGCATCCCCCGCCGGTAGTCGTTCTCGGACAGGTCGTCGAAGGATGTGATCGTGCCGGTCAGCATGCCTCGGCCCAGCGGGCTGTAGGGCACGACGCCGATACCGAGCTCGCGGGTGAGGGGGATGACCTCCTTCTCGATGTCGCGCGACCACAGTGACCACTCGGTCTGGATCGCGGTGATCGGGTGCACGGCGTGGGCGCGGCGGATCGTGTCGGGTGCCGCCTCACTGAGGCCGAGGTGGCGCGCCTTGCCCTCGGTGACGAGCTCGGACATCGCGCCGACCGTCTCCTCGACCGGGACGTCGGGGTCCATCCGGTGGTAGTAGTACAGGTCGACATGGTCGGTACCGAGCTGGGTGAGCGAACGCTCGATCCGCTCGCGGACGTACTCGGGCCGGCCGTTCATGACCGGCTTCTCGTCACCGACCGTGGCCCGGACGATGCCGAACTTGGTGGCGACGACGCTGTCGCGCCGCCGCCGGTTCACGCTCGGCGAGCAGGTCGAAGCCGCTCCGCACGATCCCGCCCGTACGACGCCGGATGCCCTCTCAGTGATCACGTCCGACGTGAGGCGTCCCGGTCGGCTTCCTGAGCCGCACGCTCCAGCCGGCTCCTGTACTCCTCCCACCACGCCGGGGCGCCCGGCGCCATGCCGGAACGATGCCGAGGCCGCCGGTACGGCGTGGCCGGCGTGATCCGGCACCGCGTGTACGCGAACAGTGCGTACAGCGTAAGGACGTTGTTATGGTCGCAGGGGCCATGCACAGGGCGTACGGGGGTGCACCATGGAGTTGGGCAGCGCTGCGCCGAGTGACACGTCGGTCGCGAGGATTCTGGGAGCCCAAGGCCGGCCCGAGGGAGCCGGGTTCCTCACCACACACCGTGAAGTGATCACCTGCGCGCATGTGGTGGCCAGGGCACTGGGCGCGCCGCTCGACGCGACCGAGGCACCGGCCGGACGCTTATGGGTCGACTTCCCGCTGGCGGAGGGCGGCCGCCCGGTGGAGGCGGTGATCCGGTCGTGGACGCCGATCGGGGCCGATGGCTCCGGGGACATCGCCGTCCTGCGGCTGCTCGCCGACGCGCCCGCCAAGGCCGCGGTGGCCCGGCTGGTGGAGCATGTGGCCGAGCCCGACCGCAAGGTACGCACCTTCGGATTCCCGCCCGACTACGACGACGGCGTGTGGAGTGTCGGCCGGCTCCGGGGACGGACGGGCGCGGGCTGGCTCCAGTACGACACCGATCCGGCCAGCGAACACCGTGTACGCAAAGGTTTCTCCGGCGCGCCGGTCTGGGACGTCACCGAGGGCGGTGTGGTCGGCATGGTGGTCGCCGCCGACGGTCGGCGCGATGTGCGCACGGCGTATCTGATTCCGACGGAGACACTGCGCGAGACCTGGTCGGATCTGGCCGAAGCGGCACGCCCGGCCTGCCCGTTCCGGTCCCTGGAACCCTTCGAGGAGCGCGACGCGCTGTTGTTCCACGGCCGTGAGGAGCCGGCCCGGCGCATCGTGGACCGGCTCGGCTACGCGCCGGCGACCAGTCTGGTCGGGCCGTCCGGCTGCGGGAAGTCCTCCTTGCTGTACGCGGGGGTGCTGCCCCGGCTGCGCGGCCGCCAGGACCTGGAGATCGTGCTCTTCCGTCCCGGGCAGCTCGGCCGGACCCCGCTCGCCGCCCTCGCCCTGGCCCTGCTTCCGCGTCTCGAACCGGAACTGACCGAGACCGCGCGCCTGGCGGAACTGCCCCGACTGACCCAACTGCTGCGTGAGGGCCAGATGCCCGCGGTCGTCGACCGGGTGCTCGCCCGGCAGGGCAAGAACAGACTGCTCGTCGTCGCCGACCAGTTCGAGGAAGCGCTCATCGGCACGGAACAGGCGGAACTGGACGCGCTGGCGGACGCGCTGGGATACGTCCTGCGCCCCGGGTCGCGGCTTCAGCTCGCGACGACCCTGCGCTCCGACTTCCTCACGCCCGCCCTCAACCACCCCGGTCTGGCCCCGCTCCTCGGCGGCGACCAGTTGTTCACCGTGGGAGCGATGTCCGACGACGAACTGCGCGCCGCCGTCGTACGCCCGCTGGAACGCACCGGTGTCTCGTACGAGGCGGGGCTGGTGGACCGGATCCTGGGCGACCTCGGGAGCGATCCGGGGCGCCTGCCCCTGCTGGAGTTCACCCTCACCAGACTCTGGGAGAACCAGGACCGGCGGCACCGTGTCATGCGCCATGCCGCGTACGAGTCCCTGGGCCGGGTCGACGAGGCGCTGGTGACCCACGCGCAACAGGTCTGGGAGAGCGGTCTGACGCGGGAGGAACACCCGGCGGCCCGCGCGCTGCTCGTCCAGCTCGTTCATCCGGGGGACGGCCGCACCGCCCCCACCCGGCGTACGCTCGCGCGCTCCGAGCTTCGCCCGGAGCAATGGCGCATCGCCCAACGGCTGATGACGACCCGTCTGGTGGTGCCGGGGGAGGAGTACCGTCCCGCCGACGGGCCACCCGAGGAAACCGTGGAGCTGGCCCACGAGACGCTGCTGACCCGGTGGGACCGGCTGCGCGAGTACTTCGAGACGGACCGCGACTTCCGCGTGTGGCAGGAGGACCTGCGCCGGCGGACCGCCCAGTGGACCAGGAACGAGCGGTCCGCCAAGCGTTTGGTACGAGGGGCCGAGCTGCGCGACGCGAGGGCGTGGCGCTCGCGCAAGGAAAGTGAACTGGCCCCGGTGGAGGCGGAGTTCATCGAGGCGAGTGTCCGTGGCGCGCGGCGCCGCCGGATCACGCTCACCGCGCTGACGCTCGGGTTGCTCCTGGTGATGGGGACGGCGACCTGGGCGTGGCGCGACGACAACCGGACCGAGGCGGCCGAGGCGTCACGGGTCCTGCTCCAGCAGTCCCGCGACGCCGAGGAGGCCACCGCCGACGGGGGAGCCAGATACACGGCGCTGCTCCTTGCCCTGCGCGCCTATCGCACCCAGGACAACAGCCGGACCCGCGCGCGGATCGGCGAGATGCACGCGCGGTACGGTTTCGCCGACCTGGTCGCACCGCGGTACGCCACGACGGCCTCCACCCTGCTCACGGCCCTCGGGGAGGTGCCGGGC
The DNA here is from genome assembly GCF_042890865.1 of Streptomyces sp. NPDC002018. Lineage (NCBI taxonomy): Bacteria > Bacillati > Actinomycetota > Actinomycetes > Kitasatosporales > Streptomycetaceae > Streptomyces > Streptomyces sp. NPDC002018. The sequence continues at coordinate 9,578 of NZ_JBIASO010000027.1, forward strand.
CCGTCCGTCGCCGATGCCGGGGCCCGGGTGATCGCCGCGTCGGCCGCCGACGGGAACGTGGTGGTTCTCCGTCTGGACGGCTCCGGGGTCCGCCGGCAGCCCACGGAACAGAAAGCCGAGATCACGGCGGTCAGCCCGGACGGCTCCCTGGTGGCCATGGCGGAGTCGTGGAGCGACCTGCTGTCTCCCCCCAGCACCCCGTCGGGGCCGCCGGACATGGGCGGGCGGCCGGTGCGGCTGTACGACGTGCGGACCCAGGACGTCCGCCGACTGGAACGCCCCGAGAAGGGGGACCCGCTCCCGGAGGTGTCGGCCGAGGTGCCGGGATTCCCGGACCTGGAGATGCCCGATCTGCCCGACATACCGGGTCTCACCGTGCCCACCCAGTACGCGCGGCTCGCCTTCACACCCGACGGCGGGTCGCTGCTGGGGCAGACGGGTCTGTTCGGCGAGGACGGCTGGCTCATTCTCTGGGACGTGGCTCACGGACGGATCAAGAAGATCATGCCGGGCCTCCCCGAGTCCGTCGCGGCACTGTGGCCGAGCGCCGGCGGGGAGCACATGCTCACCCTGTCCGAGGCGATCGGGGGGCTCTCGTCGTCGACCATCACACTCACATGGTGGGACCTGACCGGAAAGACCCCCACCGGGCAGGAGGTCCTGAGCTGGGAGAGCACGACCGAGCACACCGTCGTGGTGGATGTGAGCCCGGATCTGACCCGGGTGGCGGTGGCGGAAACGTACCTCAATGACTTGAAGGTGAGCCACCGGCTGGCCGTCCACAAACTGCCCGGTGGTGAGCTCGTGTCGCAGGAACGGACCGCACAGCAGGAGGCGGTGGCCGGAATCTCGGTGGCCGACGAGGGCTCACGCGTACTGGCCTACGGGACGCTCGGCCTGCCGGCGTCCGGCACGCCGGCCGACGACGGCCCCATCACCCGGCTCGACAGCCGATGGGCGGTGGATCTGCTCGGCTCGGGCGCGGAACTGTCCGCGCTCCTGTCCGACTCGGGCGTGCTGGCCGTCGTCGGATCCGATGACGGAGACGCGGTACGCAGACTTCCGCCACCCGCCGCCAAGGCCGGGGGAACGCCGTCGGCCGCCGACGCCGGACGATGGACGGCCGGCCTCTGCCGGATCCTCGGCGACGACACACTGCCGCCGGCCGCCGCGGAGAAAGTGCCGCCCGGCGCCTACCGAGGTCCAGTGTGTTCCTGGGGAAAGGACAGCGTCTCCTAGGGCCCGATGTGCGGCCCGGTACAGCCCGGCACGGGAGACGCCGGGGAACGCCCTCCCCGGCCAGGCCCGTGCGGGCCTACCCGGGAGTGGTGAGGCGGGGCCGCCACAGGTCGCGGAGCAACGCGATCTCGGCCATGTGGTGGATGAATTCGAGATTGGCCCCCGCCAGCACACTGATGTAGCGGTCGTCGGGGTCGGAGCCGTACGGGTACCGCGAGAAGCCGACCGTGTCGAGCTGCTCCTCGGTGACGGTGGCGACGCTCTCGCGCCAGCGGTCGATCAGCGCCCAGAACCGGTCGAGTGCCAGGGCGGCGGAGGGGGTGAAGTCGACCAGCAGCTTCGGTTCCCGCCGCCGTTCACCGAAGGTCCACTCCCACTGGCCCGCGAAGCAGAAGTGCAGATGCCCCAGCCGCCACGCGATGGTCGTGACCGGCGTCTTGTCGGGCTCCGGCGCACCGGTGTGGGCGAGGACCCGCTCGACCCGCTCGACACTCACACTCCAGTCGGCGGCGATCTTGGCGACGGTCATGCCACCGGCGGCCTGCCGGGCGACCTCGGCGTACTCGCTCGCCGGGATGTCCGGGGCGCCCAGGTCGAGCACCCACTCGCCCGGCCCGAACGCCCTGGGCGTCGCCGCCTCGCCCCGGCGCCGGACCGACCAGCAGTCGGGCACCGGCTCCCACAGGTACTCCTCGTCGCCGAGGCCCGTCAGCCGCACCTGGGCCATCTCCCTCGCCTGGTCGAACTGTTCGAGCAGCAAGCCCAAACGGTCGGTCCGCACGGCCTCGATCCCCATGCCTGGCTCCCTTCGCCGTCGCGTCGTGCACCGCACTGCGCCCAGGCGGAAGGTAGCGGCTCACCTCACGGGGCGCGACCGATTTCCTCGCCCACGAAGCGATGCGGCCCCACCCGCGTCACCGCACGCGTTCGGGCCCGGGTACGGCCCCGGCCGTCGGCGCGGGGCCGGCGGCCGGGGCCGCTGGTCAGTCGGACGGGGTGGCTCAGTCGGCCGGGGCGGCGAAGTAGTGGCCCTTGTCGAGGTCGTCGAGGAGTCCGGGCTGCGTCGGCCGCCACCCCAGCAGTTCGCGGGTGTGCGCGCTGGAGGCGGGGCTGTCCATGCCGAGGAAGGCGGCCAGCCAGGTGAAGTGCCCGGCCGCGTCGTCGGGGGAGACCGAGGCCACGGGCAGGCCGAGGTGCCGTCCGATCACCTCCGCGACCGCACGGATCGGCACTCCCTCGTCCGCGACCGCGTGCAGTGTGGAGCCCGCCGGAGCGCTCTCCAGCGCCAGACGGAAGAGGTGCGCGGCGTCGGACCGGTGTACGGCGGGCCAGCGGTTGGCGCCGTCGCCGATATAGCCGGAGACGCCCTTCTCGCGGGCGACGGCGACCACGGTGGCGAGGAAGCCGTGGTCCCCGTCGCCGTGCACGGTCGGAGGAAGCCGTACGACGGACGAGCGGACGCCGCGGTCCGCGAGGGCGGCCGTCGCGTGCGCGTTGGCCAGTCGCCCGGCCGGGCCGGCGGTCCGGCGGGCGGGGAGCGGGGAGGACGCCTGCCCGTCCCGCTCGGTGGCGACCTGACCCGGCGCCACCCCGAACACTCCGGAGGCGATGAGGAGCGGGCGGTCGGAGCCGGCGAGGGCCTCGCCGAACGTGTCGATGGCACGCCGGTCCGCGTCGGCGGCGTCCTCGAAGCCGCCGCTGAACGCGATGTCGTGCTTGAAGGCGAGATGGATCACGCCGTCGGACTCGGCAGCCGCGCCGCGCAGGGTGTCGAGATCGTCGAGTGTGCCGCGGCACACCTCGGCGCCGGCCTCGGTGAGTGCGGCGGCCGAGGCGGCCGAGCGGGCGAGCCCGACGACCTGGTGGCCGGCGCCGATGAGCTCCGGAACAACGGCTGAACCGATCCAGCCGGACGCGCCGGTGATGAACACACGCATGAGGAGAACCTCCGGATAGGTCGGGCATTCCCACCGCCCGGCACCGGACTGCCCGGGGCACGGGCCGGCGGAGTGTGGGTTGATGTCAGTGACTGTCATCGACAGTACACCTGATGTCAGTCACTGTCATCACGTAGGATCGGGGGATGAGTCGATGGGAGCCGAACGCGCGCGGGCGACTTGAGCAGGCGGCGCTGGACCTCTACAGCGAGCGCGGGTTCGAGCAGACCACCGCCGCGCAGATCGCCGAACGCGCGGGCCTCACCGAGCGGACGTTCTTCCGGCACTACGCCGACAAGCGCGAGGTGCTCTTCGGGGGTGCACGGATGCTGGAGGAGATCTTCGTGGACACCCTCGCCGGCACCCCGGACACGGCCGCGCCGATCGACGCGATGGCCTCGACGCTGGAGACCGTCGCCGCCCTCTTCCTGGAGCGCCACGAGCACGCCCGGCAGCGCCAGGCCGTCATCATGGCGAACGCGGATCTGCGCGAGCGCGAGCTGATCAAGCTCGCGTCGCTGTCCGCGGCGCTCGCCGCCACGCTGCGCCGGCGCGGCGTCAAGGACCCGGCCGCGAGCCTTGCCGCGGAGGCGGGCATCGCCGTCTTCAAGGTCGGATTCGAGCGCTGGGTCGACGCCGACGGGGAACGCACCCTGGCGGACTTCTTGCGGGAGTCGCTCGACGAACTCAAAGTGGTGGCCGCGGGCGAGTGACGGCAGGGCCCGCCGGGCGGCGGGCCATCACCGGTCCGTCCGCGGGCGGTCGGCCACAGCCCCTCCGCCCGGGGGCGCGGTGCGGGCCGGACCGTCCGTCAGGCGCGGGGCGGCGTGAGGCGCGGGGGACTCACTTCAGCAGTGCGCGGGTCTCACTTCAGCAGCAGGGAGCGGAGATGGGCCGACACGTCGGCCAGGCTGCCGTGCTCCTGGAGGATCTCCCGTTGCCGGTTCGCCCAGGAACCCCTCGCGCGCATCTCCGCCAACAGGTCGTTGACCAGGGCGAGATCTCCCGCGTCGGACAGGGCGGGAGTGACATGCCTCAACAGCCGGTCCACCAGGGTCCAGGCGGGCAGCGGGCGCCCGGAGGGCAGGTCCAGGGCGTCGCCTTCCAGACCGTACCGGGCGGCTTGCCAGTGGGCCGCGCTCAACAGCTGATCGGAGACGGCGGGGGGCGGGGCGTCGCGTTCCACCGCCTCCAGACATGTGGCGACCAGCGCACGGGTCAGTCCCGCCAGCAGGGTCACGGTGTCGCTGGTGGGGCAGACGTCCATGACCCGTATCTCGATGGTGGGCACGACTTCCGAGGGGCGGGCGAACCAGTACGTCATCTTCCGGTCGAGGATCACTCCCGAGCCGACCAGGCTGTCCAGCAGGGCGTCGTAGTGCGCGGCGTCGGCGAACAGCGGAGCCGGACCGGCCACCGGCAGATACGACCACCATGTTGACCGAAAGCTCGCGTATCCGGTGTCCTCGCCCAGTGAGTACGGGGAGTTGGTGGCGAGCGCCTGGAGCGTGGGCAGCCAGGTCCGGAGATGATTGCTCACCCGGACGGCATGCTCCCGGTCGGGCATACCCACGTGGACATGCATGCCGCACGGTATATGACCGAACACGAGCGCGCCGTATTTCTCGCGGATCTTGCGATGGCGGGAGCCGCTGGTCGGCGGCATGTACGGCCCGGGTATCAGCTCCGTCCCGCACGCCAGCACCCCGCAACCCGCCTTCTCCGCGGCCGCGGCGGCGGCGGAGCGCAACGAGCGCACATCGTCGGCCAGCAGGGAGAGTTCGCTGTGGGGCTCCGTCACGGCCTCGACCAGGGCCGCGGAGGCCTCCGGCTTCAGGCGCTGAGCGGGTCCGGTGGGGGCCGCGGCTGCTATCACTTCCTCAAAGGCAGGCACGGCCGACCCGCTGTCCAGGTCGACCAGAAAGAACTCTTCCTCCACACCGACGGTGAGCGGTCGCGTCATCGGGTTCCCTTCCCGGACAGGACTCAGGAGTTTTGAGTATGTGCGCCCCGGGCGTCCCCCGCTTGACCGTTCACCCATAACCGGCCAAGTGCCCTCGCCCCGAAAGCACCCACTACCGCGAGCTCCACTCGCAAAGGCCCGACCGGTGACACGGCCCTTGCCGTCCAGGAGGGAATGTCGGCCCAAGGGCCGGGCACGGCACCGTCGATGGTGCCGTGCCCGGCCGCCTGTCACACGTATGCCCCGCTCACGATCTCCGTGGGTCCCGCGCCGTCGGGGCGCCGCGCCGGGGACTCAGCCGCAGTGGCGGAAAGCGTCCGTGGTGCCGCCGGTGGTGACCAGGCCGGAGCTCTGGTCGAGGACCACGACGGTGGCCGGCTGTGTCTGTCCGCCTCGGCACCTGATGTCCGCGACGTATTGCCACCCCGGCAGGGTGCCGGAGGCGCTGACGTTCAGCCAGCCCAGCGAGTACGGCCCGGTCGTGTTGATCCCGACCGCGTAGAACCGCACCACCCCGTTCGGGCTGAGCCCGCTGCCGGTCGCGGACAGGTAGCCGCCCAGTTGGTGGAACGAGGTGGAGACCGACACCCCGCCTCGCGGCGTCGCCCCCGGGTCCGCCAGCCGCCACGGAGCGTTGGCGTTGTCACCACGGGCCTGGTCGCGGCTCGCCGGCGGTACGCAGACGTGGTCCGACGGCCGCGTCTCGCGCCAGACGTAGCCCTGCTTGCAGGTGTCCGGCCCGTAGACGCCGCCGTTCGGCTCCCGGCGCGACGGGCCCAGTGAGTTCTCCGTCGTGGTCTGCGAGCGGATCTGCGGTGTCACACAGACCAGGTCGGCCGGGACCGCCTCCCGCCATACGAAGCCCGCCGCGCAGGTGTACGGCCCGTACGGCAGGTCGGCCGCCATGGCCGACGGGCCCGTCGCCACCAGACCTGTCAACAGCGCCACCGCCGCGATCAGCCCCGCCAGCGCGCGCCGTAGGAAGCCGGAGCCGTCTTCCTTCACGGCACTTCTTCTGTCATGCATGTTTTCTCCTCGGTCGGTCCGCCGTCGCGGCGGCCGAATTCGGCCGCCGGAGTCTCACCACAGCGGTGAGCGCACTGCTTTTCGGTGCACCCGGCCGTGACACGTCCCGCTCGTCTCCGGTCGGCTCCGGCATTCCATCGGATGACCCCCATTCGACGAGGGGGAGATGCGCAGCCAGGACCGGTGATGTGGAGTTCGAATTCATCGGGATTTCCCCTGGACGTGTCAATTCCGCAGCCAGGTCAGGAATGGTTCCGTGCGTCATGCGCGAGCGGTGTGAAACCTATCTTTGAGGCGGTGTCATGTCGTGAGTAATGCGATACTCAGTCCGACGGCGGCGGGCCCGCGGGCCCCGCGGGCGGGGCTGATCCACGCGGAAGGGTCACCGATGGAAGACCGGGCAGAGCAGCATCCGATATCGCCGGGATCCTCCGTACACGAGGCCCATCTGTCCCCTCCCTCCTGGCCGTTCACGGGCCGGGACGGAACGCTGGCCGAGCTGTCGTCGCTGATGAAGGACTCGGCCCGGCCCGCGCTGCTGATCACGGGTCCTGTCGGCGTCGGCAAGACGCGGATGGCCCGGGAAGTGCTGTCCGGGGCCGCTCCGTCACCGGAGCGATTACTGACGGCGTCGGCCACCGGAAGCGTCGCGGGGATTCCCTTCGGTGCCCTGGCGCACCTGTTACCGACCACGTTGCCCACGGCCGACGGGCGTCCCAATCTGCTGCGCGTCCTCGCCGACGGACTGCTCGCCGACCCGGCGGTGAACGTACAGGACGCACAGCGGACCCTGTTCGTCGACGATGTACATCTGCTCGACGACGGTTCGGCCTCTCTCCTGCTGCATCTCGCCGTACGGGGCGGCATACGGATCGTTCTCACCGCGCGTTCCGGTGTACCGCTGCCGGACGCCGTCGAGGCGTTGGTACGCGGAAACTACGCGGACCGGGTCGATCTGCCGCCGCTGAGCGCCGATTCCGTCGGCCGCCTGCTGGAACGGACGCTGCGCGGGCAGGTGCAGACCGCGACCGCGCGCAGGCTGTGGCGGTGCAGCGGCGGCAATGTGCTGTGGTTGCAGCAGCTCGTCGACGCGGGACTCGCCTCCGGGACACTGGCGGTCGTGGCGGACGTGTGGCGCTGGCAGGGACCGTTCCAGCTCAGCACCCGTCTGGTCGACCTGGTGGGCCGGCGCATCGGGCGGCTCACCGCGCCGGTGCAGCGTGCCGCGGAACTCCTGGCGTTCGGGGAGCCCCTCGGTGTCACGGTCCTCGAACAACTCACCGGCGCCACGGTCATGGACGAACTCCACCGCCGCGACCTGATCGTGAGCGAGGAGGACGGCTGGCGCACCCAGGTGAGGCTGGCTCATTCCCTCTACGGTGAGGTACTGCGCCGGCGGACGCCCCCTCACCGGCGGCGGCGCCACTGCCGGGAGCTGGCCGAGGCGATCGGGCGGACAGGCATGCGCCGACGCGAGGATCTGGCCCGCGTCGGCGGCTGGCGTCTGGAGGCCGGCGATCTCACCGATCCGCGGTTCCTCCTCTCCGCGGCCGACCATGCCGTTCTGACCATGGACTTCACCCTGGCGGCACGGCTGGCGCGAGCGGCGGGTGACGCCGGGGGCGGTGAGCCGGCCCGGCGGGCCCTGGCCGTCGCGCTCGGCTACACCGGGCACGGTGTGCAGGCGGAGCAGGTTCACAGCGGCCTGTCGCAGACCGTCACACCCGAGGCCGATCAGTTGCGGTCGGTGCAACTGCGGGCCGCCAATATGTATCTCTCCCTCGACCGGCCCGGCGACGCCCTGGAACTGCTGCGCCATGCGGAAGAGACGATGACCGATGACACCGCGCGCGCCGAACTGGCCGCCCTCCAAGCCGTCCTGCTCGCGACGCAGGCCGACTGGCCGGCGTACACGCGGGCCGTCACCCGCGCCCGGCAGTGCGCGTCACCGAACCCGCGGACGATGGTCAGGACGCGCTACGCCGAGTGCATCGATCATTTCTGCCACGGGCGGACGGACGCCGCGTTACGGACGATCGAAGCGGCACTGGCCCTTCTGCCGGGCGAGGACGACATACCCTTCCTGCGCGCCGGTCTGCTGAGCTGGCAGTCCAACGCCCAGGCGTTCTCGGGACGGCTGAGCGAGGCCGAGGCAAGCGCTGTCGCCCAGTACCAGCGGGCACAGGACTCCGGGTGGGTGGGCGGCCAGGGTGCCTGGCAGTTCTACCTCGGCAGGATCGCCGCGCGCCGGGGACATCTGCGATCGGCCCAGCGGCACATGCGCGAAGCGGCCTCCACACTGCGCGACGACACCACCTGGGGCCAGCAGGCGCTGCTGTTCGGTGAGTGGGCCACCGTAGAAGCGCTCACCGGTAACGCCGCCAAGGCGCAGGCCCTGCTCGACGAGGCCCATCTCGCCCATGTGCGGTCCTACCGCATCCTCCACATCCTGGCCTTTCGGATGGCCCAGCCGTGGATCCTGGCCGCTCAGGGCCGTCTCCGCGACGCCGCCCGGCAGGCGCTGCTCACGGCCGGGGACGCCCGGCACCAGCAGGCCCTGCTGTGGGAGGCGGAGCTGCTGCACCTGCCGGTGCGCCTCGGGCAGTCCGCGGCCGTCTCCGGCCGGCTCGTCGAACTCGCCGCCCTCTGCGACACCCCGCACATCAGGATCTACGCCGAGCACGCCGGTGCTTTCGCCGACCGCGACGCGTCCGCCATGGAGCGGGTCTGCGCGGCGTTCCAGAGCGCCGGCATGTATCTGCACGCGGCCGAGGCCGCCGCACACGCGGCGCGTCTGTGGTCACGCGAGGGAGACACGGTGCACGCGCAACGGGCCGCCGACCGCTGCCTTCAACTCGCGCAACGCTGCGAGGGCGTGATGACACCCGCTGTCCTCGCCTGCTGGACCCCCGAACTGACCGACCGGGAACGTGACATCGCGCGCCTCGCCGCCGCAGGACAGAGCAGCCGGCACATCGCGAGTCAGCTGGGCATAGGGGTGCGTACCGTCGACAACCACCTCCACCGCGTCTACCGCAAGACCGGTGTGACCAGTCGGGGAGAACTCCGGAACGTTCTCACACTTGGCCTCTTCGAAGCCGCCGAGGAGGCCGGGGACCGCTGACCACGCGGGACCGCCCGGAGTCTCCGTCTTCGCCTCGGTGCCGAGGGGCTGAGGCCACTGCACGACGGCGGCGCCGGCCGAACAGTTCCTGGCTACCTCACCGTGTGCGGGGAGTGGGACGGCGCGGTGGCGACGGCGTCGAGTGCCGACCTGAGGTAAGGCGCCAGGATCTCGGGATCCCCGTCGAGCAGGGCGCTGTTGCCGACGATGTTGCGCATGAACTGGACGCCGCTGCAGATGGCCACGAGCAGGGCGGCGCGGGCGGCGGCGTTCGGGCCGGTGAGCTCGTCGGTGAGGGCGCGCCGGAAGTTCTTCTCCAGGCTGTCGCGCATGATCTCCACCGCGCGTTCGCTCGATGCCGAGCGCAGGGTGAGGAGCAGTCCGTCGTCGTGGGCCCGGGTGGGATCCGCGAGCAGTGAGCGGGCGGTCTCCGCGTTGGCCTACGGCGTCATCATCAGGTGGTCGGCGAAGGCCTCCTCGACCACCTGGGTGAACAGCTTTTCCTTGGAGCCGAAGTAGCGGCTGATCAGCCGTGGGTCGATGCCCGCGAGGCCGGCGATCTCCCGCATGCCCGCCGCGGCGTAACCCGAGCGTGTGAAGACCTCCCGGGCCGCGTCGAGGATGGCTCGCTTGGTGGCCGCCGAGTCCCGCTTGCGGGGCGCGATGTCGCGCACGGCTGGGTTGTCGGTCATCCGGCCAGGATAGATAGCCGCGCCGCCGGGTTGTCCCGGTGAGGCCGGTTCGCGCGGGTGTGAACGACGGCACGCCCGGCCCGTCGGCTTACCCATCCACGAGTGTGGACACATACGCCATCGACGGTGTGTGAGTGCTCTTACCTCAATGTAAGAGTGCTATGACGTCGGTCGGGCGGGGCGGTCAGGACGGGGTTCGGGGCCGGCCGGAGCGGAGTCCGCCGGGGATGGGCGCCTGCCGGATGTGCCCTCCGGTCGAGTGTCGGCATCACGGGGCGGGTGTAGTTTTCTTGTATGGGTGATGCCCGATATGTTCGCTTCGGTGTCCTCTCGCCGGAGTCGGCGGCCGGGAGAAGGTGAGGGCGTGGGCCCCGCGGGCAGTGGTTCTGTGGGTGCCTTGGGCTCCGGCGCGGAGCCGCTCGACAGCGGTCTGGTCCACGTGGTGCGCGAGATCGGCGCGTCCGTGGGCGCGGTGTACGTGCTGCCGCCGGGCGAGCGTGTGCTGCGGCTCGCGGCGCTCTGCGGGATCTCGCGGAAGATCGCCACACCCTGGACGCGGGTGGCGCTGACGGACCGCTCACCGGTGGCCGACGCCGTGCGTGAGCGCCGTGTGGTGTGGCTGAGCGGCCAGGAGGAGCTGGCGTGCCGCTACCCACGACTCGCCCTGATGCTTCCCTTCCGCTTCATGCTGGCGGCCGCCCCGATCACCACCGGCGCCACCGCCTGGGGTGGACTGGTGCTGCACTGGCCCGGCTCCCACCCACCGCACCTGAGTCCGTCCGAACGCCATGCGATCGACACCGTCTGCGGCTCCCTGGGCCGGCTGCTGCGGCAGACCGAGGCCGACGGCCTGCCGTTGCCGGTCGGGGACAAGCCTCGGGTGCTGCCGCCGCATCGGCCGCGCACCGCCTGGCCCGCCGAGGCGCAGGCCGCGGTCGACTTCGCGGAAAGACTTCCAGGAGGGTCCTGCGCGCTGACCCTGGACGGCAGGATCGCCTTCATCACCACCGCTGCCGCCGACCTCCTCGGCGGCAGCGTCCCCGAACTGCTGGGTGCCCCCATCTGGCAGGCGCTGCCGTGGCTGGACGGACCGGTGGTCGAAGAACGCTGCCGCGGCGCCATGATCAGCTGGCAGCCGACGTCCTTCACGGCCGTGCGCCCACCGGACCGGTATCTGTCCTTCCACCTCTACCCGGACGGTTCCGGGGTCAGCCTCCGCATCGTTCCCGCCGACCGTGGAGCAGCGGACCCGGCGGGGGTACTGCGGCCCGCGCCCGCCGCCGAGCCCGGCCGGGCGGGAGCCCTGTACCACCTGATGCATCTGGCCGCCACGCTCACCGAGGCCGTCAGCGTGCAGGACGTGGTCGACCGGACCGCCGACCAGTTGCTGCCCGCCTTCGGGGCCCAGGCACTCGCCCTGATGACCGCGGAGGAGGGCCGTCTGCGGATCGTCGGCCACCTGGGGTACACCGCCGAACTCATGGATCAGTTCGACGTCGCGCCGCTGACCTCCACCACCCCCGCCGCGCGTGTCCTGACCACCGGGGTACCCGCTTTCTTCGCCACCTTCGAGGAGCTGAGGCGGGCGCATCCTCCGGCGGTCCTCCGGGACGGCAAGGGTGCCTGGGCCTTCCTGCCGCTGATCACCTCCGGGCGTACCGTCGGCTCGCTGGTGCTCGCGTACGACCGGCCCCACCCCTTCGCCCAGGAGGAGCGGACCTGCCTCATCTCCGTCGCCGGACTGGTCGCCCAGGCTCTGGACCGCGCACGTCTGTACGACGCCAAGCACCGCCTCGCCCACGGCCTCCAGGCCGGTCTGCTGCCCCAGATCCTGCCCGCCGTCCCCGGTCTGGAGGTCGCCGCCCGCTATCTGCCCGCCAGCCATGGCATGGACGTCGGCGGCGACTTCTACGACCTCATCCATCTCGGCGGCCGCGCCGCCGCCGCGACCATCGGCGATGTCGAGGGTCACAACGTGAAGGCCGCCGCCCTCATGGGACAGGTGCGCACCGCCGTCCACGCCTCCGCCGGCGTGCCGCCGGGAGAGGTCCTGGCCCGTACCAACCGGCTGCTCACCGACCTGGACCCCGGTCTGTTCACCAGTTGTCTGCATGTCCATCTGGACCTGCTGCGCCACCAGGGCCGCCTGGCCACCGCCGGCCACCCCTCACCGATCCTGCGCCACCCCGACGGGCACGCCGAAGTTCTCCACGTCCCGCCGGGGCCCCTGCTCGGCGTCGATCCCGCCGCCACCTATCCGTCGAGCGAGATCCCCCTGCCTCCGGGCACCGTTCTCGCCCTGTACACCGACGGACTCGTCGAGGCTCCCGGCATCGATCTCGACGACGCGACCGACGCCCTCGCCGAGCGTCTCGCGCGAGCCAAGGGCCAGAAGATGGAAACCCTCGCCGACGCCCTCGTCCATGACGCCGAGCGGTCGGAGATCCGCGGCGACGACATCGCCCTGCTCCTCATCCATGTGCAGGAAACAGGTGGATGACCTCAAGGCCCCACGGATCGCGGTCGCGTCCGCTGCGGCTGCGGCTGCCCCTGCCCCCTGCCCTGTTCGTGATCCCACGGCGGTCACGGTGCGAAGGCGCGCCGGACGGTCAGGGCGAGTGCTGCGCGGCGGCGGTCGTGTTCGGCCTCGGCCTCTTCCTTGCTTGCGGTGTACATGACGCTGGCGGGTGACCAGGTCATCGACATGGCGGTGACGAGGGAGAGGACTTCGAGCGGGGAGACGGACGGGTCGACGAGGCCCTTCTCCTGCGCGTCGGCGATCGACCGGAGTTTGGTGTCGTCGTGCCCCGGCATGAAGTGGAACAGATCGCCGGTGGGGGTGCGTTCGAGGCGGGCCCAGGTGGCCAGGCGGACCAGCTCCGGATGGACGAGGTAGGAGTCGTAGAGGCGGACCGCGTAGCCGGGCAGATCGTCGCCGGTGACGGGGACCGTCTCCACGATCATGTCGAGGTGCTCCGCGAAGACGGCGTCGAAGAGCTCGTCCTTGCTGCGGTAGTACTTGTAGATCTGCGCCTTGTTGACTGCCGCGTTGGCGGAGATGCGGTCGATGCGCGCGCCGGCGATGCCGTAGGCGGCGAACTCGGCCGTCGCGGCGTCGAGCAGACGACGCCGCGACGCCTGGCCCACGCTGGTGATCTGTCCGGTCTTCATGGACTCCATGATAAAACAAACCAGTTCGTTACTTGCGCGGGGCCAGGCGCCCTCCGGTGTCCCGGCGGGACGGTCACGGACGCTGTGCCGCCATGTCGAGGACGAAGCGGTAGCGGACGTCGTTGCGGTCGAGCCGGTCGAGAGCCTCGTTGACCTGGTCGGGGCGCATGATCTCGACATCGGCGACGATGCCGTGCTCGGCACAGAAGTCGAGCATCTCCTGTGTCTCGACCGTTCCGCCGCTGCCGGCGCCGGCCAGGGTCTTCGCGCCCTGGATCAGGCTCAGGGGGCTGACCCTGATGTCCTCGTCGGGAATGCCCACCAGGCAGAGGGTGCCGTCCATGGCGAGCGCGGACAGGTAGGGCTCCAGCGAGTGCGGTGCGCCGACGGTGTCGAGGATGAAGTCGAAGCGGCCGCGTTGGGCGGCCATCCGCTGTTCGTCCGTGGACAGGACCACGTCGTCCGCGCCCAGGCTCCGGGCCTCCGCGGCCTTGTCCCTGGTCCGGGTGAACTGGACGGTCTCGGCTCCGAGTGCGTGGGCGAGTTTCAGGGCGAGATGGCCGAGCCCGCCCATTCCGACGATGCCGACGGTCTTTCCGGGGCCCACTCCCCAGCGCTTCATCGGGGCGTAGGTGGTGATGCCCGCGCACATCAGCGGCGCGGCGCCGGCCGGGTCGAGTTCCGGCGGCAGGTGGTAGGCGAATCCCTGCGGCAGTACGTACTCGGAGGAGTATCCGCCCCGGGTCGGACCGCCGTCGCGGCGGTCGGTGTTGCCGTAGGTGAGGGTGGGGAACTCCGTGCACCAGTTCTGCCGGCCGGCCAGACAGGGCGGGCAGACTCCGCAGGAGTCGATGATGTTGCCCACCGCGACCTTGTCGCCGACCGCGAACCGGGTCACCGCGCTGCCGACCGCGGTGATCTCTCCGGTCAGCTCGTGGCCGGGAACGAGGGGGAACTGGCTGCCGTGGCGGATCGCGGAGATGTCGGTGAAGCAGACTCCGCAGTACGCGACCCGTACGGCCACGTCGTCGGCGAGGAGGTCGCGCCGGGTGAAGTTCCAGGGTTCCAGGGGGCCGCCCCGCTGGTGGGCGGCCCATCCGCTGACGTTCCTCATGAGGTGGATTCCTTCCGTCGCCCGCGACCACGAGGCCGCCTGGGACACGGACCGCGGTTCACAGGCGAAAAACAAACTGGTTCGTTGCCTCAGGGGAACGTAACGCTCCCGGGCATCCCAGTCAAACGAACTAGTTTGTTTATGCCGATGGCACACGCCGGAACCCGTGACCGGTGGGCCGGATCGGAGTGCGTGGACCAGCCGTCCTCCGGCGCCGCCGCGGGGGAGCGGATTCGTCCGCGGCTCCGGTGATCGCGAGTGTCCGGCCGGGGGAGAGGACCAGCAGGTCGAGGGCGGGGGGGCGACCCGTCCACCGGATTCCGGTGGCTGTGCCAGGCGGGCTCCCGCCTCTGTGCGCCGCGACTCGGTGCGTCAGTCGAAGCACGCCACGGCGACCTCGACGGTCGTCATGAGGAACCGCCGGTCGGGGTTGATGGCGCCCATGACGCGCAGCCCCTGGGCGGTCATCACGAAGAAGCGGGCGAGGTCGCCGGCGGGGCGGTTGCTCGAGATCTCACCACTCGCCTGCGCGTGGCTGATCACCTCGGTGAGCGCGTCCTCCAGGGCGTCGACGGTGGAGCGCAGACGCTCCGCGACGACGCGATCGTGAGGAACGCGTTCCGTGGCCGCGCTCACGATGAGGCAGGCCAGCCGGTCGCCGTCGTTCACGATGTCGTCGACCAGGTCCACGAGGACCGCTCGGATCAGCTCCCGGACCGGGGCGCCGCTCCGGAAGATGTCGATCAGAGGCAGGGCGTAGTTCTGCCGGTACCGGTCGACGGCGGCCAGATACAGGCCCTCCTTGCTGCCGAACGCCGCGTACAGGGATCCTCTCCCCACCCCGGTGGCGTCGATGAGGTCCTGTACGGACGTCCCCTCGAAGCCGCGGACGCGGAACGCGTTCATGGCGGCCTCCACGGCGGCCTCCGTGTCGAACTCCCTGACCCTCGCCATGGCGCGACCCTACGTTATATGGAACGTATGGTCAATTAAAGAGGCGCTGCTTGGGCGCTTGCTCATCCACGTACTTGACTTGACGTTCAAGAGCATGCGGCGGGGTGCGGCATGCGAGGGCCGCCGGATCCGTTTCGGCGGCATCCGAGGGTCGCCAGATCCGCTTCGGCGGCAGGTGGTGCGCGCGGCGGGCGCGTGCCCGGTGCCGGCGCCCGGGACGGCGTGGATCACCAGCCACTCACCGACCGCGCGCCGCCACCGGGCCGCTCACGCCTCGACGGCGGACTTCTCCGGCTCGGGGGCCGCCTGGCTCTTTTCCGTGCCGGCCGCGACAGCGCGTACGGCCGGGATGACGGCCGCGATCGCGGCGGAGAGCACGGCGACGCCGCAGCCGATCAGCAGCCCCGTGCGGAAACCGCTCTCGGACGTGATGCTCCGGCCGCCGGCGCTGGTCGTCATCTGGGAGAGGACCAGACCGATCACGGCCGCGCCGACCGAGGTGCCGAGCGAGCGCATGAGCGTGTTGAAACTGTTCGCGGCGGCGGTCTCCGAGAGCGGGACGGAACTCATGATGAGCGCCGGCATCGAGCCGTACGCGAGGCCCACACCGCTGTTGATCACCATGATGGCCAGCATGATTCCCCACGCGGACCCCATCAGGGCGAGGGACAGTCCGTAGCCCGCGGCGATGACCAGGACCCCGGAGAGCAGAGTGACCTTCGGGCCGTACGCGTTGGTCATCCTGCCGCCGAACGGGGAGACGATCATCATCATCACGCCGCCGGGTGCCATCCACAGGCCGGACGCCAGGATCGACTGCCCCAGGCCGTAACCGGTGGCCTCGGGGAACTGTAGAAGCTGGGGCATCACCAGCATGCTGGCGTACATCGCGAAACCGACGAAGATCGAGGCGACATTGGTGAGCAGCACCCGGGGGCGGGCCGTGGTGCGCAGGTCGACCAGCGGGTCGGTCGTGCGGAGTTCCCACGCGCCCCAGCCGGCCAGGAACACGACGGCGGCCACGAACAGACCGAGTGTGGTCGCCGAACCCCAGCCCCAGTCGGCTCCCTTGGAGATCGCGAGCAGCAGGCAGACCAGACCGGCGCCGAGGCCCAGCGCGCCGGGCGCGTCGAAACGCTGCCCCTTGGCGCCGGCCGGCACATCCGGGATCAGGAACCAGATCATCGCGGCGATCACCGTGGCCAGTGCGGCGGATCCCCAGAAGAGCACCCGCCAGTTCGCGTACTGGGCGACCGCCGCGGCGATCGGCAGGCCGAGGCCGCCGCCGATACCCATGGAGGCGCTCACCAGCGCGATGGACGAGCTGAGCTTCTCCGAGGGAACGACATCGCGCAGCAGGGCGATGCCCAGCGGCACCATCCCCATCCCCATGCCCTGCAGGCCGCGCCCGATGATCATCGGCACGACGGAGGACGAGAGGGCGCACACCACCGAGCCCGCGATCAGCGGCACCGAGCACGCGAGGAGCATGCGGCGCTTGCCGATCAGGTCGCCCAGGCGGCCCACGACCGGAACGCAGACGGCCGCCACGAGCAGCGTGGTGGTGATCACCCAGGTGGCGTTCGACGACGTGGTGTGCAGGATCTGCGGCAGCTCCGCGATGAGCGGCGTGACCAGTGTCTGCATGATCGCCGCCGTGGTGCCTGCGAACGCCAGCGTGGCGACCACGCCACCCGAGCGGGATGTGTGCTGTGGGGCGTCCATGGGACTCCTATGACAGTGCCATCAGAAAACAACCTGTGCATCATACATACTATGTGCAACAAGCACTTTGCATGCATGATTCATACGCGTGAGCGGGGAGTGCGGGTCGTCCGGACGCGGTGCGATGATGGCCCGGCGAGAGAGGCAGGAGGCGATCACGCATGGCCGGGGCCACGCACGAGGTCGAGTACGAGCAGATGCTGCTCAGCCGCCACACGTTCTTGAATCAGAGGGGCGGACGACGGAAAGACGCCGTACTGGATCGCAGCGCCTACATCCTGCTCAGCCGTATACAGGTGCAGGGACCGATGTCGATCGGTGAACTCAGCGACGCCTTCGGGCTCGACGCGTCCACCCTGAACCGGCAGACGGCCGCGACGGTGCGTGCCGGACTCGCGGAGCGCATCCCGGACCCCGGCGGTGGCATGGCCCGCAAGTTCCGCCTCACGGAGGAGGGCGCACGCGTCCTGGATCAGGAGCGGGAGGGCATCGTGCGCTCCCTGGACCGGGTCATGGCCGACTGGCCGGAAGAGGACATCGCCGCCTTCGCCGCCTATCTGAAGCGCTTCAACACCGACATCGAACGCCTCGGCGGCAGGCCCTGGCCGCGCCAGTGAGGCCGGGCGGATCCGCCGGGCCGGGCCGGAGGCGGGCCGTCGGGCCATGGACGCGCGGGCGCCGCACGGAGGGCCGTGCGGCGCCGTCATATGTGGGGCCGAGGCCTGCTCAGGTGCGGGGCCGAGGCCCGTACAGGGCGGGGCGGGATCAGGGGTGGACCCGGTAACTCACCGCGGGGAAGCCGAAGTCGCCGTTGTGGAGGCTGCCCAGGCGGTAGTAGAGGTCGCTGGTCGTGCCGGGGGCTCCGGTCCGGCAGTCCGCGTTGAAGTAGACATCGATGTCCTGGGCGGACAGATTCGTGGCGGACAGGACCGGCTGCGGCAGGGCCTGGCAGGTCCCGGTGCCGGACAGGTCGACGGGGATCTTGGTGCCGGTCTGGCCGGCCCCGGTGTAGAAGGCGGCGGAGGGGCCGGTCGCGGCGGCGGGCTGTGCCCCGCCCATGACGGCGACCAGCGCGGCGGCGGTCGCCGCGGTGGCGGCGAGCTTCCTGGTACGTGCGGTCATACGGGATCCCTTCACGGTGGGCAGGATGACGGGGGCGCCACGGCCGTGCCCGGCGGACATATGGCCGCCGGGATCGGCAGCCGGGCGGAATACTTGCATGTTCAACAAGGCAGGGAAAGAGGGAGAACGAGCCAGCGGCATGCCCGGCGGACGCGTGGTGAGGGCCGCCCGCCAGGTCGGCCGTAACGGTGAACGCTGGAGAAGGTGCCCCTCGGCCGGGTCGGGGAACCCGAGGACATCGCGGCCGCCGTCCTGTTCCTCAGCTCCCCGCAGGGCGCCTATGTCACGGGGCAGACCCTCGCGGTCGACGGCGGCTGGGGCACCACGGCCCCCTCCCCGGTCCTGACCTCCGCGTCCTGATCCCCCGCACCGGGCCGAGGGGGTCTCACCGGCCCCCTTTCGGCCGCTCGGGCCGAATCCGCCCGGCCTAGTGTGGACGCATGGAGCGAGACGAGGAACTGCGGGAGTTTCTCCGCTCACGCCGCGCTCGGATCACCCCGGAAGAGGCAGGACTGGGGCCGGGCGCCGGGGTGCGGCGGGTGAGGGGACTGCGCCGCGAGGAGGTCGCCCGGCTCGCGGGGATCAACGTGGACTACTACATCCGCCTCGAGCGCGGCCGGGGAGTGAACGCGTCGCGGGAGGTCCTCGACGCCGTGGCACGCGCCCTGCGGCTGGACCCGGTCGAGCGGACGCATCTGCTGAGACTGGCCCGGCCGCAACGGCAGCGGGAACGCCGTCGGCCACTGCCGCCCCAGCGGGTCCGGCCCGCCGTACGGCAGATCATGGAAGGACTGGAGCCGAAACCGGCGATGGTGCTCGGCCGTCGCACCGACGTCCTCGCCGCCAACCGGACCGCCCGCGCGCTGTACACCGATTTCGACGCGATGCCCGCCCGCGAGCGCAATCTCGCCCGGTACCTGTTCCTCGACGCGAGCGCACGCGATCTGCTGGCCGACTGGGAACGCAACGCGTCGCAGGCCGTCGCCTCGCTGCGCCTCTACGGCGGCCGGAGCCCGCACGATCCGCTGCTCGTCGAGCTGATCGGTGAACTGTCGCTGGCGAGCCCCGAGTTCCGCACCTGGTGGGCCGGGCACGACGTGCACCAGCACACACACGGTGCCAAGACATTTCGCCACCCGCTGGTCGGGGAGCTGACCTTGGCGTACGAGCTGCTCGGCGTCCCCGATGACGTCGATCAGTTGCTGACCGTCTTCACGGCCGAGCCCGGCTCACCCTCCGAGAGGGCACTGCACCTGCTGGCCGGATGGGCGGAGTCGCCCGCCTCCCTCGCGCAAGCGCGGCCGAAGAGCCGAAGCACAGCCGAGGACCTGACACACCACAAGCGCTGACGTCGTCCTGTCCACGGCCGGACACGATGAGCCCCGGCCGTCGGTCGACCCTGCGCACCCACGGAGAAGAAGAAAGCGGGAAAAACTCATGCGCGCCATCGTCATCAGCCAGTACGGCGGGCCGGAAACCCTGACGGAGACCGAACTGCCCGACCCGCGGCCGGGACCGGGCCAACTCACCATCGACACGACGCACGCGGCCGTGGGGCTCGTCGACGTCTTCGCCCGGCGTGGCGATCTCGCCGACCACCCCGGGGTACCCAACCCGCCGTTCGTCCCGGGACTCGAGGTCGCCGGTACGGTCCGCGAACTCGGGCCGGGCGTCACCGGATTCGAGGTGGGCGACCCGGTCGTCACCCTGTCCCAGATGTCGCTGGGCGGTTATGCGAGTGTCACCCTGGCCGACCCCGCACTCGTGGTCGGTCTGAAGGGCAGCGGGGTCGATCCGGCGCAAGCCGTCGCGGCGCTGCCGAACGCCACGACCGCCCATCTGTCACTGACGCGGATCGCCCGTCTCGCGGAGGGCGAGAGGGTGCTGGTGCACGGAGCGGCCGGCGGCCTCGCCGCGACGTACCCGGCGGTCGCCCGTGCTCTGGGTGCCTCCCATGTGACCGGCACGGTGTCGTCCCGGCGGAGAGTGAGGGACACCGATCACCTCGGATTCGACGAGGTGATCACCAGCGACCGGTTCGTCCCGGCTCTGGAATCCCGGCCCGTCGATGTGGTGATCGACCCCGTCGGCGGCGAACTCCGTACGGCGAGCCTGAACGTCCTCAAACCGCTCGGCCGTGTGATCGTGGTGGGGCACGCCGCGAACACTCCCGACGGACCGCTCTCGGCCGACCGCCTCTGGCTGGACAGCGTCGGGGTGTTCGGGTTCTCGGTGGGCCCCTTCTTCCAGCTCCATCCCGAGGCCGCCCGGCCCGCCGCGGACACGGTGGTGCCCCTGCTCGCCAACGGCGCCCTCAAGCTTCATCTCGACATACTGCCGTTGAGCGAAGCCGCGGAAGCCCACCGCCGCCTCGAAGCCGGACACGTCCCGGGCCGCATCGTCCTCACGGTGTGAAGGGCCGCCGCCTTCGGCCGACCGCACCCCTGTCCTGCGGGTCTCATCCATGATCAAACAAAACGAATATTGTCTACAAAGAGTGCTAAAGTCGGGATAGTGACTTTTTTGAGCGCGCTGTCGGCCGATCAGCTCGGCCGGACGGCCGACGCGACCTCGGCCGTCCGGGAGACACCTCGCAGGCGGGATGGCCGTGGTGGACAAGTCTGAGCGCATGGTGACAGACCCGGTGACCGACGCGGTGACCGACGCGATGCAGGAATCGGCGTGGACGGACGGCGCGGCGACAGCGGTCGTGGACACGGACGGGGCGGTGACCGGGTGGACACCGGCCGCCGAGCGGCTGGTCGGCTACTCGGCGGCGGAGGTGACGGGCAGGCCGGCCGGGACCCTGCTGTTCTCCGCGGAGGACGCGTCGAGGGCGGCGGTCTTCGCGGAACGGTCCGCCGCCCGCGGCGGCTGGTCCGGCTCCGCGGCGCTGCGCCACCGCGACGGCCACAGGATCGATACGAGTGTGCAGGTCTCGCCGTTGTCCGGGCCGGACGGAAGGACACGCTGGCTGGTCTCGGCGAGCGGTGTGCCCGCGTTCTCGCCCAGGGCCGCGAACGGACCGGAGGGACCCGTGCTGGACTCGATGCTGGCGCGTGCGCCGGTCGGAATCAT
Organism: Streptomyces sp. NPDC002018; assembly: GCF_042890865.1. Classification (NCBI taxonomy): domain Bacteria; kingdom Bacillati; phylum Actinomycetota; class Actinomycetes; order Kitasatosporales; family Streptomycetaceae; genus Streptomyces; species Streptomyces sp. NPDC002018. Next base: position 30,723 of record NZ_JBIASO010000027.1, read on the forward strand.
CGTCCGTGATCTGGAGCTCCGCTGCACCTGGGTGAACGACACCCTGGAGCTACAGGACGGCATCCCCCGCGAACAGCGGCTGGGGCGCAGGCTGACGGAGTCGCTGCCCGACATCGCCGAGGCCGAGGAGGCCGAGGCGCTGATGCGCCGCGTGCTGAACACCGGCACACCGGTGGTCGACCTCGAGTTCCGGGCCTGGGTGCCGGCGGAACGGCACCGGGAAGGCGCCTTCTCTGTCTCCTTCTTCCGCCTGGAGGACGCGGACGGCCGGCCCCTGGGCGTGTGCGCCATGTGGGTGGACGTCACCCGCAGAGAGCGGGCGCGCGAGCGTCTGGCGATCCTGAACGAGGCCGGCACGCGGATCGGCAGGACGCTGGACGTCATGCGGACCGGGCAGGAGCTCGCCGACGTCGCGGTGCCGCTCCTCGCCGACTTCGTCGCGGTCGACCTGGCGGAGTCGGTCCCCCTCGGTGAGGAGCCCCTCAGCAGGCTCGGGCCGTCCGACGGGCGCATCCCCGTGGTCTGCCGCGCGGGCATGGCATCCGTCCGCCCCGGGACTCCGGAGGCCCTGTGGGAACGGGGAGAGGCGATCTTCGTCCTGCCCGGCTCGCCCTTCGCCCGCGTCCTCTCCTCCGGGAAGTCCTATCTGGAGCCGGTCATGGACAGCTCCCCCGGATCATGGCTCAGCCGGGACCCGGCACGGGCCGAGAAGGTCCACGAGACAGGGATGCACTCCTGTATGTATGTGCCGATCCGCGCGCGCGGCAGGGTACTGGGCGTGGCGCTCTTCGCCCGTACGGAGGATCCGGTGCCGTTCGAGGAGGACGACCTGCTCCTCGCCGAGGAGCTCGTCAACCGGGCCGCGCTGTCCCTGGACAACGCCAACCGGTACACCCGCGAGCGCGCCACCGCCATCGCGCTCCAGCGCAACCTGCTCCCGCAGCGCCTGAGCGGCGGGGCCGCCGTCGAGGTGGCCTCGCACTACCTGCCCGCCGACAGCTGCCACGGTGCCGGGGGTGACTGGTTCGACGTGATCCCGCTCTCCGGCGCCCGGGTCGCCCTGGTCGTCGGCGATGTCGTCGGGCACGGCATCAACGCCGCGGCGACCATGGGCCGGCTCCGTACCGCGGTGCACACCCTCGCGGACATGGACCTGCCGCCCGACGAGCTGCTGGCCCACCTCGACGACCTGGCCATCCGTCTCATCGACGAGGACGCCGACGGCAAGGGCATGGCCGCCGCGGTCCTGGGGGCCACCTGTCTGTACGCCGTCTACGACCCGGTCACCCGGCGCTGCACGATGGCACGGGCCGGCCACCCCCCGCCCGCCATCGTCGACCCGCACGGCCGGGTCACCTTCGCCGACCTTCCCGCCGGAACGCCGCTCGGCCTCGGACTGGTGCCCTTCGAGGCCGTGGAGGTGGAACTGCCCGAGGAGAGCGTGCTGGCCCTCTACACCGACGGCCTCGTCGAGACCCGTGACCTGGACATCGACACCGGGATGCAACGCCTGAGCACCGTGCTGGCGCAGCCCCGCCTTCCGCTGGAGGAGCTGTGCTCGGAGGTGGTCGATTCGCTGCCGACCCCGGCACCGTACGACGATGTGACCCTGCTCCTCGCCCGCACCCGCATCCTCAGCCCGAGCGAGACGGTCTCCTGGGAACTGCCGACCGACCCGGCCGTCGTCAGCACCGCCCGGTCCCTGGCCGTCGGGCAGCTCACCGAGTGGGGACTCCAGGATCTGGCGATGACCACCGAGCTGATCGTCAGTGAGCTGGTCACCAACGCCATCCGCCACGCCACCGGCCCCATCGGCCTGCGCCTGATCCGGCACCAGCTCCTGACCTGCGAGGTCTACGACACCAGCAACAGCCTCCCGCGTCTGCGTCACGCCCGTACGACCGACGAGGACGGCCGGGGCCTCTTCCTCGTGGCGCAGATGTCCCACCGGCGGGGCACGCGGTACACGGCGGACGGCAAGACCGTATGGGCCGAACAGGAACTGACGCCCGTGTCCGCGTAGGGCCCGGCGGCGGTGCGTGAGTGCGGGGCGCAAACGAGTGCGGGGCGCAAACGCCGACCGCCCCCTGCGTGGTGACGCAGAGGGCGGGCACCAGCGGCGGGCCGGGACTCAGATGTCCAGGAAGCCGAACCATCCGCCGGCCTTGTGCGACGAGGAGGCGCCCTCGGTGATTCCGGCGGGTCCACCCAGGTTGTGGTAGTAGTGCTTGCCGGCCTCCTTGTGGAAACCGCCCGCCGCGGCGGTCGCTTCCTCATGGCCCTCACAGGCGGACGCCGCACTGGCGCCGCCCAGCAGGGCGGTGGCGGCCAGGGCGGCGGTGGCGAGCGCGGTACGGATACGCATGGGGACTCCTCCATGGGGTGGTGATGCGAACATCGCATGCGTGCCCCCATGGGGGAGCTTTTCGACCGTATTGATACCTATCCCACCTGATCGGCCGAATAAATCAGGACAACTGCGGATTTGTATGTTGCCGCTCTTCCGGGCGTGGGCCGGCTGTCACACGCTGCGGTTCTCGGCGCTGACCATCCAGGCGTGCTGTTCAAGGGTGTCGATGACCGAGTGGAGAATGTCGGCCGTGGAGGGGTCCTCCGCGTCGACACCGTCGTGCAGACGTCGCATGGTCGCCGTCGCCGCGTACAGCCGCGTGGTGATCAGATCCACCACGGCGGCCACGCTCAGCTCGCCCTCGGGGAACTTCGGCAGGGTGGTCGTCGCCACCACGGTGTCCGAGCGGCCGTCCGGAATGGCGCGCAGACTGCGCATGCGTTCGGCGATCGTGTCGCTGGCTTCCCTGGCGTCGTCCACGACGTGGTCCAGTTGCTTGTGCAGATCGCGGAAGTTGTGGCCGACCAGATTCCAGTGCGCCTGCTTGCCCTGGAGGTGGAGTTCGATGAGGTCGACCAGGATCGCCTGTAGCGATTCCGCCAGGGTGCGGGATGAGGTGAAGCCTACGGCCGCTTCCTGCTCGGAGAGCCGAGCCGTGGGAGAAACAGTGCGCGATGCCATGCGTTCGCTCCTCGGAGAACGTTCTCCCTGAGCCGTGAGCGGGCGTGGGGAGATGCGGCGAACAAGTCATCTCCAGTGTCGCAGCGGACGGGGGAACGCGCAGCTTGTGCCCGTTCCCCCGAGACCGTCCGGGCCGGGGATCAGGCGTAGAAGTTGCGCTGCCACCGGTGCTTGGCCAGTGCGGCGAGCTGGTCCGTGCCGAGCGGACGCCCGTCACTCACCGCCGTGTTGCGTTCGACATTGCGTACGGTGCGCATACCGGGGATGACGGTGGAGACGGCCGGTGAACTCAGTACGAACCGCAACGCGTTCTCGGCGATGTCCTCGGCGGCGATGCCGAGTTCGGCGACGATCGCGGCCACCCGCTGTTCGACCTGTGCCGGGCGGTCGTCACGGAAGTAGCGGTTGCGCCAGTCGCCCTCGGGGAACGTCGTGCCGGAGGTGATCCGTCCGGTGAGGCCGCCCTCGTCCAGCGCCACCCGCACGATGACACCGACGCCGTGCTCCTCGCAGGCCGGCAGCAGTGTGTCGGCGGGCGCCTGGTCGAAGATGTTGTAGATGACCTGCACACTGTCCACGACGCCGCCGCGTACGAGCGCGAGCGCGTTGTCGGGCTGGTGGTCGTTGACGGAGACACCGAACAGGCGGATCTTTCCCTCCTGCTTCAGTGCGGCGATCGTCTCCAGCCAGTCGCCGCGGCCGACCCACTCGTCGCTCCAGACATGGAACTGAAGCAGATCGAAGTGGTCCAGGCCGCTGGTGCGCAGACTGGTCTCCAGGCTCGCGCGGATGTGCTCGCCGGGGAATGTCTCCGCCGGGTCCAGGCCGTCGGGCGCCGGCCAGAGACGGTTCTTCGGCGGCACTTTGGTCGCGACGAGCACCTCGTCGCCGGCCCGCTCGCGGACGACCTGGCCGACGATGCGCTCACTCTCGCCGTAACCGCGGGCGGTGTCGATGAAGTTCACGCCGAGGTCGATGGCGCGGTGCAGTGCGCGGACGGATTCGTCCTCCGTGGCACCCACCCAGGCGGACTCACCGATGCCCCACGCGCCGTAACCGATCTCGGACACGGACACCCCACTGCGTCCCAGTTCGCGGTAGCGCACAGTCATCCTCCACGTCGTGGTCTTCGTCCTGGCCGAACCCAGCATTCCGCCAGCGATCACCTCGACGATAGGCCACGGGGACGGCGGTGACAGGTGCGTTTCACGACACCGCCGTCCCCACGCGAACCGGCCCGTCCCCACGCGAACGGGCCCCCCGGGTGGTCCGTCCCGGTGGGCCCGGCGGGGACTACTTCGTCAGATACGCGTCCAGCACCGTCTGCGAGAAGACGTTCCCCGCACGGTCCTTGACGTCGGCCTTGAAGGAGACCGTGCCGCCCGCCGCCGGGTTGGCGACCGTCACCCGCCCGTGGCGCACCGCGAGCTTCGACCAGCTCGTGCCGCTGTCGTACGAGACGTGCACCGTGAGCGAGGTGAGGTTCCGGCCGGCGGCCGAGCCCTCGACCGTGACCGGCACACTCCGGGACGCGCCCGCCACGGCCCGTGCGTCCAGGCCGAGTTCGGGCGTGTAGCGCACCACGCTCGCGGGCAGGGCCGTCGGCTTCGTGGTGTGTCCCGAGGTGAACTCCGCCGACCAGCTCACCCGGGTGCTGACCGCCGACACGGCCGTGGTGGCGCGGCCGACGGTGGTGACCAGCCGGTACCGGGCCTTGCCCTTCGGGAGGTCGAAGCCCGTCGTGTCCAGGACCCCGTCGGCCGTGGCGTACTCCTTGCCGTCGCGGTACAGCGTGGTGGACGCGGTCGCCGGATCGTAGAGACTGCTCCCGTCATGTCCCGCGCCGTCGGCGAAGGGCCGTATCGCACCCGTCAGCCGGTCGCCGTCACGGGTCAGACCGCCGCCCCCGACGAGAGTGGGCCCGAACACCGCGGTGTTGAAGTCCTCGGTGTACGACCTGCCGCCGCGGTACACCTGGGAGGGGACGCCGTACTGGGCCTCGGCCGTGCCCCCGCGCCGCTGCTGGAAGGTCCGCTGCCACGCGTAACCGCCCTGGAGATAGGTGGTGGTCGTGCTCGCCAGGTCGGTGAAGGTGACCGGTACGGAGGTCGGGAAGTCCGGTGCCGAGGCGATCTGCCCCCAACGCCCGCCGGTGACCGTACCGCCCGTGTTGACCGTCACCTTCGCCAGGTCCCGGGCCTTGGCGTGCTGGACGTGTCCGGTGTAGAAGCCGTTCCTGAGGGTGTCGGCGAGCAGATAGTCCGTGCCGTCGCCCGCCCAGGTGGAGAGCAGATAGGAACTCACCGTGCCGGGCCGGGGCTTCGGGCCGACCTGCTGAGTGCGGAAGCCCTCCGACAGATTGCCCATGTAGAGGATGATCGGTCCCGGTGCCTCCTGCGGCGAGATGGTCAGGAACCCGGACTGGTACGAGGCGTCCGGGTCCGGCGGTGTCATATCGACCAACTCGGTGGCGCGCGCGTCGACCGCGAGCACCGTGTCCTTCGTCAGATCGAGCCGGGGCGCGGCGACCCAGTCGTCCCCGATGTACACGAGGTCGGGGCTGAGCAGCGGGACCTCGCCGAGGATGGTGTAGATACCGCGCGGCAGACGCACCTGGGCCGTGCCGTTGTCGCCCGACACCCTGACCATGGTCTGCGCGCCCAGGTCGTAGATGTACCCCGTCCAGTCGCCGTCCGCCGGTGCGGAGCCGTCGCGGGCCGTGGCCTTGAGGGTGAGGTCGTACATCTCGCCCTCGCGGAGGACGGCACCCGCGGTGCGTACGCTCCGGCCGTCGCCGGTCGCGGTGACGGCGAGGCTGTAGACGCCCTCAATGTCACCGCCCAGCCTCGGATCGGCCGTGATGTCGACGGACGCGGTGCCGTCGGCGGGGACGGTGAGCCGGGAGGCGCCGAGTGTGAAGAAGCCGGGGGGCGCGTCCTCGCCCGCCGGATCCGAGGCGGTGGCCGCGAGATCGAGGGTGAGGGGCTCGGTGCCGGTGTTGCGGTAGGTGAGGGTCCTGGTGATCGGCTGGTCGTCGGTGTGCGGCCAGGCCGGGGCACCGAAGCTCAGCGAGGCGGGCTCGGTGACCACGGTCTGGGTGATGGCCCGTGTCACATCGACCCGGCCGCTGCCCTGCTCGACCGCGTTGTACGGACCGGGCTTCGCGGAGCCGGTCAGCGCCGCCTTGAGCCGGGGGCCGCTCCAGTCGGGGTGCTGCTGGGCGAGGAGCGCCGCCGCGCCGGCCACGTGCGGGGTGGCCATGGACGTGCCGTCGAGGGTGACGTAGCCGGGCCCGGGGTGCGGCAGCCCCGGATTCTGGTCGATGACACTGCCCTTGGCGGAGGCCGCGGTGATGGCGGCACCGGGTGCGGTGATGTCCGGCTTCACCCCGCCGTCGCCGACCCGCGGGCCCCGCGAGGAGAAGTCCGCCAGCGTGTCCTGCTTGTCGACGGCCCCGACGGTGAGCGCGCCGTCGGCGGTGCCCGGTGTGCCGACGGTGGACGCGCGCGGCCCGGAGTTCCCGGCCGCGATGACGAACAGGGCCTTGTCGGAGAGCCGGTTCACGGTCTCTTCGACGGGATCCACGCCGGGGGTGTCGGGACCGCCGATGGAGAGGTTGACGATCTTCGCCCCCTCGTCGACGGCCCACTCCATACCGGCCATGATCGCGGACTCGGTGGCCACGCCGCGGTCGCCCGCCACCTTGCCGATGAGCAGATGGGCGCCGGGGGCGACCCCCTTGTACTGCCCCTTGGACTGGGCACCGGTCCCGGCGAGGATGGAGGCGACATGGGTGCCATGGCCGTAGCGGTCCATGATGTCGGTGGTGTCGGCCGAGGTGAAGTTCTTCCCGGCGACGACCTGGCCCGCCACATCCGCGTGACCGGTGTCGACACCGGTGTCCAGGACAGCGACCTTCACGCCCTTGCCGTCGTGTCCGGCGGCCCAGGCGCTCGGCGCGCCGATCTGCGGGACGCTGACGTCGAGCGTCGTCCTGAGCAGACCGTCGAGGCGGACGGAACGGACCCCGGGAGCGAGCCGCAGTCCCCGCTCGGCGCGCGCGGTCAGTGTGTCCCACGCCTGGGCCGCGGCGCTCCCGCGTACGGTCAGCGCCTCACTGTCCGCGGCGCCGAGCTGGGCCCGTACGGTGGTGCCGGGCCGCGACCGCAGTCCCTCGCGGGCCGGCCGGCGCGTGGCGTCGCCGGTGTACGAGACCAGCAGCGGCACTCCGTCGCCCGTGAGCGTCCGGTACTCGGGACGGCTCAGTTCGGTGATGTCGAAGAGCCGGATGTCCAGCTTGTTCGTGGTGATCAACCCGGCCGCGTCCGCCGGGAGTACATACGAGTGGCCCTTGACCTCGCTCATCTGGACCGGCACCGAGGCGCGTCCCGGCGCGGGCCGCAGTCCTGCCACCTTTCCGCGCGCGTCGACGAGGACCCGGTCACCGGTGATCAGGGTGATCTCGCGGGTGGGCTCGGCACCCGTGAGGGCGGTCGCCGGCGCGGCCCCCGCGGGTCCGGGAGTGCGGCCCGGGGCCGGACCGGCCGCCGCCGTGCCTGTCGCGGACGTGGTCACCAGAGCGAGCGCGGCGGCGCCCGCGACGACGACGGCGGCGGTGGTGATGGATCGTGGTCTCCGTGCCCTGCGCGGTGCTGTGCGCAACGTGCCCCCTTGCCCAGTCGGGGCAGCCTGGTGCGCCCCGGACGGAGGTGCCGAGGGCATGGATGCTCCGCCCTTGGCGCGGACACGCTAAGAGCCTCATGATCACTCCGTCAATCGGGCGATATCAGAGGCAAGAGGGCAAGGAGGGAGCAGTGGCACGTGATTGGTCCAGACCCTTTTCGGATACGAGGGGCCTTCCGGCGGCGCGGCGGGCGGGTGCTCACGGTCCGTCAGGGCGGGTCCCCCCCGCTCGGTCAGTAGCCTCGCCGACGGTTGGTCTCGGCCGCCTCCTCGCGCCGCCGGACACGGCGTCGCCGTTCCGCCACCAGCTCGCCCACCGCGTCGTCGACCTCCGTGAGCACGGCCTCCACCGCGTCGTCGTCCCCAGCGCGGACGGCCATCGCCCCGTCCTCGGCCGGAGTCCCGGCCGGGTCCACGGCCACGTCCGGCGGGTCCTCGGCGCGCCCGCCGTTGATTCCGACGGCTGCCACGAGGGCGGCGAGGACGGGCTCGTCCGATGCCAGGCGGTTCGCGGCCAGCTCGCGTGCGGGCGAATCGGCCGGCACCGGACGGCTGCTCCGGAAGACCAGCCAGCGGCGATACCGCTGCCGGGTGATCTGCCCTGCCGCCTCCAGGTCGGCCAGATAGGCCGCGGCCAGACCGCGGCCCCTGCGCCACAGCCAGTCGGCGACCGTCTCGTAGGGCGTCTGCCGGACGAGCGACGACGCGGCCTCGTCCAGCAGGCGATCGGTCGTCGCCGGCGGGTCACCCGGCACGAGGCGACCGCCCTCCAGAGTGACGGCACCGGCGTTCAGGAGATCGATCACCTCGGCCCCCGCGAGCGCGAGTGACAGATCGCCCTGATCCACCGGGCTGTCGGACGGCGCGTCCATGGACACCAGGAACAGGTCCCGTGGTGTGGTCATGGATCCTTCCACCTCCGGGACATCGAGGACATCCGAGATATCAGGGACACCGGGGGGAACGGCCCCGGCCTGTGGTGGCAATTCTCGTTGCCCGTGCCCCCGCCTGCCAGTGAAAGACGGAAGGAGCGCCGGGACACGAGCACTTCCGGCCCTCCGTCGGACGGGCACCTCCGACCCCGTCGGACGGGCACTTCGCCGGGCCGCGCGGGGGTGGCGGCCCCCGGCTCCGGGCCGCGCCGGCTTGACCCTGACGTACGCGTCAGGGGTTAGCGTCACCGCACGCCGACGGCGGGACGCGTGTCCCGCCGCTGCCCGCGATCCCGCCCAGGAGGGGCCCGCACATGACCACATCCCTGCCCGGCACCACCCGTGAGGTCCGGCTCACCGCCGTCCCCGCCGGGCTGCCCGCGCCCGAGCACTTCGCCGTCGTGGAGACACCCCTGCCCGAACCCGGCGCGGACCAGGTCCTGGTCAGGAACCGGCACTTCCTGGTCTTCCCCGGCCTGCGCACCCTGCTCGGCGCGGAGACCGACGGTGTACCGCTGCCGCCGCTGCGCCCCGGGGACGTACTGTTCGGTCCCGCCGTCGGCGAGGTCGTGGCCGCGCCGGCCGGCGGCCCGCTGAGCGTGGGAGACACCGTCCTCCATCTGCTCGGCTGGCGGGAGTACGCCCTGGTGGCCGCCGTCGACTGCACCCCCGTGGACGGCACACTGCCCGACCCGGTCGCGCATCTCAGCTCGGGATCGGCGGCCTACGGCGCGCTGACCCGTCTGGCCGGCATCCGCGCGGGCGACACCGTCCTCGTCACCGGGGCGGCGGGAGCGGTGGGCTCGCTGGCCGGGCAGATCGCCCGGCTGCTGGGCGCCGGAAGGGTGATCGGCAGCACCGGCTCGGCGCGGAAGGCGGAGCGGCTCGTCTCCGAACTGGGCTATGACGCGGTCGTGCTGCGCGGGGCGGGGCCCGTCGCCCCGCAGCTCGCCGCGGCGGCGCCCGAGGGCATCGACGTCCTGCTGGACAACGTCGGCGGCGAGCAACTGGTCGCGGCACTCGGCGCGGCCCGGCAGGGCGCCAGATTCGCGCTGGTCGGAGCCCTGTCGGGGCAACTCTCCGCGCGGCGGGCCGGTGGCAGCGCGCCGGTGGGGATCGATGCCTTCCGTCTGGTCGTCAAGGGCGTCTCGCTGCGCGGATACAGCGGTATGGACCATCCCGACGTCGAGAAGGAGTGGACCGGGCGCTTCGGCGCGTGGCTGCGCTCGGGCGAGATCACCTTCCCCCACGCGCGGATCGCGGGCATCGACAGCGCGCCGCGGGCGTTGCCGGAATTGATCGGAGGAAAGCACTTCGGGGCAGTGGTCGTGGAACTGTAGGCGGAGTGACAGAGCTTCCGTCCGTGAGCCGGGGGCCGTCGGTCGGGGCCGGGGGAGCGGGGGCGGGATGCGGATCGGTGAAGCGGCGGCGGCCGCCGGCACGACACCCAGGGCGCTGCGGTTCTACGAGCAGCGAGGATTGCTCCCCCCGCCCGTCCGCACGGTGTCCGGCCAGCGCGAGTACGGGCCCGCCGAGATCGAACGGGTCCGTGTCATCAGGGAATTGCTGAGCCTCGGACTCACCGTCGAGGACCTGCGCAGTTGCGCCGACCGTCTCCATCTCTTCGCCGGGGATCAACCGCGGCGGTGCGGTTCCGTCGAACCGGGCACCCCGGGCTCCGGGATCGTCGGCCGCAGGCTCGCCGCACTCGACGCCGAGATCGAGCGGCTGGCCGCGCTGCGCGAGAGTCTGGCCCGGCGCGCTTCCGGGGAGGTCTGACGCCGGTCCGTTCCGCCTCTCCCCGGCCCCGGAGTTCTGTGGGCGGTGGCGGCGGGCCGCACGGGAGTCGCCCGTATCGGCCCGCCGGGAAAGCCGCCCCGCGCGATCGCCCGCCGGGGGACGCCCCGAACCGGGCGGCCCGGGAGGACGGCGACCCGGAAGGACGCCCCGTGCCGGGCGGCCCGGGGCCGTCTCCCTGCCGGAGCCCCGCGGCGACCGGTCAGGACGCGGACGCCGGACGGCTCGGCTCGGCTTCCAGCAGTCGCCGCCGTATCTCCTTCTCCTGTGCCCGTCGCGCGGTGACGTCCCGGATGACCGCGCCGACATGGCTCGCGTTGCCCTCGGAATCGGTCAGCATCACCACACTGAACTCGATCGACACGGTCGAACCGTCCGCGGTCAGCGCGGGGACCGCCAGGAGGTCGTTCTCCCCGTACTTGCTGGCGCCGGCGGCCATGGCCGAGACAAAGCCGTCCCAGTGACGCTGCCGGTGCTTCTCGGGGATGATCACATCCAGATTGCGCCCGTCCACCTCGGCCGCCGAGTAACCGAAGATCCGCTCCGCTCCCCGGTTCCAGTAGCGGATCAGCCCCTCACGGTCGATGATCACCAGTCCGTCGGGCGCCTGGGCCGCCATCCCGAGTACGACATCGGGGTCCAAGTCTTCCATGACACCTCCGAGTTGGGGCCGTACACCACGATCGGCCTACAGTCCGTGGAGATTGTATACAGTAGACGGCTTACGGGGCGACGGTTCGGGTGAGGGAATTCCCCGGGGGCTTCTCCGCGGGGGTCTCGGGGGTACGGGTCCGGCGGGGGTTCACAGCTCTGCGCGCGCCGCGCCCAGCGGGCCCGGAACGGCGACACCCCCTCGGCCACCCTCGATGACGTGGACGGCTGACGGAGAGCGGGCGACCCGGGCAACCTGATCGGCCTCCCACCGCGTTCCACAGGCGTGGGAGACCGAAGAGGATGGCGGGGCCAGGACGACGGACCCGGGCGAGGACGGCCGGGAGACACGCGCCGCCGCCCGGGGGACGCGGCACGGTCACGGCCGGGGCGCGAGCCCGGGGCCGAGGACGAGCGGGAGCTGCGGATCCTGCTGGAACGGGTCGTGCCCCGACTGCCCGCCCCCGAAGGGCGGCTGAGCCGGGTACGGGAACGGGCCGGGCGGACCCGGCGGCGACGGCGCACGGCCGCCGCCACGGCGGCCGTGACCGGGCTCGTGCTGGCCGGCACGCTCGGGCCCGACGCACTGGGCCGGGGCCTGGGACCCGCGCTGCCCGCCGCTCCCGCCGCCTCGGCCACCTCGGGGGACAGCGCTCAGGACTCCCGCGTCCGGTTCTCCGAGGTGGCCGGTCTGACCCTGCGGCTGCCCGCACACTGGCAGGCGCTCCAGATGCCCGAGGACCTTGCGCGTACGGCGCGGGCCAGGGGTTTCGCCTCGTCGCAGCGGCTCACCCCGTACGAACGGCCCTGCCCGGAGAAGGACCTGACGGGCTGTCCGCCCGTGCGGTCACTTCAGCACGGCGGCGCGCTGCTCACCCTCGTCCCGTGGACCGACGGCGCTCTGGCCGACAAGGTCCTGCGACCGCCGGTGCTGTACGGGCCTGACGACCCCTCACCGTCCTGCCGGAAGATCCACGGGACCAGGGAGTACAGCGCACTGCTGGGCAGCGGCCCCGCTTCACGTACGACGGTCTCCGTCACGCTCTGCGTCGCCGGGGACGCGCCCGCACCGGTCATGGACGTCCGGGCGATGATCACGGACGCCACGTTCGGGACCGAGGGAATTCCGGCCGCCCCCGCTCCCGTTGCTCCCGCCCCCGCTCCCGCCGGCTCCGCCACCGAGCACCCCTGAACGCACGAGGAAAGGCCCCTTCATGTCTGCCCGTTCGATCCGTCCTGTCCACTCCGTCCACGGAGGTCCGCGGCTCGCCGCCGTACTGCTGGCTTCGGGCCTGCTGCTCACCGGCTGCGGCGCCGCGGCTGTCGACCCGGGCCCCGCGCGGGGCGGGACGGCTGCCGACGGAGGGGGCGCCGCCGGCCCGGACACGGCCGTCGGGGCCGGGTCCGTCGGTGGCGCCGTCGGCCGGTCCGCCCCCGAACCGCCGCCCGCCGGGCCGAAGGCGATACCCGGTCTCGGACCGAGGACCCTCGCCGCCATCCCCGCCGGAACGGACCAGGCCGTCGTGGCGACCGGCGTCGGAAGGAACCGCAACACCGGCACCGTGCTGGTCTACGAACGCGACCCGGTCACCGGCTGGGCACCCGTCACCGACCCGTGGCCCGCCCACAACGCGCGGCGCGGCTGGAGCGACGACCACACCCAGGGCGATCTGCGGACACCGATCGGGGTGTTCGGCCTCACCGACGCGGGCGGTCTGCTGCCCGATCCGGGCACGAGACTCCCGTACGACCGGGGACCCGCCTTCTCGGTCTCGGGCACCGGCTTCCTGGGCGAGTCGCTCGCCGGGTCCTTCGACTATGTCGTGGCGATCAACTACAACCGCGTACCGGGCAGGACCCCACTGGACTGGACCCGTCCGCTCGGCAGCGGCAAGGGCGGCGGCATCTGGCTCCATGTGGACCACGCCGGTCCCACCCAGGGCTGTGTCTCGCTGCCGCGCGGCCGGATGAAGGAACTGCTGCGCCTGCTGGATCCGGCGAAGAAGCCGGTCGTGGTGATGGGGGACGCGGAGTCCCTCCGGCGCTGACGCCGCCCCCGCCCGCAGCGCTGACGCCGCCCCGGTCCGCAGCGCTGACCTTGCGTCGGCCCGCAGCGCTGACCCCGCCCCGGCCCGGTACGGACCCGGCGTGTCGCAGGTGCTGGTGACGGCACGGGATGGGGAAGGATCGACGCCACGCCGGCCCTCGTCCCGTCCGGCCGGCCGTGGAGCGAGGCAGGGGGTGTGCCGTGCACGACGCCGACATCATCATCGTGGGCGCCGGAGCCGCCGGTCTCTCCCTCGCGCGTCGGCTGAGCGACGGCGCGCCCGGCGGCGGCCGGGGACCGACCGTACTGCTGATCGACGCGCCGCGCGGGCCGCTGAGACCGCCGGAACGCACCTGGTGCTTCTGGGAGGTGCCGGGCGGGCCGTACGACGCGGCCCTGTCCGCGTCCTGGGGCCGTCTCCGGGTACGGGGACCGGACGGGGAGGCCACCGTCGCGGATCCCGCGCCCCTGCGCTACAAAATGCTCCGGTCCGGTGCCTTCGAGACGCTGGTCGCGCGGCAGTTGAACGCCTCGGGCGTCTGCCGCCGTGCCGAGGCGGCCGTCGAGTCCGTCCGTGACGTACCGGACGGCGCCGAGGTGCGCGCGTACGACGCCTCGGGCCGCCGCGTCGTACTGACGGCCCGATGGGCCTTCGACTCCCGGCCGCCGCCCCGCCTTCCGCCGGCCCGCACCACCCTGCTCCAGCACTTCCGGGGCTGGTTCGTCCGCACGGAGCGGCCGGTGTTCGACCCGCGCACGGCGGACCTGATGGACTTCCGCACACCACAGCCCGCCCACGGCCTGTCCTTCGGCTATCTGCTGCCCCTCGGCCCGCGCCACGCGCTGGTCGAGTACACCGAGTTCTCCCGCGCGGTCCTCGACGACGCCGGGTACGAGCGAGCGCTGCGGCAGTACACCGGACAGATCCTGGACCTCGGCCCCTTCCGGATCACCGCCTCGGAGGAAGGGGTCATCCCGATGACCGACGGACGCTTCCCGTGCCGGGCGGGGCGCTCCGTCTTCCGTATCGGCGCGGCGGGCGGCGCCACCCGGCCGTCCACGGGATACACCTTCGCGGCGGTGCGGCGCCAGACCGAGGCGCTGGCCGCCGATCTCCTGGCCGGCCGGGACCCCGCGCCGCGCCCTCCCCATCCGGCGCGGGCCCGCGCCATGGACGCGGTGCTGCTCCGGGCCCTGGACAGCGGACGTCTCGACGGCGCCGCCTTCTTCACCGGGCTCTTCCGCCACGTTCCCGCGGAGCGGCTGCTGCGTTTTCTCGACGGGCGCACCCGTGTTCCCGAGGACCTGCTGATCGGGCTGCGCACACCGGTGATGCCCATGCTGCGGAGCCTGGCCGAACTGCCCTTTCTCCCCCGGCGCGTGGCGCCGTCCCGGCCCCGTCCCCCGTCCCCCTTCTTGTCCCGGTCGCCGTCCCCGTCCCGGGAGTCCCGGGACCTGTCCCCGGACCCGGACCCGGACCCGTCCCCGGATCGAGGAGAGCGATGACCGCGCCGCTCGGCGTCACGCCCCGGCGGGGCCGCGACAGGAGAGCCCGGATCCTGCCCGCGCCGCCGGGCCGGAACAGGGTCATCGGGCCCGCGCCGGACGTCGGGGTGGTCGGCGGGGGCATCGCGGGGCTCGCCGCCGCGACCGGGCTGGCGGAACGCGGGGTCCGCGTCACCCTGTACGAGCGGGAACCCGGCCTCGGCGGGCGTCTGGCGGGCTGGTCCGTCCGCCTTGCCGACGGCTCCACCGCGACCATGAGCCGTGGCTTCCACGCGTTCTTCCGGCAGTACTACAACCTGCGAGGGCTGCTGCGCCGAGCGGATCCCGGACTCGGTTTCCTCACCGGGCTGCCCGACTATCCACTGCGTCACCGCGGCGGGTCGTACGACAGCTTCGCCCGGCTGCCGCGCACACCGCCCTGGAACGCCCTGGGGTTCGTCGCCCGCAGCCCCTCCTTCGGCGGGCGGGATCTGCTGGCCATGAACGCGACCGCCGCGCTGCCCCTGCTCGATGTACGGGTGCCGGAGGTGTACGAGCGGCTCGACCGTGAGAGCGCCGCGGACCTGCTGGCACGTATCCGGTTCCCCGAGGCCGCCCGGCATCTCGCCTTCGAGGTGTTCTCGCGGAGTTTCTTCGCCGATCCCGGGGAACTGTCCGC
Organism: Streptomyces sp. NPDC002018; assembly: GCF_042890865.1. NCBI lineage: Bacteria > Bacillati > Actinomycetota > Actinomycetes > Kitasatosporales > Streptomycetaceae > Streptomyces > Streptomyces sp. NPDC002018. Next base: position 46,028 of record NZ_JBIASO010000027.1, read on the forward strand.
CGCCGAACTCGTCCTGATGTTCCATATCTACTTCCTCGGGTCGAGCGAGGGGCTCCTCTTCGACGTTCCGTCCGAGCCGTATCCGCGGGCCCTGTGGGAGCCGCTCGGCCGCTATCTGGAGGGCCATGGCGCCACGCTGCGGCTGGGCACGGCCGTCGACACCGTGGAGCCCGCCGCCGGGGGCGGGGTGATCCTCGAAGCCGAGGGCCGCGCCCACCGTCATGACGCGCTCGTACTGGCGGCGGAGACCGACGGGCTGCGACGGCTGGTCGAGGCGTCGCCCCGGCTCGGCGACGGCGCGTGGCGCGCCGGGATCGCCCGGCTCCGCAGCGCACCGCCCTTTCTCGTCTCACGGCTGTGGCTCGACCGGCCCGTCGCCGCCGGCCGGCCCGGATTCCTCGGCACCAGCGGCTACGGCTCGCTCGACAACGTCAGTGTGCTGGAACGCTGGGAGGGCGAGTCCGCCCGCTGGGCCCGCGCCACCGGCGGCTCGGTGGTGGAACTGCACGCCTACGCGCTCGCCCCGCATGCCGACCGGCGGAGTGAGCAGGACCGTCTGGTCGCCCAGTTGCGCCGGGTGTATCCGGAGACCCGGGACGCGAGGACCGTCGACGCCCGGCACGAGTGGCGGGCCGACTGCCCGCTGTTCCCGGTGGGGGGCTTCGCCGGTCGTCCGTCGGTCAGGACCCCGGACCCCACCGTGGTCATGGCGGGTGATCTGGTCAGGACGGACCTGCCCGTGGCGCTCATGGAACGCGCGGCCACGACCGGCTTTCTCGCGTCGAACGCGCTGCTGGAGCGCTGGGGCGTACGGGGCCAGACCTTGTGGACGGTCCCGGACCGGGGCCGCTCGGCCGTGCTGCGGGCGCTGGCCCGGCTCGGGGATCGCTGACGGCCCGGCAGGGCCCGGGGGCCGGGGCGGGTCAGCCAGGGAGCCGGCCGCCGCCGCGCAGTTCCCAGCGCCGTTCCGCGTAGGCGAGATCGTCCCGCCACAGCCGCTCCGCGACCGCGCGCATCAGGGGGCGTACGACGGGCGCCGCGGCGCGTACGGCCGCGAATCCGGGGCGGTGGGAGACCGCGACGACCGCCTCCACCACCGCCGTGCGCGGCCGGCCCCGGTCGTCGGGGCCCAGCGGGGTGGCGTGACTCTCCACCACCGATCCCCGCCCCTCGCCCCTGATGATGCGCATGACGACGGTCCGGGGTTCCGGGGCGCTGAAGACCGCCCGCACGGGGACCACCGCTCGTCCCGCCACCTTGAAGGACACATCGACCGTGAAGCCGTCGTGGTCGCTGTCGCCCTCGCTGTCGCCGTTGTCGCCGGCACCGCGACCGTCACTGCCGTCGCCGTCGCCGCCGTCCGGAGTTCCGACGACCGCCAGGTCGACGAACGCGTACGGGTGGAACCACGCTCCGTGCCACGGATCCAGCCGGTTGGCGATCACATCGGCCGGCTCACAGCGGGCCGAGCCGGTGTACACGGTCGCCACGGCGTCCGCCGCGCGGGGCCTGGCCGCGATCACCGGGCGGGGGAGCGGTGCCTCGCCGCCGAGCCGGTCGAGACGTACCCAGGCCAGGAGCCCGTCGTCGTAGGAGGGGAACGGCTCCCAGCCCGCCGTGGGCCGCCCGTTCAGGGCGAGCCCGTGCCAGTGACAGACCAGCCGGCCGCAGCGCACCCTGCTGTCCCTGAGGGGCGCGCCGAGATGCGGACAGGCCCCCGGACCCGTCAGCAGCCGCCCGGAGCCGTCCCGCCAGGCGACCACCTCCACGCCGCGCACACTCCGGCCGAAGGGCCGACGGTCCGTCACGGCGCTCGCGGGGCCGAGCACGTACCAGTTCCCGGAGGGCCGGGCCTGCGCGCGCTTCAGGGCGTCGGTGATCAGCGCCGGGTCGGCGTCGGGCCAGGTGGGACGCTGTCGGTCCCAGGCGACCGGGGCGCGCCGGAGCCGCAGAGGAGAGCGTCCGGGCCGGCGCCCGCCGTCGCCGTTCATACGAGCCCCTCCCGCAGCCGGTGGCGCGCGGGTACGGTCCCGCCTCCCACCGCCGACATGCTCGCCGTCGCGGTCGCCGTCGCCGTCGCCGTCGCCGTCGTTCCCGTTCCCGTTCCCGCTCCTGTTTCTGTTCCTGTTTCTGTTGCCGCTCGTGCTCTCGCTCTCGCCGTACGGGCCGCTCGCATCCGTCGGGCCGTCACCTTCACCAGTCCGTCCAGGACCACCGCCGCACGCCGTCGCCGGGGCACGACGGCCCGTCGGTGCAGCACGGCGTAGCCGTCCTCCTCCACGGCGTCGAGGATGCCGCCGTACAGGACGCAGGCGGTACGGACACAGGGCCGGGAGACCGGGTCCAGCAGGGCGAGTCCGGGCAGCGCGGTCCGGTAGACGTCACGGGTGAGCGCCGCCGCCGCGCGGAGCGCCGAGGTGATCCGCGGATCACGGCGTCCCGTACGGCGGCTCCACACGAGCAGTTCGCGGTCGGCGCCGTGCGCGGCCAGGAGATCCGCCGGCAGATAGACCCGGCCCCGGTCGAGATCCTCGCCGACGTCCCGCAGGAAATTGGTGAGCTGGAAGGCGACGCCGAGGGCCGCCGCGTGCGGGGCCGCCTCCTCCCGTGGTCCCACCGTGCCCAGCACCGGCAGCATCTGAAGCCCGATCACCGCCGCGGACCCGTGCATGTAGCGGCGCAGATCTCCGTACGTCGGATAGTCCGTGACATACAGATCACTGCGCATGGCGGTCATGAAATCGGCGAAGTGCCGGTGGTCGATCCCGTAGACGAACGCGGTGTGGGACAGGGCACGGACCACCGGCTCCGCGCTGTCGCCGCCGCTCAGCCCGGTGACCAGCCGCAGGCGGAGGTCACCCAGCAGACGGGCGCGGTCCCGGGGGGTGGCGGGCCGGCCCAGGTCGTCCACGATGTCGTCGGCCCAGCGCGCGAAACCGTAGAGGGCGTGCACCGCCGGCCGGCGTTCGGCCGGCAGCAGTCTGGTGGCCAGGAAGTATGTCTTGCCGTGGCGGGCGTTGAGACGGCGGCAGTGAGCGTACGCGGAGCGCAGGAGGGGGTCGTGGATCCCGGCGGCGTCCAGTTCACGGTCGGTCATCAGGGGATCCTCGCTGTCGCTGTCGCTGTCGCTGTCGGCGTCGGCGTCGCTGGCGCTGGCGCGGAACGGGGCGCGGGCCCCTGAGCCGGCCGGGACAGGCCGGTGCCGCAGACGCGCGCGGCCGCGAGCTTCCCGGAGATCAGGACGGTCGGCACGCCCACACCCGGTGTCGTGCCGCATCCGGCGAGCACCACGTTCTCCGTACCGTTCACCAGGTTGCGGGGCCGGAAGGGCCCGGTCTGGGCGAAGGTGTGGGCCGCGGAGAAGGGCGTGCCCGCGGCGTGCCCCTGGGCGGTCCACTCCACCGGTGTGACGAGGTGTTCCTCCTCGACGGCCGACCGGATCCCGGTGAGTCCGCGGTGCTCCAGTTCGGTGAGCAGGCTGTCGCGGTAACGCGGCCCCAGCGTGCGCCAGGCGTGGACGCCGGGCCCGGTGTCGGTGTTGGGACACGGCGCCAGGATGTAGTGGAGATGGCGGCCGGGCGGGGCGAGCGAGGGGTCACTGGCGGTCGGCCGGGTGATCAGCAGCGACGGGTCCGTCATCAGGGCGCCCGCGCGGGTCAGTTCATGGAAGGTGCGCTTCCAGGCGGAGCCGAACGAGAGCGTGTGATGGGAGAGTCCGGGCCAGGTACGGTCCGTGCCCAGATGGAGGACGACCGCCGAGGGCGCGTGGCGCAGCGCCAGGGGACGGCGGGGGGCGCGGCCGAGCAGCCGGTAACTGACGGGCAGATCCGGGGTGAGGACGACGGCGTCGCAGGGGATGCGGTCCCTGTCGGTGACGACGGCCGTGATCCTGGAGCCGACGCGCTCCAGCCGGGTGACGTTCTGGCGGTAGTGGAACACGGCGCCGGCGCCGGCCGCCGCGTCCGCCATCGCCCGGGGCAGGGCGTGCATTCCGCCGCGCGGGAAATAGACCCCGGCCACCGTGTCCATATACGCGATGACGGCGTAGGCGGCCAGGGCGCGCGCCGGCGGCACACCCGCGTACAGGGCCTGGAAGGAGAAGACCCGCCGGAGCCTCTCGTCGGAGAGGAAGCGGCCGACCCGCGCGTCGAGCCGGCCGAAGCCGCCGAGGACCGCGAGCCGGGCCAGGTCGGGGTGGAGGAGGCGCAGGGGAGAGTCGAAGTTGGTGTCGATGAAGCGGCGCATCTGCACCCGGTACAGCTCTTCGAGCCAGCGGCGCAGCCGCCGGTACCCCAGCGCTTCACGGGCGCCCGCGAACCGTTCGATCTCGTCCTCCATGGCCGCCGCCCGGGTGTGGACGCCGAGCGTGCTGCCGTCGGCGAACCGTGCCCGGTAGGCGGGATGCAGCGGCATGATCTCGACCCGCTCGTGGAGCGAGTCGCCCACCGCCGCGAACGCCTCCTCGGCGATGTCCGGCATGGTCAGGACGGTGGGACCGGTGTCGAGCCGGTAGCCGTGGCGGTCGACGCGCCCCGCTCTGCCGCCCGGCCGGTCCGCGCGTTCGACGACGGTCACCCGCCGTCCCGCGCCCAGCAGATGCAGCGCGGCGGACAGCCCGGCCAGTCCCGCGCCCACCACCACGACATGATCGGTGCGTCCGGGCAGGGTCCTCATGGCGTACCGCCTTCCGCGTGGGTGGCGGGGGCCGGTGTCACGGGCGGTCCGTCGGGCGGTTCCTCCCCGCCGGGACCGGCGGCGGTCCCCGTCCCTCCGGTCCCGCCCTCTCCGCAGGGCGTGGGGACTCCGGCGACCGCGTGGAGGAGTCCGTACAGCCGCCGGCCCGCCGTGGGTTCCACCGCGGCGGCGGCGAGATGGCGCGCGCTGTGGGACATCAGACGCACGATCTTCGTCTCGACCATCGTCCGGGCGCCGGTCGAGACGAGGACGGACCGTACCCGGTCCAGACCGGCGTCGGTCAGCAGCGCGTCGCCACGGGCGCTCTCCAGGACGGCCACCGACGCGCGGTCCCCGTCCGCCTCGGCGCGGGCGTGGGCGACGGCGATCAGATAGGTGAGCTTGCCGCGCCGGATGTCCTCGCCGGCCGGCTTCCCCGTGTCCCGGGGATCGCCGAACACACCGAGAAGGTCGTCGCGGAGCTGGAAGGCGAGACCGGCGCACCGGCCCGCCGACCGCAGGGAGCGGGTCGTACGGGCATCGGCGCCGGCGAGCACGGCACCGAGGTCCAGGGGCCGTTCGACCGAGTAGAGCGCGCTCTTGAGCCGGGCGATCCTGATGGCCCGCGCCGCTGACCAGGGCGCGGACCAGGAGGAGGCGGCCTGGCCGAGGACGTCGAGGTATTGGCCGGCGACCATCTCGGTTCTCATGACCCGCCAGACACGGCGGACCCGGTACCGGGTCGGCGCGGGCAGTTCGATGTCCTCGGCCAGGTCGTCGGCCCAGGCCAGCGCCAGATCGCCGAGGAGGATGGCCGCGGATCTGGCGAAGGACTCGCGGGGGCCGCCCGCCGGGACCGCGGCGTACTGCTCGGCGATCTCGGCGTGCACGGAGGGTTTGCCGCGCCGGGTGGCGGAATCGTCCATCACGTCGTCGTGCACCAGCGCGCAGGTCTGGACGAGTTCGAGTCCGGCGGCGAGCTGGAGCGCGGCGCCCACCCTCACCTCGCTCGCTTCGCCGCAGGCCCGCATCCCCCACCACAGGAACTGGGAGCGGGTGCGCTTGCCTCCGCGCAGGGTGAAGCGCGCGAGGCGCCGCGCGATGTCGTGTGCGAAGGCGTGATCGGTCGCCTCGGACTCGGCCAGCCGTTCGCGCAGCGCCTCCTCCAGTACGCGGCCGACGGCGCCCGGGACATCCGCGTCGACCGATTCCGGGTCGCCGGAGAGGGCCGGCGCGGCGTCGGGCGTGGCGGGCTGTTCCCCCGCCCCGGTACGTCGCATCGCGCCTCCTCCCGGGCGGTTTCCCGTGGTTGTGACGGCCGTCACGCGTCCCGACCAGTCGATCACGGATGGGAGGTATGTGCGGCTCGGGCGCGTCCGGCCAGGGAGAGGCCGAAGCGGTGAGCCGACGGTCCCGGCGGTCGCCGAGCGGCGCTCGTCGCGAGCCGTACGGGGGGGTGGGGGGGGACGGCACGGCCGTCACCCGCACGGGACGCCGGTGCGGGTGACATGGCTCGGGTGGAGGTCCTTCGTGCCAGGGGGTTACGCGTGCCGGGGGGTTACGCGTGCCGGGGGCTCACGCGGTGCCGAGCGCCCCGCGCAGAACGGTGATCGCCTGGGTGATGGCGGCCTCGGCGGCGTACGTGCCGCGCAGGGCGTTGAGCATCACGAAGTCGTGGATGACGCCCTGGTAGCGGGCCGCGGTGACGGGGACCCCGGCCTGGCGGAGCTTGTTGGCGTACGCCTCGCCCTCGTCGCGCAGGACATCGGCCTCCGCGGTGATGACCAGCGCCGGGGGCAGGCCCGTCAACTGCTCGACGGTGGCCCGCAGCGGGCTGGCGGTGATCCGGGCGCGATCGGCCGGGTCGGAGGTGTACTGGTCCCAGAACCACTGCATGGCGTCGCGCCGCAGGAAGTAGCCCGTGGCGAACTGCTGGTAGGACGGCGTGTCGAAGGCGGCGTCGGTGACGGGGTAGAACAGCACCTGCTGCACCAGCGGGAGATCGCCGCGCTCCTTGGCCAGCAGCGTGAGCGCCGCGGCCATGTTGCCGCCGACGGAGTCGCCGGCCACGGCCAGCCGGGAACCGTCCAGCCCCTTGGTGGCGCCCTCGTCGACGATCCAGCGGGCAACGGTGTAACTCTGCTCGACGGCGACGGGGTAGCGGGCCTCGGGGGAGAGGTCGTACTCGGGGAAGACCACGGCGGCTCCGGCGCCGACGGCCAGTTCACGGACGAGACGGTCGTGGGTGTGGGCGTTGCCGAACACCCAGCCGGCCCCATGGATGTAGAGCACCACCGGCAGGGTGCCCGTGGCACCGGCGGGCCTGACGACGCGTGCCCTGACCGAGCCGGTGGGGCCCCCGTCGACGGTGATCCACTCCTCGTCCACCTCGGGCTTGGCGATCTCACCGGACTGGACCTCGTCGACCGTCTTACGGCCTTCGACGGGCCCGAGGTCGAAGAGATACGGCGGGTTGGCGGTGGCCTCGGCGAACTGGGCCGCGGCCGGTTCCAGTACGGGTGCGGTGGGCGCGTGGTCGGACATGACGGGCTCCTTCGAGGGGGTCCGGCGGATCCCGGAGGCGGGGTCCGCCCTCGACCAGAAACCTAGCCCACGATTACCTCGTGCACAAGGTAATCGTGGGCGTTGAAATCGCCTTCACGGTCGGGTACGGTGCCCGCAGGCCGGGTGACGCCGTGCGCGGCCGTGCGATCGAGCGAAGGGCGGCGCGTGATGAGTCCCACCGGTGAGACCGCGAGCCGGCCGGAGTTCAGCCTGCTCCTCGACGACCAGCTCTGCTTCGCGCTGTACGCGGCGTCCCGCGCGGTGACCAACCGGTACCGTCCACTGCTGGAACAGCTCGGGCTGACCTACCCCCAGTACCTGGTCATGCTGGTCCTGTGGGGGAACGGGCCCGTCCCCGTCAAGGACCTGGGCGCCGCCCTCCAGTTGGACTACGGGACGCTCACCCCGCTCGTCAAACGGCTGGAGACGGCCGGGCTCGTACGGCGCGAGCGGCGCCCCGACGACGAACGCACCGTTCATGTCAGCCTCACCGAGCAGGGCGACGCACTGCGTGAGCGCGCCCGTGCCGTCCCGAACGCGATCGGGGACGCGATGGGACTGTCGCCCGAGGAGTTCGACCAGGCGAAGACCCTGCTCCGGCGGCTCACCGCCCATGTGTCCGCGTCGCCCGGGGCGGGCGCGGGCGACGAACTCTGAGGAGACGGCACACCGTCGCGCTCCCGCACCCGCACGCCCTGCCGCACCCGCACCTCTGCCGCACCCGCACTCCCTCCCGCACTCACACCCCCCTCCCGCACTCACACCCCCCTGCCACACCGGCACTCCCTGTCACACCGGCACTCCCTCGCACCCGCACTTCCTCCCGCGCCCGAGCCGTCCGGCGGAGCCGTACCGCGCCCGAGGTGTTCCCACCACCGGACGCGACCCCGGTGAGGGCGTCGGCACACCTCGGCACGGCGCCCCCGGTCGGACAGGCTTGACCCGGACCGGAAGCTCAGGCACCAGAGGGAGAGACAGTGACCGTGTCGTTCGATGAGGGTGCGGCCGTACGCGAGGTGGCGCGTGCCCGCTGGCGGATGGCGGTCGGTGAGTCCGGCGACCTGCGGGAGGCGGCGACAAGAGAGCTGGCGGAGGCGCTGTTCGCGTCCTTCCCGCGACGGGACCAGCGACAGAAGGGCGAGCAGTATCTGCGCGGGATGCTGAACACCCCGGGCCGCAAGTCCATCCGTAACATCGCGGCCCATGTGGGCGGTCCGGCGGCCGAACAGGGTCTGCACCACTTCATCAGCAGCTCCACCTGGGACTGGAAGCCCGTACGGGAGGCACTGGCCACCTATCTCGCGCGGCTCGGCCCTCCGCAGGCATGGGTGGTGCACCCCCTGCCGATTCCCAAGGGGGGCGATCTGTCGGTCGGCGTGGACGACGGCTTCGACCCCTGCCTGGGCACCTTCCGGGGCCAGCAGGCCTTCGGGGTGTGGTACGCCTCGCGGGGCCTCAGCACCCCCGTGAGCTGGCGGCTGTTCCTGCCCGGCTCCTGGATACAGGACGAGAAGCGGCGCCGGCGGGCCGAGATCCCGGACGGGACGGGGGAGGAGACGCTGGAGGAGTGCGCGACCGCGGCGGTCCTGGACGTCCTGGAGTCCCGGCGGGTGCCGTCGCGCCCCGTGGTGCTGAACACACAGATCGGCCATGTCACCGCCACCATGGGCAGGTTCACCCGGGCCGGGGTCCCGGTGATCGCCCGGGTCAGCGACACGGCCCGGTTCGTCGTCCATGACCCCGCGCTGCCCGGACACACCGGTGGCACGCTCTCCGCCCAGCAGATCGCGGCGGCGGCCCGGGGCCTGCGCCGGCGGGTGGGCCCGGCCGAGCGCCCCGGGACGGCCGCCGCCGGTTCCGGCGGGACGCTGGCGGTGGCCCTGACGGTGGAGGCGGTCGGCGCCCCGGCGGGACGGCGCAGGGCCGGTCCGGGCGACGAGAGCGGGGATCTGGTGCTGCTCGGCGAGTGGAGCGGTACGCGCAGCGCGCCCGACGCCCTGTGGGTGACCAATATGGCGTCGATGTCGACCGGCGCCCTGCTGCGGATGACCCGGCTGGGCGGCACGGCATGCAGTGAACTCACGGCGGGCGGTCAGGACGTGGGGCTGAAGGACTTCGAGGGGCGGTCGTTCAACGGCTGGCACCGGCACATCACCCTCGCGTCCGCCGCTCACACGGTCGCGGCCCTGACCGAGGCGGCCGTCCGTCCGCCGGCCTACTCGAACCGGTCGGCCTGAACCGCCGGGGGAGTCGGGGCGCTCGGCCGGTAGACACTGTGCCGGGCGCGCTGGAGACGCAGCGCGAGCTGGATCTCCAGCGCGGTCGCGGGCTGCTGCCACTCAGGACCGAGCAGTTCGGTGACACGCTCCAGCCGGCGGGCGACCGTGTTGGTGTGCACGTGGAGCTCCTGCGCGGCATGGGTGGGACTGCCGCCGGAGGCGAAGTAGGCGTCCAGGGTGCGCAGCAGCTCCGTGGAGCGCTGGGCGTCGTACTCGACGACCGGTCCCACGGCCGAGGCGATGAAGGCGTCGACATCATGGTCGTCCGAGAGCAGCAGCCCGAGGAATCCGAGGTCCCCGGCGGCCGCGGCACCGCCGGCGCCACCGAGCGCGACCAGTGTGTCGAGACTGCGCAGTGCCTCCTGGTACGCCTTGCCGACCGACGCCAGATTCCGCACCGGGCCCGCCGCGCCCGCCGAGACGGCGTGCCCCAGTAACTGGGACAGTTCGTCGACGGCCGCCCTGGCGGCGGCCGACGCGTCGGAGCCGGGCAGGAGCAGCACCAGGCACTCGCCCCGGAGGGTCTTGAGGCCCGCGAGCCGGTAGGCGTAGGAGGAGCCCCAGACCGAGGCCTCGCCCTGTTTGCCGCCCTCGGGCCGCAGGGCCACCACCACATGGGGGGCGGTGGGATCGAGCCCTAACCGGCGGGCCCGCTCGGCGAGATGGCGCGGGCTGTGGGCGGCGCCGGACAGCAGATCGCCGAGGTACTCGTCACGGGCCGGACCCGCCGCCGCGGCGAGGTTGTGCCGCAGGAGCAGCGCCATCGCGACGGTCTGGGCCGTGAAGTAGAGCAGCCGCCGCCCCTCGTCGCTCAGCGGACCCGTGCTCCGGCAGATCAGGACTCCGGGCCCTTCCACCCCGGTGGTGACATGCGCCGCCCACAGATTCTCCGCCAGTTCCACGACGGAGGTGGCGGCCCGGGAGCCCACCATGGCACCGACCAGCGTGGCCGTGTCGATGTCCGGGACTTCCCCGGTGCACGCCAGAGCCTGCCCCCGCGCGTTGCGCACCATGAGGCCGGCGCCCAGCGCGGTCGCCGCGACCCGGACGAGATCCTGCGGATCCGCGCCTTCCAGGCACATGACGGACAGGGTGGTCTGCACCTCCGCCAGGGAACGGCTCTCCGAAAGAGCCGCGCTGACACGGGAGTTCTCGGCCCGCGTCCGGTCCAGCTCCGCCCGCACCCGGTCCGCACGGCGGGTCGCGTCGATGACCGAGGCGGACAGATCGGCCAGGGACCGCAGCAGACTGACCTCGTCCGGTGAGAAGTGCCGGACGGCCCGGGACGCCCCGTACAGTGCTCCCACGGTCTGGCCGTCGTAGGTCATCGGCACCGCCAGGATCGCGTGCAGGCCTTCGGAGTCGACGACCCGGTCGATGGCGTCCGAGTGCGGGAACCGCTGGTCGCCGAGGTAGTCGGGGGTCCAGAACGGGGCGCCCCGCTCCTGGGCCATGTCTCCGAGCCCCAGCCCCGGGCCCATCTCCAGCCCCACATTGAGCGCCGTGGTGTCTCCGTCGGACTTGTGCACATAACTGCCGCCGGTCGGGAGGCGGAGGCTGACATACGCCATGTCGAAGTCGAGCAGCCGTCTGGCGTGGCGGGTGACGACATTGAGCCGGCCGTCCAGCGAATTCTGGAGGGTCATGTCCTGGAGGACGTCGACCAGCGCGGCCAGCCCGGACTGGCGCCTACGCCGCTGCTCGGTCCTCGTCCTGATGTCGAGCGCGATACGGACCGCGCGTTCGAGACGGCTCAGCCCGGCGTCACCGGGCGATCGCTGCTGAGCCTCCCGCAACAGATCCTCGAAGCTTCTGGCGGGCGCCTCGTCGGCCAGAAGCTCCAGGATCGCCAGCACCTGGGAACCGGCCGTCGTGTCCTCGGAGTTCATCCGTTCCCCCTAGGGCCTCTCGTCTGGATCCTGCTGGGCTCGCGTGCCCCGGCACCGGGCCTCGCGGTGTTGGTCGGCGGAGGGAGGGAGCCGACGCTCCGCGTGGGCTCCCCCCTCCGCCTTGCGATCCATGGCACCGGACCCCGCTCCCCGACCCAGCCAGATCCAGACGAAAGACCCTGGGCCCCGAAGCCAAGATCATTAGTTGGACTTTAGTTATGCGATTAACGCGGGTCAAGCCGCGCCTTCCCGAACGGCATTCACCCCGGTGCCCGGACCACCGTATGAACGGCCGCGGTTGTCGCCGGGCTACCTTCGGACTACGGCGGCCCTCCGAAATGATCGCGGCCGGGCCGGACGGAGAATGAAGTCCGAGGGATTACAGGGGCGGGGATGACAGGAATCACGAGTTATACGAGTTCGCTCGCCCGAAGCAGGGCATCACAGACGAGCGCGGACCGGCCGGATGTATTCACCCTGGCCGGCCGTGAATGGGATCTGCTGGACGGGGTCTTCGCTCCGGTCCACTCGCCCACGACCGGGGTCGCCCTGGAACTGCTCGGGCTCTCGGGAACGGGCGAGCCCGCGTTCCGCCGGGACGGGACCTTCCTGGAGATCGGGTCCGGCACGGGTGTCGTCGCGGTCTCGGCGGCGCTGGCCGGCTGCACCCGGGTGGTGGCCACGGACATCACGGCCCAGGCCGTGCGGAACACCGCCAGGAACGCCCTGCGGCACGGCGTCGCCGACCGGCTGACCTCGTTGCGCGGCGACCTCTTCGAGCCGGTCGGGGAGGGAGCGCGGTTCGACACCGTCTACTGGCACTCCAACTATGTGCTGGCGCCGTCCGAGTACGAGTACCAGGCCGACCACGAGCGCGCCTATGTCGACCCCGGCTACCGTGCGCACCGCCGCTATCTGGCCCAGGCGCCCGGCCTGCTGACGGAAGGCGGCACCGCCCTGCTCCAGTTCAGCGAGCGCGGCGATCTCGGTCTGCTGCGGCGAATCGCCGAGGAATGCGGACGGACCCTGCGGCCGGTGCGCCGGGGGCATTTGGCCGAGCGCGACGAGACGGTCGAACTCGTGCTTTACGAAATCTGTAGGAAGAATTGACGTCGTCGTTCGTGTCGATCGACGCGTCGGCCCTCCCGGTGCTTCCCGCCACCGACGGAATCACCGTGCGGACACCGATGACCGGCATGACGATTCTTGCCCTCATGACCTCTTTTCCGCCCGGCGGAGGTGGCGGTGCGGGGAATCCGTCGCGGTACGCGACGGCGAGGCCGTGGCGCGCGGCCGTCGGCCGTTTCGCCCGGCCGGGCGCACTGGTCACCGGTGGCGCGGTCCTGGTCTGATCTCCTGGTACGTCGACTCCGCTACCCGTACGGACACTTCACACTCTCCGGAGGCCACCATGTCCAGAGGCAGGTCGGAAACGCTCACCGGGGCGATCGAGATCCCGTTCCCGGAGTACGACAACCCGCCCCCCGGACCGTCCGGACTCTTCCGGCACTGGTACGACACCGCCGCGCGGGTCGGGGTACGTGAACCCACGGCGCTGGCCCTGGCCACCGCCGACAAGCGGGGCCGGCCGTCGAGCAGGATCGTCGCGGTGAACGAGATCACGGACGAGGGCATCGTGTTCGCGACCCATCTCGGCAGCCGGAAGGGGCGTGAGATCGGTGAGAACCCCTGGGCGTCGGGCACCCTCTACTGGCGCGAGACGAGTCAGCAGGTGGTGGTCAGTGGCGCGGTGGAACTCCTCGGCCCCGAGCGGGCGGACGAGAAATGGCTGAGCCGCCCGGTGTTCACCCACCCCGCGTCGGTGGTGTCCCGGCAGAGCGAGGAACTGGTCGACCTCGTGGCCATGCGGGCCGAGATCGCCCGTCTCGCCGCGATCGGCGGCTCTCTGCCGCGCCCGGAGGGCTATGTCCTGTATCTGCTGCGGTTCGACACGGTCGAGTTCTGGGCCAACGGCGAGGACCGGCTGCACCAGCGGCTGTGTTACGAGCGCGCGGACGAGGGCGAGGGGTGGACCGTCCGGCGGCTCCAGCCCTGACCGGCGGGCCCGGGGCCGGCCCGGGGCGCCGGGCGGTGAACCGGTGAACGCGCGGGTGAGCGCCGATGGGCGCCCCCGCGCCGTCCGCGTACCGGGGTGGTGATGCGGTGGTGATGCGGTGGTCCGCGTACCGGCCCGCGTCCGCGTACCGGCGCCGCGCACTCCGCGCACCGGGCCGTCCCTCGGGCCCCGCTGTCCCCGGATCCGCCCTGTCCGGAGGACTTGACATAGTTTCAGGCGGGCCTTCGCGGCCTTCGCGCACCCGCGCATAATTCCCGGTGTGAGCGATCGACAGGGGGCCGGGCCGTCCGGCGGAACGGTGACATCACACATGTCTCCAGGCGTCCGCGGGAGCACGGACGGCGCATCCGCCTCCGCCAGGGGACCGCTGAGCGGGGATCAGCCCACCGCGGCGGACCGTCTGCGGCTGCTGGAGAAGCTCTGCGACCCGGGCACGACCGATGTACTGGCCCGGATCGGTGTGGAGCCCGACTGGAACTGTCTCGAACTCGGGGCAGGCGCGGGGTCGATCGCCTACTGGCTGGCCGACCGTACGCCCCGGGGCCGTGTCGTCGCCGTGGACCTCGACCCCCGGTTCATCGACGCCGACCGCGCGCCCCATCTGACGGTCTCGGCCGAGGACATCGCGGAGCAGGACCACCCGGCCGGATCGTTCCAGCTCATCCACGCCCGATCCGTGTTCCTGTACCTTCCGCGGCGCGAGGAGATCGTCGAGCGCGCGGTGCGCTGGCTCGCCCCCGGCGGCTGGCTCTTACTGGAGGACGTGCGCTTCCTGCCCGCCTCGCAGTCGCCGCACCCGGCCCGGCGGCAGGTCAACGGCGCCTGGCTGGCGGCGCTCGCGAAACAGGGGATCGACCTGACGTGGGCGGACCGTGTCCCCGAGGTGCTGGCCGACGCGGGCCTGGAACAGGTCCGCGTCTCGGTCGCCCCCGGGCCCGGCGTCGACACGGTCCAGGGCGAACTGCTCCGTCTTCGCGCGGCGCGCGGCGCCCGGAACCTCGACGGGGCCGGACCGGTGAGCGCCCCCCAGGCCGTCGTGGCCGGTGAACTGCTCAGCCGCCTCCCCACTCCCGACGTGCCGACATCCCTGCATGCGGTCTGGGGGCGGAAACCGATGCCGTGACACACGGGGTCCGACCACCACCACGGCTCCGCCCGGTCCTCATGGCCGATCAGGCCGGGGCCTGCCACCGGACGTCCGGACCGCCTGCTGCTCCACTCCCCCGCTGTGGTGCGCGGTCCGGGCCATCTGCCCGTGGCCGGTGCCCCCGCCGCTCTGTCGGCGGACCGGCGCCGGCCACGGGCCCTCGCGGACCGCTCCCGGGCAGCGGCGTTCCCGGGCAGTTGCGTTCCCGCCGCGCGGCCCTTCGGTCAGTCGTTGTCGGTGAGGCGGTAACGCGCCCACAGGGGAAGGGCGAACCAGCACAGCAGGTACCAGGCGACCACGGTGGAGACCAGCCACGGTACGAACCCGTTGTGGGTCGCCGCCCGGAGGACCAGGAAGAGCGCGGACGTCAGGGTGGCCAGCAGCAGGACCATCCCGGTGAACGTCAGCCTCGAAGCCCACACGACCGCCTGGGGTTTGATGCGCCGTCCGGAGACGATCCGGTGGAAGGCCACGGGCCCGATCAGCGCTCCCGTGGCGAGCGCGCCGAGTACCACGGTGACAATGTAGATGGTCTTGTCGGTCTGTTCGAGGCCCTGGAAGTGCGGGGTGAAGACCACGGTCAGCAGGAATCCGAAGAGGATCTGCACGCCGGTCTGCGTCACCCGTATCTCCTGGATGAGTTCCTGCCAGCGCCGGTCGGCCCGCTCGTCGGCGGTCTCCTCGCGGCCTCTGCGCGCACGGGTGTCCGACCGGGGCTCCGGGGAGCTGGTTTCGACGGATGCGTCACTGGTGTTCACTCGTCCTCCGGGAAGTAGCTGCTCGGTGCCGTCCGTCTACCCCCGCCTTCGAACATGAGACCTGGAGGGGCCGGTTCCCGGAGTACGGCGACGGCGTCCGTCACCGCCGCGACGGGGTGCGGCGGACCGCCAGCGCGAGCGTGTCGTCGGCGTGCAGGACGACGGTGTGCATGTCGGCGGCGATGGCGCCGGGGATGTCCTGGACGGGGCGGTGCCGGTGCCGGCGGGCGCTGCGGACGAGGCGTCGTTCGCCCTCCCGCGGATCCCGGCGGCTCTCGACCAGACCGTCGGTGTAGAGGAGGAACAGATCGCCTTCGCCGAGCCGGGCGTGCAGCAGTTTCTCGCTCCCCGGCAGCGGATACCCGACGCCCCGGCCACGGACCTCCAGATACTCGGCGGTCCCGTCCGTACGCAGGACCAGCGCGGGCGGGTGGCTGCCGTTGGCCAGCAGCAGTTCACCGGTCGACGGGCTGAGCCGGGCCAGCAGGACGGTGGCCATCAGCTCGGGGTCGAAGGGGACGAGGATCTCATGGGTGCGCGCGACGATGGACTGGAGCGGATGGCCTTCCAGGGCGAGGGTGCGCACGGCGTGGGTGACGTTCAGGGCGCTGCGTGTGCTCCGTACCCCGTGGCCCAGGGCATCGACGACGGTGATGTGGACCGTTCCGTCGGGCAGCGGGAACCAGTCGTAGAAGTCGCCTCCGGTGGGGGCGTCCGTACCCGCCGGGGCGTAGTGCACGGCGAGTTCCAGACCGTCGACCGTGATGGGCGGGGGCCGCAGGGCGTCCTCGAGTTCGCGCAGGGTCTGGCCGTGCGCCGTGCGGAGCTGTTCGTCGCGCTCGTCGAGCTGGACGTAGAGGGCGAGGACGCCGCTGTTGGTCTCCGCGAACTCGTGCTTGAGGCGCCGGTGTTCGGCGGTGAGCGCGTCCACATGGGCGAGCGCGGCCCGGAGTTCCTCCTCCAGGGCCGCCGTCTCGCCCCGCGCGGCGGCGGACGGGACGCCGGGGAGGGCGCCGTCCGCCCGCGGGCCGGTGGGGACGCGCCAGACGGTGGCCCCGTCGGGCGCCGTCTGCGCGGGCAGGGGCAGCGCGGCCGTGCCCTCCGGCGGGTGCGGGGCACGGAGCGTGACGGACAGGAGAGGGGTGTCGGGGGCGGTCCCGTTCTCCGGGGCCGTCTCCAGCGCGACGGAGCGGCCCGCGAGGAGGTGGGGGGCGGCCAGGGCGGAGACGGACAGTACGAGGCGGGCCCGGGTCTCGGCGGGCAGCCGGTGTGCCTCGCTGATCCGGCGCACGGCCCGGCGCAGCCGTGGCAGGGAGTGGAAGACGCGGGGGGCGTGGGGGAGCGGATTCACGAATGTCTCTGCCGGGGGGTGAGGGCCAGGACCGTCGCGTCGTCGCGGCTGATCCGGTGGCTGTGGGCGAGCGCGGCGGTGAGCAGCGACGGGGGCAGGCGCAGCAGGAAGGGCGAGGGGGACCGTGCCCACCGGTGGTCGATGCCGTCGGTGTGCAGGACGGCGGTGGCGCCGGGTTCCAGCGCGAAACGGTGGACCGGCGTCGCCTGGAGGCTGAGGCCGGCGACGCCGGGCAGGCCGGTGAGCCGGTGGTGGATCTCGTCGCGGGTACGGACGAGCGCGCGGACATTGCCGACACCGCAGTACTCCGCCCGGTCCTGGCCCAGCCGCAGCAGGCCGACGGCCGCGCCGCGGGTGCGGCGCAGCGCGCGGTGCACGCCCGTGAGGATCTCGGGCAGGGGCAGGTCGGGAGCGCGGCCGAAGGCCCGCAGGGCCGTGTGCGCGGGCTCGGCGGCCTCCGCTCCATGGCCGAGGCCGTCGACGACGATCGCGGTGCGGACCGTGCCGGTGTCGATCACGGCGTAGGCGTCGCCGCTGGTCTCCTCCCCGTCGGCCGCGAGGCAGACGGCCGCCACGTCCTCGTGGGCGGGGCGCGGCCCGCCGGGCGGGGCGAGCCGGGCGCCGGCGAGAGTGCCGCTGCCCGGCTCGCTGCGGATGGTGAAGGCCGTCGCTATGCGTCCGACCGCCCCCAGCCCCGTGCCGAGGGTGTCCGTGGTGGTGTAGCCGTCGGTCAGACACCGGCGCAGATCGAGGATGCCGGGTCCCCGGTCGGCGGCGAGGATCTCCACTCCCGTACCGACCGCGAGGGGCTGGAGGAAGAGGGCGCCGTCGGTGGCGTGCTTGGCGAGATTGCTGCCCAGCTCCGAGGCGACGACCGCGGCCCGGTCGGGCATCGCTCCGGGCAGTCCGGAGTCCCGGGCCAGGGCGCGGGCCGTCTCCGCCGCGAGATGGACGGCGCTGTAGTGGTCGATACGGATGTGCGCGGTCGGCCGGGCCACGGGAAGTGTCACCGTCCGGCCCACCGTGTGGCGACGACGGTCGTGCCCTGCCCCGGCGCGGTGCGGATCTCGAACTCGTCCATGAGGCGCCGTGCGCCGCCCAGTCCGTGTCCCAGCCCCGCGCCCGTGGTGAAGCCGTCGGTGAGGGCCGCCTCCACATCGGGGATGCCCGGTCCCTCGTCCCGTACGGTCAGCCGGATCCCGGCGGCCCCGGAGCGGGTCGGGCTCTCGATCGTGAGCGTGCCGCCACCGCCGTGGATGTAGGAGTTGCGGGCCAGTTCGCTCGCGGCGGTGACCACGCGGGTCTGGTCGACGATGCTGAAGCCCGCGTCGAGCGTCGCCGCCCGTACGGCGTGCCGGACCGCCAGCAGGTCTTCCTCGGTGCGCACGGCGTGCACCGTGGCCGGCGCCGCCGTCATCTCCACGGCGCGGCGGCCGTCCGCGGCGGCGCGGCTGTCCGTGGTGACGACGGTGGCGGGGCCGGCTTCCCCGGTGCGGGTCACGCGAGTGCCCCCTCGGCAGGCGGTGAGTTCCGGCGCCAGCCCAGAGCGGCCATACCGTGTTCGGCGTTGAGCGCGGTCTCCACGCCGGTCAGCCGGAGCCCCAGCTCGACCAGGGTGATGGCGACCGGGGGACGCATACCGGAGACGATCACGCGGGCGCCCAGCAGCCGCGCCATGGTGGTCAGTTCCATCAGTGTGCGGGCCACGAAGGAATCGATGATCTCCAGACGGGAGATGTCGATCAGGACACCGCGGGCGCCGTCGCCGCTGATGCGCGCGGTCAGTTCCTCGCTGAACGCCACGGCCGACCTGTCGTCGAGTTCATTGAGCAGGCCGGTGACCAGGACGTCGCCCAGGCGCAGGATCGGCACACCCGCCGCGGACGGGCCGTTCACCGGTCCGCCGGCCGGCCGGGGCGCGCGACGGCGCCCGAGGTCAGCTCGACCGCGGCCGACAGGGCGTCGGCGAGGGTGGCCCGGGTGGGGATGGTCGAGAGGTCGATGCCCAACTGGGCGATGGTCTGGGCGATCGGCGGTCTGATACCGCTGATGAGGCAGTCCGCGCCCATCAGCCGTACGGCGTTGACCGTCTGCATCAGATGCTGGGCGACCGCCGTGTCCACGGTGGGGACGCCGGTGATGTCGATGATGGCGACGAGCGCCTCGTGTTCCTGGATGGCCTGGAGCAGGTTCTCCATGACCACCTGGGTGCGTGCCGTGTCGAGCGTGCCTATCAGAGGTACGGCGAGCACATGACGCCACAGACGCACCACGGGGGTGGAGACCTCCAGCAGCTGCCGGCTCTGTCTGCGGATGATCTCCTCCCGTCCCTCCACATAGGTCTCGAAGGAGAGCGCGCCGGCGCTGTCCAGCAGCCGGTTGACGAACAGGGCGGAGCCGAACAGCTCACCGTCGTCGCCGGACCGCCGCTGCACGGCCTCCAGCAGCGCTTCCTTGAGCGCCAGCACCGCGAGGGAGGTGTCCGTCGGGCTCATTCCCCCGCGGGCCCTGCGCAGGGAGAGTTCGGTCACCGCCCGGTGCAGCTCGCGCCGGCCGCTGACCACATGCTCCACCGGCACCCCGCTGTCCAGTCCCAGACTGAGCGCTCTGATGAGGGCGTCGGCCTCCTCCCGCAGCTCGGCCTCGCCCGTCCCGTTCCTGTGGGCGGACTGCCGCATCTGAAGATGCACCCAGCGATCCGCGATCGCGTCGGCCTCCGTGCGCAGCGCGTCGGCGACGTATTCCCGTGCGACGGCCTCGGTCGTACTCAAGCCGTTGTCCCTCCTGGTCGACAGCCGGTGCGTGACGCTCGCGCCCTCGGGCCGCGCGCACCGGCCGCGGCCCTTGACCCGCATCCGCCTTTGTTGCCGTGTGGCAAATGTCGGTCGGCGCAGTCAACCACGGGAAGCGCCGATACCCCAGCGCCCCTCGCGGGCCCGGAGTCCCCGGGCGCGATCCGCCTACCCCCAGGTGGCGGGGCTGAAGCCGGACGGACCCCAGGAGACCGGGCAAGCCGGTCGGACGAGGAGCGGGGGCGGTGCGTGGGGGAGGCGCGTGGGGGTGGGGAGGGGAGGGGAGTCAGGCGGGACGGGCCGTACGGTCCCTCTCCGCGCGGCCGTACGCCGGGGACACGGCGTCCACCGCCCCCCGGAAACCGGTCAGTCCCTCCGTGAGCGCCTTGCGGGTCGCGGGCGGCAGTGTCGCGATGGCCGCCAGCAGCGCTTCCTCGCGGCGGGTGCGCAGACCGAGGAGATAGGACGCGCCGCGGCTGGTCAGCCGCAACTGCCGCTCCCTGCGGTTCACCTCGCTGGGGGCCCGTTCGATGAACCCGAGAGCCTGGAGACGGTCGCAGAGCCGGCTCGCCGAGGAGGGCGCCGCGCCCAGTGCCTCGCCGAGCGTGCGCAGATTGATGCCCTCACCGCGCTCCAGCACATACAGGACGCGTAGCTGCGACGTCGACACAGGGGCGGGGGAGACCGCGTCCCGTCCCCGCTCCCACAACATCTCCAGCAACTCGATGACCTCACGTGCCGCCTGCGCCGCCTGCGCGGCCTCGTGAGATTCGCTGTGCGAGGCAGAGAGATCCGCACCCATACCGTGACACTCCGAACGCCTTGCCGGTCCGAATGATCCGGACGGCTCCTTGCTCCTCTGTCGCAGCTCTCCAAGAAAGTAGTCGTGTACATGGTGTACAGCGGAATGCGCCGCTGCGGGGCCCGCCCTGAGCGGCGCCGCGTCTCACAGCCCCGTCGACATCGTCCGTGCGGCACAGACGGGACATTTCGGAGCGAGCGGCGCCAACCTGCTCAGGACTCAGGCCATGACCATACTCCAGCCGGTCGATGTCCTTCCATACACCGCGCGCCGCTTCCGCTCCCCACCGGCCCGCTCGCTCGCGCCCCGTCCTCGTGCCGTTCCGACCCCGCGGTCCTCGTGCCGCCCTGACCCCTGTACAGGACGGACCAGGACCTCGTCGCGCGGCCCCCGTTCCGGGGGCCCGGCCGAGCGGGGTCAGTCGGCCGCGTGCGCGCCGAGCACGAGGCCGGCCGCCTCCTCGGCCCGGGGAGCGAGCGAGGGATCCTCCTCGACGCAGCGCAGGAACGCCTCCCTGGCCTCCGTTCCGCGATCCAGTCTCAGCAGGCAGATACCGAGCTGGAGTTGGGCCTCCGGATCGCCGGTGGCCTCCGAAGCGGCGGACAGATCGGCCAGCGCCTCCCGGGGGCGGCCCGCCTCCAGATACGCGACTCCCCGGTTGAACCGGACATCGGGGGCGTCCACCAGACTCAGCGAGCGGCCGAAATCGCCGATCGCGCCCAGGAGATCGCCGCGCTCGTAGGCCACCGCCCCCCGGGCCGCCCAGGCCGGCGCGTAGTCGGGGTGGTCGCCGGTCAGACCGGTCAGCGCCCGGTGGGCGGCCTCGGTGTCCGACACCGCCAGCAACTGGCCGCGCAGACACCGGAGAGGGACGTTGTCCGGGTCGAGTCCCAGTCCGCTGTCGATGTCCTGGCCGGCTCCGGCCAGATCCTCCGTCGCGTACCGCAGGCCCGCCCGGTTGACATACGCGTCCACCCGCCCCGGGTCGAGTTCGATGGCGTAGCCGAAGTCCGCCAGCGCGCCGGGGACATCGCCGAGTTCCAGCCGCGCGTCCGCGCGGTTGTACACCACCTCGGGGAAGGGCGGGGACAGGGCCATCGCCCGCTCGTAGCAGACGATGGCATCGGCCGGACGGTCCAGACGGCGCAGCAGATTGCCGCGGTCGAAGTGGTATTCCGGGTGGTTGGAGTCGACGGCGATGACATCGTCGAGGTCGGCCAGCGCCTCCTCGTACCTCCCCAGGGCGATGAGCACCTGTGAGCGGTTGTGCTTGAGCACCGAGCGGTGCAAGGCGTGTTCGGAGGCGCCCAGGCTCCGGTCCAGCCACTCGATGCCCTCGCTGACCAGCCGCAGCGCCTCGTCGAGTGCGCCCTCGTGGACGGCGACCAGGGCCAGGCCGTTGCGGTTGAAGACGGTCTGGAAGGCGCGTTCCCCCGGGTCCGGGATCGCCTGGGCGAAGGCCACCGCGGCGTTGGCCCAGGCCCGCGCGGTCGAGTGGTCCTGCTCGTCACGCGGGAGATACCGGGTGTGGATCATGGCGGTCGCGTAGGCGGCCTGCATGTGCACCCTCGAGCTGTCGGTGGCGGCGCGTGCCCCCTCGTACAGCACCAGGGCCTCGTCGGGGCGGCCGAGCGCGGCCAGGGAGGTGGTCTTCTTCGTGGTGAACGCCCACCAGTCCCCGCGTGCCGAGGCGGGGTCGACCAGGGCCAGGCCCCGCTCGGCGTAGTCCACCGTCGCGTGGTAGTAGCCCAGGTCCACACAGGTGTCGAGCGCCGTACGCAGAGCGGTGACCCCGGCGCCGTACGGATCCCCGCCGTGTTCGCGGTGGTACGGGACGGCCCCGAGGCCGAGCGACGGTTCACCGGCGGCCAGGAGCACTTCGGCGCGCGCGTCGTGCAGGGCGGCCCGGCCGGCGGGAGCGAGACGTTCGTAGGCCTCGCGCAGCCGGGGGTCGTCACCGGTGCCGTCACCGGCCACCCACCGCTCGGCGAGGTCCCCCGCGGGCAGCGGTGGCAGGGGTGTGTCCGGCCCGGTGATCACGTGTGCGTACCGCTCCAGGGCCGGACCGAGAGGCTCCGCGAGCGGGCCGGGCGGAGTGTTCAGCTCGTCGGCCGCGGTGGCGAGCCGCAGCCGCAGCAGACCGGGATCGGCCCGGCGCAGCAGGATCGCGAACAGCTCCTGGTCGGTGGGGTCCGCCTCGTGCAGATTGTCCACGAGGAGCAGCCGGGGACCGCCGCCGAGTCCGCGCAGATGACCGTGGAGGAACTCGGTCAGACCGTGCGCGATCCGTACCGTACGCAGCCGCGAGTAGAAGCGGGTCCGCTCCTTCGGTACGGCCAGCGAGGTCAGGGTCTCCCTCGTGGCCGGTATCACGCCACGCAGTTCCGGGGTGAGCGCGAGGATCTCCGTCTCATGGGCGGCGACCAGGGCGGGCCGGTCCCGC
The DNA here is from genome assembly GCF_042890865.1 of Streptomyces sp. NPDC002018. Taxonomy (NCBI): domain Bacteria; kingdom Bacillati; phylum Actinomycetota; class Actinomycetes; order Kitasatosporales; family Streptomycetaceae; genus Streptomyces; species Streptomyces sp. NPDC002018. The sequence continues at coordinate 68,805 of NZ_JBIASO010000027.1, forward strand.
AGCGCCCCGGGCACCACCGCGCGCAGCAGGGCCCCGCCCGCCGAGTAGGGGCCGCGCAGCCGCCGGTGCGCGTCGAGGACCGCGAGCACCGGCACCTCGGCCCCGGCGGCGAGCAGCCGGCGCCGGTCGTGCCGATGGCGGGCGCGGATCCACTGGTGCGGTGCGTCGGACACGGCTGCTCTCCTACTCGCTGACATGACGGGGCGTCGACTTCCTGGCCCGCCGGGCGCGTACGGCCAGCACGCCCACGATGCCGAACTGGATGACGTTGAGCGCCACGAGCGTGGCCGAGTCGGCCAGCTCCGCGGGCGCGGCGTCGCCGGTCAGCCGGCCGAGGACGCCGGTGAGGAACTGGTACGCCAGGGGCAGCCCGGCCACCACCAGACTGGTGAGCATCACCGCGTAACCGATGACCATCAGCCAGCTGTACCACTGGGCCGCCTTCCGGTCGGCGGGGCTGAAGACCGACTCGTCGACCAGCCGTTCCGCTCTGCCGCGCAGCCGGTGGTAGCGGTTCTTCATCACCTGTACGGAGGTGCCGTGCAGATCGGTGCAGCCCAGCACCGTGGTGACCAGGTAGTAGACATCGGTGCGCAGATAGAAGTACATCTGCCAGACCATGCGCAGGACGGTGCTGAAGGCCAGCGCGAGACAGACCCTGCCGAGCGCGGAGAAACTCCCGTCGGACTCCCGGGTGCCCGCGGCGACGAGGACCAGCGCCGCCCAGATCACGGCGTCGGCGCCCAGCCCGGCGAGCATCGGCAGATATCTCTTGCCGCGTTCGACGACGACCAGGCCGTCCATCGAGGTCTCCAGCACCACGAAGTACAGACGGCGCCCGATCGACAGACGGGTCCGCAGACCGAGCCGGCGGCCGGCCAGCGCGTGGGCCGCCTCGTGCACGAGCATGAGCGGCACCTGGCCGACGAACAGGCCGAGTTCGACCACGGTGTAGTACTCGGAGAAGAAGATGTGCCGGTAGTGCGGCGCGAGATCCGTGCGCAGTACGGCGGCGGTGACGGCGGCGGCGAACAGCAGGGCGTACACCGCCGCGGCCGGCGGGGAGAAGACGGCCTTCCCGAACCGCTGCCAGCGTACAGGCCCCTCGTCCGCCCGCGCCCCGGCGGCCGGACCCGGGCCGTCCCGGCCCGGCTCACCGGGGCCCCCGGCCGGCAGCCGCATCAGGCCCATCTCGCCCAGCTCGGCGACGAGTCCGGCGACATCGGCTTCCTCGCCGTAGGTCGTCTCGTACCACCGGGCGGCCTCGCGGGGGGTGTCCCCGGCGGCGAGACGGCGCACCAGCTCCGCCCCGTCGGACGGCAGGATCACATACGCGTCGATGTCCGGACGTCCCAGTGTGGTCGTCTCGCCCTCGTCGAGATAGACCAGCGGATGCACGGTGACCGGCAGGTCGAGATCGACCTCGCCGGGACCGTACTCGACAGTGCCACTCATGGCGGGTTCCTTCGGCGATCGGGGGGTGGGGGCCCCGGCGGGGGGGGGGGGCCCCCCCCCCCCCGCCCGGCGGGGGCGCGGGGGGGGGGGGGGGGGGTCCCGCGGGAAAAGTTTTTATGTGTTATGGGG
>NZ_JBIASO010000027.1:70398-80998 GCF_042890865.1 Streptomyces sp. NPDC002018
CGTGCGGTGGCCCGGCGGGCAGGTGGCCGCGCGCGGGGGGGGGGGGGGGGGGGGGGGGGGGGGGGGGGGGGGGGCGGGGGGGGGGGCCCCCCCCCCCCCCCCCCCGGCGGATCAGTGCGGGAACAGCGGCGGGAAGGTGGGCTGACCCGGGTCACAGGTGTTGCCGTAGATGGCGCTGGCGGCGGCCGTCAGACGGACGGGGCCGGCAACGCGTACCGTGATCTTCTTGAGGGTTCCGGTCTTCTTCATGGTGTTCACCTCCTTCGTTTCGTTGGCGGGACCGGCACCGGGGATCCGGAGCCGGAGGCTTGGAGGGCCGTCCGTCGTCAGACGGGCGACTGGAGGACGCTCCGCAGGTCCTCCAGCAGATGCAGCGCCCGGCTCCTGGGGCCGTCCGCCAGCTCCGCCGAGGAGCCGGGGGCCGCGGCGCGCGCGGTGTCGCGGTCGCGGCGGTCGTCCGCCATCCGCAGCGCCGTGGCGGCCTGCCGGGCGAAGAGGGCGAGCAGATCGAGTTCGCCCAGACTGGAACGGGCCTGCGGCGCGGGGTCGAGTACTTCCAGCACGCCGAGGACCCGGTCGCCGTGGATCAGGGGCGCCGCCATCAGCGCGTCGGGCACGAACTCCGTCGACTGCGCGAAGTCGCGGTCGAACGCGGTGTTGCGCGACAGATCGGCCACGATCATCGGCTCGCCGGAGGTGACGACCCAGCCGGCGATACCGCTGTCGGCCGGGAAGCGCCGTCCGACCAGGAACGCCTCCCCGCGTCCGGAGACCGCCTGGAAGACCAGTTCGTGCGCGGCCTCGTCCAGCAGGAACACCGAACTCGCCTCGGCTCCGAAGATGGCCCGCGCCACTTCCACCACGGACCGGAGAAGCTCCCCGGCGAGCGGATCGACGGCGGACACGGTGGACTCGTTTCCTGCACTGCTGTCCCTGCTGTCCCTCACTGGGCACCCCTGGCGGCGACTTCGACGTTTGCTGCTGAAAGGTAGAGAGCGGTCTTGAGCTGAAAGGTGGTCATCCGGCGGTGCTCGGAGAGGATGCGCGCGCACAGACCGGCGACATACGGCGTGGCGAAGCTGTTGCCGGTCGTCCGCATCGTCGTGCCGCCGAGCCAGGCCACCTGTACGTCCTGTCCCGGGGCGAAGAACTCCACGGGTGGGCGCGGGTTGTACAGATAGAGGTCCGGGTCGTTCTCCCGGTGGCTGCCGACCGAGATCACGGAGGCGAACCGCCAGGGGAAGCTCTCCACCGGTGTGTTGTGGGCCGAGGCCACGATCACGGTCCTGCGGAAGTACGCCTCGTCGGCGAGCGCGTGCAGTTCGGGCGCGAACCGCGTCCGGGTGGTGGACAGGCTCAGATTGATCACGTCGAAGCCCTGGCGGACGGCCCAGCGCAGACCGGCGAGCATGATGTCGCCGGTGCCGGAGAATCCCTTGCCCAGCACCCGGACGCTGTACAGCTCGCAGTCGGGCGCCGTGGCGCGGATGATCCCCGCGCAGGCCGTGCCGTGTCCGCAGGCGTCCCCGGTGTCGGTGGGCTCCACGGTGATCCCGTCGGGGCCCTGGACGACGGCCCAGGCGCCGGCGAGCGGGCCGATCAGCGGATGGTCCCGCTCCACCCCGGAGTCGACGACACACACCTTGATCCCGCGCCCGCGGGCACCGGCCCAGGCGGCCGGCTCGGGCATGGCCGGGGCGTCGGCGGTGACCCGGACGTCCTGCGGGCCCTCACCGCGCAGGCTCCAGACCAGGCCGGGGCGGCGTGCCGTTCCCCCACCGCCGGCCGGCCCGCCGCCGGGGGCTCCGGCGTACTCGGCGGGGTCGGCGGTGACACGGGCGCCGGGAGCGTCGGCGGTTCGCTCCGGACCGGCCGTGCCGGCCGTGCCGGCCGTGCCGGCCGGGTTCGCCGGGCTGTCCGGGTTCGCCGTGCTGTTCGGACCGTCCGGGCTTTCTGCGGTGTCTGTGGTGTCTGTGGTGTCTGTGCTGTTTGCATGGTCGGGCTTCGTGGCGTCTTTGCCGTAGTCGTCGCTCATACCGACTCCACCGCGCGCGCGGCCCGGCGCAGACCGGGCAGGTGTTTCTTCGTCTCGAACCGTCCGCGTGCCAGCTCCGCGGCCACCCGCGCCTCCCCGCGCCGGCCGAACCGCCCCAGGACCTCGGCGCGGTCGAGCAGCGCGACCGCCTGGACGACCGGGGAGTCCGTCGCGCCGGCGGCGCTCACCGCGTGTGCCGCCAGGGCGAGGGCCTCGTCGGCGCGCTCCCGTGCGGCGGAGATCCGGGCGAGGACGCCGTAGAGGTCGGCCCCGTCGGAGCGGGGCAGCCCGGCGGTGGCCGCGGCGGCCTCGCCGGGCGTCACGCCCGCCGCGGTGGCGGAGTGCGCGGCGAGGCGTTCCTCGGCCTCGTCGACGCGGCCCGCGTCCAGCAGCACCCTCGCCGCCTCACGGGTCACCGTTCCGAGCAGTCCGCCGGCCCCCAGCTCGCGTGCCGCCTCCGCCGCCTCGTCCAGCAGTTCGAGCGCCGGTTCGCCCCGGCCCGCGAGCGACTCCACCGCCGCGGCGAAGACGGGGACCACGACACGGCCCTCGGCATAGCCGAGTTCGGCGGCGATCCGGCGGGCGTCGGCGATCCGGGCACGCGCCTCGTCCCACCGCTCCCGCAGGGCGACCAGGACCGCGAGCGGGCAGTTGAGCGTCAGGCGTACGGTCGGCCGGGGGCCGCCGTGTTCGGCCAGCAGGCCGGAACCGCGCGCCAGGGCCGTGGGCACCGGCTCGGGTCCCCGCCACAGCGAGACCCCGATGGCGCCGAGCGCCAGGGCGCGTTCAGGTTCCGCGTCACGGCGTACCGCGTGGTCCAGGGCCCGGGTGAGCAGGGCGTCGGCCTGGCCGTGGCGGCCCTGGAGCTGGCGTTCCTGCGCCATCCGGATGCACGCCCTGGCCTGGCCCAGCTCATCACCGGCGCGCTCGAACACCGGCAGGGTGAGCCGGGCCGTCGCGGCGATGTCGCCGGGCACGTCCGCGGGCGGTGCGGCGGCCAGCGCGAGCCGCGCGTGGGCCGCTTCGACGGCGGAGTCGTCCCAGTCGTTCCCGTCGCCCCAGTCGTTCCCGTCAATCCCCTTGCTTCCGTTGCTTCCGTCGGCGCCCCTCCGGCCGTCGAGCACGGCGAGCAGCAGGCCCCGGCCCTCCTCGACCTGGCCGGTGGCGAGCCGTACCTCGCCCAGGCGCCGCGCCGCCTCGGCCCATTCGGGCTCCGAGTCCGTCGCGAGCTCCACCGCCCGTGCGAGAAGCGTGCCCGCCCAGGAGAGGTCGGACCGGGCGAGCGCCTGGGAGCCGGCCCCGATGAGCAGCCGGGCGGCGCGGCGGCGCAGCCGCCCCGTACGGGCGTCGAGTACGCCCAGCTCCGCGCGGTAGCGGAAGGCGCGCTCCAGATGGCCCGCCACGGCCGCGTCGCGTTCGGGAACCGGCCGTTCGGGAGCCGGGAGCCCGGGAGCGGGGCCGCTCGGCCCGCCCGTCCGGGCCAGCAGCACATCGGCGGCGCGTTCGTGCCGCTCGGCCCGCACCCGCTTGGCCATGGACTCGTAGGTGATCTCGTGCACGAGGACACTGCTGAACCGCAGCGGGGCGCTTCCGGTGGTGGTCCGCCCCACCGGCTGGACCAGCCGGCGCCGGCTCAGCCGGCTCAGCGCCGCCCGTACGGGCTCCTCCTGACGGCCGTCCGGGTCCGCCGCGCCCCCGCCGGCGCCGTCCGCGCCGTGGTGCAGCGGGCCGCCGGGCGCGCCCTCGCGACAGACGGCGGCGAGCGCGGCCAGTTCGTCGGCGGTGAACTCCCGTCCCACGACGGCCGCGAGGTCGAGCGCGGCGCGCTCGGGCCCGCCGAGCGCGTCGATCCGCGCCCCGAGCAGCGCCTGGAGGGTGGGCGGCAGTTCGCCGCGGCCGTCGGCCCCGTACGCGGACTCCGGCTCGGAGACGCTGGTGAGAAGCTGCTCCAGATAGAACGGATTGCCGCCGGCGGCCTCCAGGACCCGGGCGGGGACCACTGCGCCGTCCTCGCCCGCCCAGTGCGCGCTCACCTCGGTCAGCGCGAGAGCGACCGTCTCGGCCTCGGCCGCCGTCAGCCGGGGCAGCATCAGGGCGCGGGAGCGCATCCTGCCGCTTCCCCAGCCGGGCCGCCGGTCGAGCAGTTCGGGACGGGCCAGACAGACGAACAGCACGGCGGACGGGTCCAGTTCCCCGATCAGCCGGTCGAGCACGTCCAGCAGCAGATCGCTCGCCCAGTGGCAGTCGTCCACCATCACGACGACGGTCCGCCGGCGCGAGAGAAGGGTCAGCACACTGACGACGGCGGCACAGGTCTCACCGACCGAGGGGTTGGGAGTGCCGTCCTTCAGCAGACCGGCTTCGAGAACCTCCAGCGCGGCGCTCCACACGGCGCGTTCAGCGGGATCGGACAGGTCGACGGGGCGTTCCCCGGCGGCCGTGCCCGTCCCGGATCCGTCCCCGGCGGCCCGGTCCAGCAGCGCGGTGACCGCCTCGGCCAGCGGGGCGAGGCTGCCGTGGTCGCCGTAGGAGCGGCAGCGTCCCGAGCCGAAGACGACGGACGACGCGGCGCGCTCGCGCCACTCGTGCAGCAGCCGTGTCTTGCCCATGCCCGCCTCGCCGTAGACGGTGACCAGGTACGAGCCATGGCCGTCGGACACATCGGCGAGCGCGAACCCGAGTTCCGTCAGCTCCCGGTCGCGGCCGACGAAGGGCACGTCGAAGCGGCGCAGCAGCTCCGGCGCGTCCTCCCCGATACCGGTCAGCCGGTAGGCGGTGAAGGGGCCGTCCTTGCCCTTCAGCGTCAGCGGACCCACGCGCTCCGTCCGCGCGCCCGCCCCGGCCGCGAGCCGGGTCTCCGGGCCGATCAGAATCTCACCGGGCGGGGCGTGCTGTTCCAGACGGGCGGCGATATTGACGGTCTCGCCGGACACGAGGGCCTGGCGGGCGCTGACATCCGTACCGCTCACCACGGAACCCGAGTTGACGCCGATCCTGACCTGGAGCCGGATGCCCAGTGAGGGTTCCAGTTCCGAGTCGTTCAGCTCCTCCACCGCGTCCAGCATGGCGAGCGCGGCGGTGAGCGCCCGCAGGGCGTCGTCCTCGTGCATCTCGGGGATGCCGAAGACGGCCATCACCGCGTCCCCGATGAACTTCTCCACGGTGCCGCCGAACTCCTCCAGCCGTGTCCGCATCAGCTCGAAGTACCGGAGGGTCACGGCGCGCAGCGCCTCGGGGTCCAGGGCCCCCGACAGCGCCGTCGAGCCGACGAGATCGCAGAAGACGACGGTCACCGTCCTGCGCTCCTCGGCCGGGACGGCCGGGCGTGCGGCGACGGTCGTTCCGCAGAGCGGGCAGAACCGCGCGCTCGGCGGCAGCAGGCCCTCGCACGAGGCACACCGCATGGATCATTGTCCTTTCAGCCCGGGAGGGGCGGATCGGGTGACACGTCGGGAAGGAGACCTCGGAAGCGGACCCCGGAAGCGGACCCCGGGGGAGAGCCCGGGGACGGACGCCGGAGGGGAGCGGGACGTCAGAAGAGGGCCCCGCCGGCGATCTCGCTGTGTGCCTGGACCTCGGGCCCCACCTCGTCGAGGCGTGCCTTGATGTCCAGGAGCAGGAAGACCTCGGCCGGAGTGAGATCGCCCAGCACCTGGCGCTGTTCGTCGGTGAGTTCGGTGAGCGGGAAGCCGTGCTCCTCCAGAGAGGTCAGCGGGTCGGGGGCGACGTGGTGGGGGAGATGGCCTTCGGGCTCGTTCATGACGTGTCCGTTCCTGGCGTGGGGCCGTACGGGCGCGGTGCGGTGCCCGCGTCACGGTCGACGCGGTCGAACAGTTCGATGAGGGCGTGCACGGTGTGCAGTCCGCTGACGGTGACGGCGGAACTCCCCGCAGGGCCGAGCGGGAGCCGGTCGAGCAGCGCGAAGACCGCCCCCGCGTGCCCGGCGTCCAGAGCGGCGTGCTCGCGGACGGTGGTGACGGCCTCCGGCGGCAGACCGGCCGCCGCCACGATGTGGTCCGCCAGCCAGGGCGCGGGAGCGTTGGCCTCCAGAGCCGCGATGTAACCGAGCAGGGTGACCGGGTGGTGGTACTCGATCCAGTACTGCTGCGCGCCCACGAGACGGGCGACGGCGGGCGGGGGCAGCTCGGTGGTCAGGCTTCCGGGGTCGCCGCCGAGGGCGGCGAAGTCGGCGAGCAGCCAGTCGTCGTGCCCGCGCTCCTCCTCGATGTGCTCCCGGAGGTAGCTTTCCAGGGGCGCGGCGGTCCGGTCGCGCGGACCGAGTTCGGCGCAGCGTGCGGCGGCGCGTTCCATCAGCGGCACCGAGGCCCGGATCACCCCGTGCATCGCCCGTACGTATCCGGTGTACCGCTCGCGGAGTCCGGGGGCGCGCCACAGCCGGGCGGTCGACGCCCCGAGCGCGGGAGCGGCGAGGGCGAGCCCGGTGCGCAGTGCCCGTCCTGCGAGCACGCCGGGGCTCGTACCGGGGCTTGTGCCGGGGTCCAGGTGCGCGGGCGCGCTCATCGTGGTGCCTCCGGCCGTGAACTCCCGTACCGCGCACCGGAGCCGGAGCCGGAGGCAGATGAGGCGGAGGCAGAGGCGGTGCCCGGGACCGCCGGGCTTCCGGGCGCCGGACCCGCCGTGGCCGGAACGAGCGCGACCAGACCGGCGTGGCCCGCGCTGCCGTGGCGGCGTACGAGCGTGACCGGGCCCGCGTCGCTCTGGAGACGGGCCGCGTGCCGGTCGAGCAGGGCGCCCGCGGCCCCGGACGCGATCCTGTCCGCGGTGGCGAGGGCCTCCGGACGCTCCCCGAGCCGCCGGCATCCCGCGCAGTAGCCCTCGGCCGGGGCGCCGGGCGCGGCCCTGTGGAGCAGATTGGCCGGGCCCACCGTTCTGATCATCCGCAGCACCGGTGAGGAGGACGACCGTTCCCGGATCAGGGGCCAGGTGTCCTCGGAGATATGACCCAGCGTCAGATGGGCGGGCGGCGGGCGGGTGTCCACCGTCCGCTGGTTGCAGCAGGCGAGGACTGTTCCGTCATGGGCGACGACGGGCCAGGCCGCCATGGAGCAGGGGAGCGCGCGCTCCGGGTCGGGCGCCGCGGGTCGGGCGGTGGCCCAGGACGCCGCGCGGCCCACCGACCGCACGGTGTTGACCAGCATCGGCACCCGGTCCGCGAAGGTCCGCCGGACGTCGGAGACAAGGTCGGTGAGATACGGATCGTCCGCCCCCGAGCCGACGAGATGGAGACTGGCCGGCACCCCGGCGTCCAGCACCCGCCGTACCGTACGGAAGACGGCCCGGCGCGGGACCTCCCGTTCGTGGAAGGCGTCCACGCTCACCGAGAAGTGGTCGACCGCGGTGATCGCGCGCAGGATCCTCGCCGGGATCGGGGTGTCCCGGGCGTCGCTGTCCGCCGCGAAGAACGCCCCGGTCAGCAGCGCGGAGCGGGTCCCGGCCCGACGGGCACGGGTGGCCAGAGCCGCCACCAGGTCCGGCCGCAGCAGGGGTTCGCCGCCGGACATCATCAGCACGTCGGGGCGGTCCTGCGCGCGGAAGGTGCCGACGAAGCGCAGCAGCCCTTCGCCGTCCGGCTCCTCGGACTCCATGGTGGACGAGGAGGAGCAGTGGGCGCAGTGCAGCGGGCAGCGGCGGGTGAGGTTCAGCAGCAGTCCCGCGCCCGGCAGCGGGCGCAGGCTCATCAGCTCGGCGAGCTCCACGGCGGTTACTCCTCTCCCGGCGGTGTACGGCGGCGGGCCGCGGTGTACGGAAAGCCGGTGTACGGAAAGTCTCCGGGCGAGGGGTTCGGAACCCTGGTCACAGACGCCTGGTAATCGGTAAAGCCGCAGGTCGGCGGTCGGCGGTCGGCGGTCGGCGGTCGGCGGCCGGTGGTCGGCAGTCGGCAGTCGGCAGTCGGCAGTCGGTGGTTGGCGGTTGGCGGTTGGCGGGACGGAGGGCAGGCCGGCCGGACGCCCGCTCAGGCCATCGCGTGACGGGGTCCCGTGGGACCGGCGAGGGACTGCTGGCGCGCGTAGACGTGCAGCAGACGCGGGAGTTCGTAGAGCACCGCGTGCGCGGTGACCTCACTGTCCGGCAGGGCGATCATCCCGGCGTCCATCAGGGACTCCAGCTCCCTGCGGGCCTGGTCCTGGCCATGGGCGAGTACGGTCGCGGCCTCGTGCAGGGTGAAGGCGGGCCCCGGAAGGGTCCCGAGCCGGCACAGTACGGTTCTGCTCGCCTCGGGCAGATCGCTCCAGCACTTCGACAGCCGGGGACGTACGTCCATGTCCCCCGCGGTGAGTTCGTCGAGCAGGGTGTGTTCGTCGGCCAGCCGCGCCGCGTACTCGCCGAGCGGGAGATGGCGCAGCACGGCCAGCTTCAGCCCGCTCACCCGGACGGCGAGGGGCAGCATGCCCGTGGCCGCGACGATGCGCTCCGCGGCGCCCCGGTCGGTGCTCAGCCGCTCGGGCCCGATGATGCCCGCCAGCAGATCGAGGGCCTCGTCCAGGGAGAAGGGGGCCAGACCCATCCGGTGGGCCGGGGCGAGTCCGCCCAGCTGGGAGCGGGCGGTGATCACCACGGCGCTCGCCCCCGCGTCCGGGAGGAGGGGCCGGACATCGGCCTCGGCGGCGGCGTCGTCCAGCAGGAGCAGCAGTCTTCGGTGCGCCAGCCAGGCCCGCCACACGCCGGCGGCCTCGTCGGCACCGTCGGCCCCGGCCCCGGCCACGTCGGTGTGGTCGGCCCACTCCGTGTCCGGCACCGGGAGGGCGAGACCGACGAGCCGGGCGAGTTCGGCCAGCACGGCGGGCCAGGGCCGGGGGACCCCCGCGCCGTCCCGCATCCGCACCAGCAGGCGGCCGTCGGGGAACGCGTCGGCGAGCCGGTGGGCGACATGGACGGCCGTCTCGGTCTTGCCCATGCCGACCGGCCCGGTGAGGACCGCGACCCGCCGTTGCGCGCCGCCGTGGGCGAGCAGTGCCATCAGTTCGCGTACCTGGTCGTGGCGGCCGGTGAAGTCCGCCGGATTCCGCGGCAGAAGGGAGCGCAGGTCCCGCCGCGCGGATCCGGTGACGGGCGCGCCGGGGTCCGGCGGGGCACCGGCGCCGCCCGGACAGCCGTCGAGCAGGGAGCGGTACAGCGCCTGGAGCGACGGACTCGGCTGGAGTCCCAGTTCGGAGGCGAGGAGCTGGCGCAGCGCCTCGTACACGGCGAAGGCCTCGGTCTGCCGGCCCAGCCGGCACAGCGCGTTCATCTGGACCGCCCGCAGCCGTTCCCGCAGCGGATGCTGTTCGACGAGATCGGCGACGGTCTCGGCGATACGGGGGGCGTTGCCGAGGCTCAGCTCGGCCTCGGCCCAGTCCTCGTACAACTGGAGATAGCGGCTGTTCAGACGCTCGGTCTCGTCCAGGATCGCCCGGGAGCAGAGGAGTTCGGGCAGGGCGGGCCCGCTCCAGAGGTCGAGTGCCTCCCGCAGCAGCCGGGCGGCGGGCGCGGCGGCGCCGTGGCGCAGCGCGTCCCTGCCCGCCTCCACGAGGCGGTGGCAGCGCAGCGTGTCCAGCTCGTCGTCGCCCACCCGCAGCACATAGCCGCCGGCCTGGTGCGCGAGCCGGTCCCTGATTCCCGCGTCGTCCAGGAGCTTGCGCAGGGCCGACACATAGACCTGGAGGTTCTTGCGGGCCGTGCGGGGCGGCATATCGGCCCAGAGCGCGTCCGTCAGGGCGTCGACGGACACCGGCTTGTTCGGCCGGCACAGCAGCATCGCCAGGAGCAGACGCTGCTTCAACGGGCCGAGAGGGAGGGCCTGTCGGCCCAGATGGACCGAGAGCGGGCCGAGGACGGAGAACCGTATGCCGCCGGTCCGCGGTTCGGCGATGCCGTTCATCACGTTCGTACCCCCTGGGGTAGAGGCGGCGTGTCAGCGGCCGGCGGCGTGGGAGCACACGGCGGCCACGCCGGCTCAGCCGCCATAAGCTGAAATGAATAGGTTCGGGTACATCATTAATCTCCGCTAGGGCCGACGCAAGAGGCACCCGGCGGTGGCCGGTTCCACGCGGCTCCTCGTCCCGCCCCACCCCTCTGGTATGCGGGGATACCGGACGCATACCGCCCTTTGGGCATCTGTGAATCGGCCTGTCCTAGCTTCTGTGCTGCCGGCGCACCCCCGTCGCCGGGACACGGTTCGCCTACACGAGGAGACACCATGGCCGAGAACACCGAGCCCACGAACGAGTCCGCCGAGCCGGCCGAGACCGAGGCCGAGGTCGAGGCGCACGCCGAGTCCCCCCTGGGCCTCCAGGAGATGGAGAGCGCCGCCCCCGGCAAGGACCTGGACCAGCCGGGCACCAGCAACATCAGCGTCGCCCTCTGCTGATACGCGCCACCTCGTACGCGGCACGCGGTTGACGGTGCGTCCGGGCGGCTCACGGCCCGCCCGGACGCACCCCCCCCCCCCCCCCCAACCCCCCCCCCCCCCCCCCCCCCCCCCCCACCCCCCCCCCCCCCCCCCCAGGGGGGGGGGGCCCCCCCCCCCCCCCCCGGCGGTGCGGCGCCCAATGTGAACGCCCCCCG
>NZ_JBIASO010000028.1:0-78025 GCF_042890865.1 Streptomyces sp. NPDC002018
ACCCTCACCGCCCTCGCCCACGCCCTCACCACCCACATCAACCAACCACCCACCACCCCACCCACCACCTAACAACACACCAACACACCAACACAGACAGGCAGCCCGACAGGCCGACGTGGGTTCGGCTTCCGGCCTCGGTTTGGCAACAGCCCTGGCTTCCGCCTTTTCTTCCCTCTCTTCCGGCTGGGCCACCGCCACAGCCAACGGGCCTCGCCTCATCCATTCGGGTGAAACCTGACCCAGCTCATTGCCACAGCCACAAGCCCGATGGGCTACTGCGTGCAACTAATCAGCCGTGGTGGTCGACGCAAGGGCCGCGCCGAACTGGCTCTCCCCGTCGACCCGATGGACTCAGGGAGCGCCCCCATGCCGGTCCAACCGAACCAGGGATCGACCGGCGGGGGCGACGACGTCACCCTCACCGGCACCCACTTCACCGGGACCACCGACGTACGCTACGGACCCCGCCGGGCCACCAGCTTCACCGTTCTCAGCGACACCACCACCGCTACCGTCACCCCCTCCGGCAACGGCCCGGTCCCGGTCTCGGTCACCACTCCCGGGGGGACAGCGACCGTCGGCTCCTTCTACTACCTGCCGCCGCCCTCCTTCCGCCTCACCCCGCCCCCCGCGGGCCCCCTCGCCGGCGGCAACACCGTTACTCTCACCGGCCGCGGCCTCTCCACCACCAACGAAGTCCGCTTCGGGGCCCAGACCGCCGCGTTCACCGCCGACTCCGACGGCCAGCTCACCGTGACCGCCCCCGCAGCCGCCACAGCGGGTCCCGTCGCGGTCACCGTGCACACCCCGGGCGGAACCGCCGGCGGAGCCACCTACACCTACCTCGACCCGCCCTCCGTCACCGCCGTCACCCTCGACTCGGGCCCGGTCAACGGCGGCAATCTCGTCGTGATCACCGGAACCGCCCTCTCCTACACCACCGACGTCACCTTCGGCGGCACCCCCGTCACCTCCTACCGGATCGCGTCCGACACCGAGATCGACGCCCTCGTACCCGCCGGCGAACTCGGCACGACCGACCTCTCCGTCACCACCCTCGGCGGCACCACCACCGCCGCCGATGCCTACACCTACCTCGGGCTCTTCGCGGTACTGGCCGGACAATCAGTCACCAACACCGGACCCACCATCGTCACCGGCGACCTCGGAGTGAGCCCCGGAGCGTCCGTCGGCGGATTCCCGCCCGGCCAGGTCAACGGCGCCATTCACGCCGCCGACACCGAGGCCCTCGAGGCCCAGGCCGACCTCGTCGCCACATACGACCAGGCCGCCGCCCTGCCCCCCGACGCTGCCATCTCCGGAGACCTGGGCGGCCAGACCCTGACCCCCGGCGTCTACAACGCCACATCCCCCATCGGCCTCACCGGCACCCTCACCCTCGACGCCCAGGGCAACCGCAACGCCACCTGGACCTTCCAGATCCCCACAACCCTCACCACGGCAACCGCCGGAACCGTGCTCCTGACCAACGGCGCCACCGCCCGCAACATCCTCTGGCTGATCGGAACCTCCGCGACCCTCGGCTCCGACACCGCCCTGAGCGGCAGGATCCTCGCACTCACCTCGATCACCCTCAATGCCGGCGCCAGCGTCAGCGGCCAAACCCTCGCCCGCGACGGCTCCGTCACCCTCGACACCAGCACCATCACCCGCCCCTGGTAGCAGAACGCAACCGCCTTCGTGCCTGCTCTCGCGCCCTACACCGACACCGACACCAATCCCGACACCGATTCCGATGCCGACGCCGACGCCGACGCCGACGCCGACCGCCACGGCTCGCCCGCCGCCACGGGAACATGCGGGCACTCGCCCCTTCGGTGGTTGAGCAGTCGGCGTAGCAGAACCGCACCCCCGCCACCCCCGCATATCCTGTTCCCCGTGTCAGCCTCCCGCCTGCATCGTGTCGCCGTCCTTGTGCTCGAGGGTGCGAAGCCGCTCGATGTCGGCATTCCCGCGCAGGTGTTCACGACCCGCGCGAGCATGCCGTACGAGGTACGGGTGTGCGGCGCGGTGCCCGGTCTCGTGACCGGCGGTGACGGTCTGTCGTACCACGTCGCCCACGGCCTCGACACGCTCGCGTGGGCCGACATCGTCTTCATCCCCGGCTACCGGTTCCCGGACCGCGACGACCCGCCACAGGCCGTCGTTGACGCGCTGATCGCCGCCCACGATCGGGGCGCGCGGCTCGCCGCCATCTCGACGGGCGCCTTCGCACTCGCCGCCACGGGCCTGCTCGACGGCAAGCGCGCCACCACGCACTGGCATTACACAAGGGCGCTCGCGGCGAAGCATCCACGCGTTCAGGTCGACGAGAACGTTCTCTTCGTCGACGAGGGCAGCGTGCTGACCTCGGCCGGCGCCGCCTCGGGCATCGACCTGTGCCTGCACATTCTGCGCGGCGACCTCGGGGTGGCCGCGTCGAACCACGCGGCCAGGCGTCTGGTCGCGGCCCCCTACCGCAGCGGCGGTCAGGCGCAGTACGTGCCGCGCAGCGTGCCCGAACCGCTCGGTGAGCGGTTCGCCGCCACCCGCGAGTGGGCGCTGCACCGGCTCGGCGAGCCCCTCACCCTTGAGGTGCTCGCCCGGCACGCGGCGGTGTCGCCGCGCACCTTCTCACGGCGCTTCGTCGACGACACCGGGTACACACCGATGCAGTGGGTCATGCGCGCCCGCATCGACGTGGCCCGTGAGCTGCTCGAACGTTCCGAGCGGAGCGTCGAGCAGATCGCCGCCGACGTCGGTCTCGGAACCGGTACGAATCTGCGGCTGCACTTCCAGCGCATCCTCGGCACCACACCGAGCGAGTACCGCCGCACCTTCGCCCAGGGCGAGTAACGCCAGTAGCCCGCCCCGTGGCGTGATCCTTTCGAACCATGGCACTCACGCCGCTGCCACGGCCGGATGCCACGCGCGAACCTGGTGGAGAAACGGAAGGGACACCACTCATGACTCGCATCGCCATCAACGGATTCGGCCGCATCGGACGCAATGTGCTGCGCGCGCTGCTCGAACGCGACAGCGACCTCGAGGTCGTCGCCGTCAACGACCTCACGGAGCCCGCGACCCTGGCGCGGCTGCTCGCCTACGACACGACGGCCGGCCGGCTCGGTCGCCCGGTGACCGTCGACGGGGACGTCCTCGTCGTAGACGGCCGTCGCATCACGGTGCTCGCCGAGCGCGAACCGGCGAAGCTGCCGTGGGCCGCGCTCGGCGTCGAGATCGTGCTCGAGGCGACCGGCCGCTACACGGCGGCCACGGCCGCCCGCGCCCACCTCGACGCGGGCGCGAGGAAGGTGCTCGTCAGTGCGCCGTCGGACGGCGCCGATGTCACGCTCGCGTTCGGGGTCAACACCGACGCGTACGACCCGGCCGTGCACACGATCATCTCGAACGCCTCGTGCACGACCAACGCGCTCGCGCCGCTGGCCGTGGTGCTCGACGAACTGGCCGGCATCGAGCACGGCTTCATGACGACGGTGCACGCCTACACGCAGGAGCAGAATCTGCAGGACGGTCCGCACCGCGACGCCCGGCGCGCCCGCGCCGCCGCAGTCAACATCGTGCCGACCACGACGGGCGCCGCCAAGGCGATCGGCCTCGTACTGCCGAACCTCGACGGCAAGCTGTCGGGGGACTCGATCCGTGTGCCGGTGCCGGTGGGCTCGATCGTCGAACTCAACACAACCGTCGCCCGTGACGTGACGCGCGACGACGTGCTGGCGGCGTACCGTGCCGCCGCGGAGGGGCCGCTCGCCGGCGTCCTCGAGTATTCGGACGACCCGCTCGTGTCGTCCGACATCACGGGCAATCCGGCCTCGTCGATCTTCGACTCGGCCCTCACTCGCGTCGACGGCCGCCATGTCAAGGTGGTCGCCTGGTACGACAACGAGTGGGGCTTCTCGAACCGCGTGATCGACACGCTCGAACTCCTCGCCACCGCCTGACCGGACGCCGGGGCAGCCCCACCTGACGCCGGGGCGGCCCCACCTCCGGAGGCCGCCCCCTCTCGTCAGTCGCCGGAAAAGGGCTCGGCGTCGCACCCGTTCCCCGTACCGCTGACGGGTCCTGATCCAGCCATAGGACGGACACCGTCCCGATGGAACCGCGCTGGGGTACTGGTGCCCGAACAACCGCAGATACGACATCCTTCCGCGATCGCACTGGCCGAATCGGCACTGAGGGGCTGGCCTAGATTGTATACAACATTCAGTATGGGATTATGGCTACCCTCACGCGCTTCAACGCTCGTTACGCCCAGGTCGCCGCGCGCGCCGATGTGACCCGACCGTCCCCCGACGTGGCCCCGCCGTTCACCGTCCGGCATCTGGGCCCGAACTGGTACGCGGCAGTGATGGGGACGGCGATCGTCGCGAGCGCGGGGGCTTCCCTTCCCCAGCGGATCCCGGGACTGCGGACGGGCTGCACGGTGGTGTGGGCCCTGTCGGTGCTGATGCTCGCCGCCGTCCTGACCGCTCGTGCGGGGCACTGGGCGCGCCATCGCGACCAGGCGCGCGACCATCTCCTCGATCCGGCCGTCGCCCCCTTCTACGGATGCTTCCCCATGGCATTGCTGTCGGTCGGCGGCGCGACGCTCGTGGTGGGACGCGACGTGCTCGGGGAGCCGGCCGCCGTCGCCGTGGACGCGGTGCTGTTCGCCGCGGGAACGGCGATCGGGCTCGCGGTCACCGCGATGATCCTCTACCTGATGCTCGTCCAGCACCGGCTGGAACCTGCCGACGCGTCACCGGCCTGGATCCTGACGGTCATCCCGCTCATGGTCGCCTCGGCTGTGGGCCCCGCCCTTGTGCCGCACCTGCCGGCCGGCCAGGCCCGGGAGGCTCTGCTGCTGGGCTGCTACGCCATGTTCGGTCTGAGCCTGCTCGCCACACTCACACTGCTGCCGCTGATCTTCGGCCGACTCATGCTGCACGGGCTGCTCCCCGTCGCGCTGACACCGTTGCTCTTCATCGTGCTGGGCCCGCTGGGACAGTCGACCACAGCGGTCGGCCAGCTCGCGGACGTGGCGCCCACGGCGGTCGACGATTCCTCGGCACGCGCGCTGCGCGCCTTCGCCGTCGTCTACGGGGTGCCCGTCACGGGCTTCGCCCTGCTGTGGCTGACCCTTTCCATCCTCCTGGTGGCACGGGCGTTCCGGCACGGCATGCGCTTCTCGATGACCTGGTGGGCCTTCACCTTCCCGATCGGCACATGCGTGACGGCCGCGGAAGGGCTGGGCCGCCACACCGGTCTGGACGCGTTCCGATGGCTCGCAGCGGGCCTGTTCACCCTTCTCGTCCTGATCTGGGCGGTGACCTGGGCGGGCACACTGCGCGGGCTGATCAGTGGAGCCCTCCTCGCGGGCCCCGGACAGCCTCGCCACTTCTCCCGCCCACGGCGCTGATGGGTCAGGCGCGGCACAGATGTCAACCAGCTCGTCCAGCAGCGAGCACAGCGGCAAACCCCGTGGGCGGTGCGCCGCTACGGCTCGAACGCGGGGGCGAGGTGGTGCAATCCGCCGCTTCGCGGGAAGCGGCGTTGTGTCAGTACCGATCGGTGCTCTGCAGCAGGGGCGGGTATACGTGGCTCTTCTCGCCGTCGACCGTGGCGCCGGAGTACTTCAGCATGGCGCCGACTTGGCGGTTCAGGTCGTGGGGAAAGTTCAACGTCGGCGCTGACACCTCGTCCAGCGTGGCGGTCTGCCGCGCGGTGAGTTCGACGTCGAGGCCGGCGAGGTTGGACTCCAGGTGCTCCAGTGTGCGGGGACCGATAAGGGTGGAGCTCACACCGGGGCGGTTCCGCACCCAGGACAGGGCCACGGCCGCGGACGTCGAGCCGATCTCGTCGGCGACGGCCGCCAGCGCGTCGATCACCTTGAACTGTGCCTGGCTGGGTGCACCCAGTACCGCGGCACGCTTGGCATCGGCCGGAGTGGTCTGATCCCGCGTGTACTTTCCCGACAGGTAGCCGCTCTTGAGCGGGCTCCACGGCAGGACACCCATGCCGGCGTCCTGGGCTAGCGGGATCAGTTCGCCCTCGATGGTGCGCTCCAGAAGGGAGTACTCCATCTGCAGCGCGGTGATGGGAGTCCAGCCGCGCAGGAGGGCCATGGTGTGGGCCTTGGAGGTGAACCATGCCGGGGTGTCCGAGAAACCGACGTAGCGGATCTTCCCCGCGGTGACGAGATCGTCCAGCGTACGCAGGGTCTCTTCGACCGGTGTGGACCAGTCGTAGTTGTGCAGCCAGTACAGATCGATGGAGTCGGTGCGCAGGCGACGCAGGGACTCCTCCACCTGCCCGGTGATGGCCTTGCGTCCGGCGCCGCCGCCGTTGGGGTCGCCGAGATGCAGGTTGCCGAAGAACTTGGTGGCCAGCACGAGGCGGTCGCGCAGCCCGGGGCGAGCGGCGAAGAAGTCGCCGAGGATCGCTTCCGAGTGACCGTTGGTGTAGAAGTTGGCGGTGTCGATGAAGTTCCCGCCCCGGTCGAGGTAGGTCTGGAGGATCTTCTCGGACTCCTCGACGCTGCAACCCATTCCTCCGTCCTCGCCGAAATTCATCGCGCCGAGGCAGAAGGGACTCACTTTGAGGCCCGAGCGGCCGAGGCTGACGTACGAGTCGAGTGCCATGGATGTTCTCCCGTGCTCAGCGGTGCGGAATGACTCTTGAATCGAACCATTCGGGACGCAAGAGGCGTTAGAAGAATGCTCCTGATTGCTTGCACGATCCTGCCGTTGTGGAGCCGATCCATCGGGCGCTACCGTCCCTGACTGGAGCACGTCCCCTGCGTGGTCGGCGTAGCGGACCAGCGGAAACACCGGCCAGGTCCCCACGCCAACCAGGCCACGGACGACCGCGAACGCCTCGCCTTCACGGCCTGCATCTGGTGAACGGAATTCCGATCACCGGGAACTCTGGCACCCGCACCCGGATATAGCTCATTTCAACCCTCGGTCAACTTCCAGAATGCCCTCCCGGGAGGCCGGCGAGCGGGACTGGGGCATGTCCCTCAACTTCGTAGCCAGTGATCCACCACCGCCGGCAATCGCCGGGCGCGACACCCGGGAAAGGGTTCACACTGCCGCCATGGATGGATCTGCCTCCGATCCCACACCCACAGCCGTCGTGTCTTCAGTCGCTTCGAGTGAGTTGTCGGGCGCTTGCTGAGAACCCGCAGATCACGCCCCGGGGACATCCACCAGAGGTGATGGGGGCAACAGCGCAGGCTCGCGCGGGTGGCCGGTGTGGCCTCGACGACCGCCAGCGTGGGGGTCTCGTCGTCACCGAACGGCTCGCAGCGGGACTGGCAGTCGACCGCCCACGGATACGCGTTATCTTTACTGATGATTCCAGTATGGGTTACGTTCTGCCGCATATGACCGCCTTCCTTGGTCAGCAGATCTTCCTTTGATCTTTAACATACGTTCCACATACCCTAGCCCGTCAGCACCTGGAGGACAGAGACATGAAGAAGATCGGCGTAGGAATCATCGGAGGAAGCGCCCAGGGATGGGCCTCCCTCAGTCACGTTCCCGCGATCGCCGCGCTGCCGGAGTACGAACTGAGTGCGATCAGCACCACACGGCGTGAGAGCGCGGATGCCGCGGCCGAGAAATTCGGTGTGGAGGCCGCCTTCGACCGTCACCAGGACCTCCTCGCCCATCCCGGCGTCGACCTCGTGGTGGTGTCCGTGAAGGTGCCCCAGCATCACAAGCTGATCTCCGACGCTCTCGACGCGGGCAAGATGGTCTACAGCGAATGGCCGCTGGGCACCGATCTGGCCGAGGCCGCCGACCTGGCCCAGCGTGCCCGGGAGGCCGGGGTCCGGACCGTCGTCGGGCTTCAGGGACGGTACGCCCCCGAGGTCCGGCACGCGCGCGATCTGATCGAGGACGGCTATGTCGGTACGGTCCTCGGAACGACACTGATCGGTTCCGGCCATGTCTGGGGCGGCGAGGTCGACACCCATCGCAACGCGTACCGATTCGACGACGCGAATGGCGCCACGCCGCTGGCCTCCGCCACCCTGCACGCCCTTGACCCGGTCTTCCATACCCTCGGTGAGTTGACCGGTGTGGGCGCCAACCTGGTCACCGCCCGCAAGCAGGTGCGCGTCGACGAGGACGGCAGTGTGCTTCCGGTGACCTCGGCGGACCAGGTCGCTGTCATCGGCACGCTGGCCGGTGGCGCGGCGCTCTCCGCCTTCTACCGTGGCGGCGCCTCCCGGGGCCTCAACTACCGCTGGGAGATCAACGGAACCGAAGGCGACCTCGTCCTGTCGGCGCCCTGGGGCAATATGCAGGTGGCGGACCTCACGCTGGAAGGCGCCCGAGGCGACGCGACCGCGGTCCGGAAGATCGAGGTGCCCGCGGCGTACACCGCGGACCTGCCGCACCCGCTGACCGGTACGGCGCGCAATGTGGCACAGCTCTACGTCGATCTGGCCCGGGACCTGCGCGACGGGACGCACACCGTCCCCGACTTCGAGCACGCCGTCACCCGGCACCGGCTCATCGACGCCGTCCAGCGCGCCTCCCGCACCGGCGAAACCCAGAGTCTCGCCCATACCTCATGACGCCACGTCGCTGACTCCCGCTGTCGGGCCGGCGGAGAGCCCGTCCGACAGGGGTACGGGTGCCCCCGACGAACAGCGTGCGCGGCACACCATGCGCCGTGCCCCTCCGGCAGGGGTGCCGGAGGGGCAACTGACCTCGGCCGACGGTCGGTCGAGCTGTCCCCCACCGCCAGGTGTGTCGGCTACTTGCCGCTCAGGAAGAGGTAGTCGGCCTTGTAGGGGACCGATGCCTTGGGCTGCTTCGCCGGATCGCATGTTCCGGCCGGAGCCACGCCGCCGACGGTGTTCAGCCGCAGTACGAAGCGCGTCGAGGAGAATTCACCGCCGGACGTGCCGATCTGGTTGGCCTTCAGCACCAGCTCGGGAATGTTCCCCTCTCCGTTCGGAATCTTGTGGAGGACCTTGCCGGTGACGCCGGACTGGTCGGGGGCAATCCACTGGGGCGGGCCGGTCGGACCCGACTTCTGGAAGGTGTGGGCGATGTTGCCGTCGAGGGTGGCCTCCACGTTGTCCTGGGTGAACTTCCAGTCCCCGCCCGGCTGCTCGGTGCAGGCGTAGATCTGCGAGCCGGTGACGACGGAGTGCACGGAGTTGCCCTTGAGTGCGTCGATGAGGTTCACCGGCAGCGGCAGACTGTGCACCTGCGCCCTCACGGCGCCCCCGGGGAACTCGGCGGTGTGCAGGTTGAAGTAGAACGCACCGGGGTCGGCCTTGAGGCTCTTGAGCAGTTCGGCGTCGCTCACCTTGACCGTGCCGTAGACGGAGTTCTTGCCGTCCGGAAGCTTCTTCGTGAAGAAGGGGATCTTGACATCGCCGTTGGTGCCGGCCCCGCCCTGGTGGATGTGTCCGGCGGTGGGCGTGCCGATGCCCTTCCAGGTGAAGGCGAAGGAGACTTCGTCGCCCTGGATGCGCATCAGGGCCAGGGCGTGTCCGTCCTTGTCCCCGACCGCGGGACCGCCGGCCGCCGGAACCTCGTTGGCGCCGTTGAGCACGGAGGAGAAGAAGACCGCGTCGCCGCGGTTGACGGGGTCGTACGTGCCGACCGCGTCGACCGACGGCTCGTCGGAGTGGCCGTGGGAGGCCGACACCTCGGCCGAGGGGCCGGCCGCACCCGCGGGGCCGGTGTCGTCACCGTCGCACGCGGTCAGGAACGTCACTCCCGCGACCACGGCGATGGCGGCGGTCATCCTGAGGTGCTTCTTCATCATGTCGTTCTCCCGTAGAGGACGTTCCGGCGTGTCCGGAGCCGTCAGCAGGGGGTACGAGGCCGCCGCCGCGCCCTCCTCAGCCGGTTACCGCTCCGGGACACAACGCCGACAACACTCCGACAACCCCGACAAGATCGAGACCGAAGACCAGGTCAGAAGGGGGGTGCGCCGGGCTCCGCCGTCTCACGCCGCCGTCTCACGCCGCCGTCTCACGCCGCCGTCCCACCCGCTCGCCGACGCGTGCCGAAAAGATGACCGGGCGGGACATGACCGGGTCGAACTGGTCACGTCCCGCCCAGAAGCACGCTGCTGCCCGTCGCCCCATCTATCGGGCGGCACCGGAAAGGATGGGGCGTGTGCTGCCGTCCTGTGGGCAGGTCCAGGAGGCCACGCCGTCCACCACCTTGGCCACGGCCGGATGGTTGTGGCCCGGACAGGGCGGCACCGGGGCGCCGCCGGTCTGCTCCAGCACACTGTCCTGCAACTGCTCAGCCAGCAGAGCCACGGCTTGGGCATCGGTCATGGACTCCTCCAGAAGCACGGTGGTGGAGGAACCGTCGTCGAACGCGAGTACGACGACGACCGAGCCGGGATGACGAGCGGAGGGCGGCTCGACGGGCCCTTCGTCGCCGTGGATTTCCAGTCGGGAACTGAACGCGGTGTCGCCAGCGGGTACGTCGGGCTCACGATCGGCGTCTGACACCCTCACGTCCAGCGTGTGGCCGACGGGATCACCGAGCTGCCGCAGAATGTCTTCCGCCCAGTTCAGGGCCGAGGTGGTGGTCAGTTTCATCGCGCCACTTCGTTACTTCTTCGCCTTGACGTCCGACGCCCAGGTGATGGAGCCGGTGCCGGTCCTCCCGCCGATGTTGACCCGGAAGGTCATATAGTCCTGGAACTGCACACGATCGGCGTGCTTGACGGGCTTGAGAGTGCCATGGAAATGGTAGCTCTTTCCGACCACGTGCCCCGCGTTCTTCGGTTTCCTCTTACCGTTGCTCCACCACGAGACGCCCCTCTCGTTGACGTTTCCGGTAATGAAGGACTTCACCCGCGTGGAGATCTTGTAACCCCAGTTGATGGTGCCGTACTTGCAGTTGAAGCGAGCGTGCAGTGTGCCGTTCCCGTCGCTCCAGCTCGGGTTCTTGTCGCAGCGCAGGGTCGCGGGTCCCTTCTTCCTCCCCGCTGGTCCCGCCGGCTGCCGGGCGCCGGGCCCGGCGGTCTGCGCTGCCTCCCGGCCCCTCACCGGTGCGCCGACAATCGCGGCGATCCGCTCGCGCTCCGCGCGGCTCAGCTTCAGCGGAGCGCCATGGGAACGCTCGTCCAGAATCACCCGCAGGGTCGTTTCCGACGCGCCCGTGACCGTGGTCGAGACGAATGTCCTGTCGCCAACCGGAGTTGTCACGGGCGTGGCTGGGTGCGTACGGCCCACGGAAGCGTTGTCCGTCGCGGGCTCCGCGTGCGTTGCTCCAGCGCCTGATGCCATCACCACCAGCGCGAGAAAGCCGGATGTCACAGCGTTCTTCCACAAAAGACGCATTGCCTTGGTCTCCTCCACTCGCTACCGCAACGGGCCGGACGTCATGCCCCACAGCCGCCCGCCGACCCCGGGCTTATGTGCCGGCTGATATCGGCGGCCACACCGTGCAAACCGAAGAACCGAAAAGCGGCTTTCGGTAATGTCCGGGACCGGTCTGTCGCATCGAATGCGAGAATCTCGTACCGCAAGCGGGTTGGGACCGTCTTCCCAGCTCAATCACCTGATGGAGTGATGTCCGGCCGAACACAGGGGCCTGTCCGGGGAGGGTTTGCGGCCGGAGCACGCCACCGCGGTTCTACGGTCACCTCCGTGACCGAGTCAGCGAAACCGGGTAGCCGCTGAGAGTCGGCGAGAGTCGGCGCCGCGTAGCTTCGGCCGCGTGGCCGACAAGGGTTTCCGGCATCCACGACTCGCCGCGATCTATGGCCCGCTCGATCCTGATCGCAGCGATCTGGACGCGTACGTCCGCATGGTGGATGAGTTCGGAGCGCGTCGGGTCCTGGACATCGGCTGTGGGACAGGCGTGTTCGCGCTCCTGCCGGCTGATCGTGGGATCGAGGTCGTGGGTGTCGATCCCGCCGAGGCGTCCCTCGATGCGGCCCGGGGCAAGCCGGGCGGCGAGCGGGTGCGGAGGTGGGGTGGAGGACGTACGCGGTGCTCCCGACCGTCCGGGCCGGGAGTTCGTCTTCCTCGCACGCCGTCCACCGGGCCATGGAGATCCTCGGTGATGCCCACGCTCCGTCACGGTCTGGGCTGCGCTCCGCGCAGCGTGGCGGGTCCGGGTGCCCCCGGCCGGCGTGGGCTGTGGGATCAGCGGCTCCTTGGTGGTCGGTCCGCGGCGGGACCGGCCGGGGGCGAGGAGCCGGCCCCGGCGGGCTGCCGTTCGGCGTTCGGGTGGAGCGGATCGATGGAGCGAAGGCTCCCGTTCGCCCTGGTGACGAGTGCGCCGCCGGCCCGCATCGGGGCCGTTCTCTCCGACGAGCCGAAGGCACTGGTGCCTATGGCGGAGGTCTGCCACCGCTTGCGGCCCGTCCCCAGATCCAGGGCGACCAACCGCCCGCTGTAGCTCGACAGATAGACCGCGCCCTCCCGCTCGGAGGCGGTCGGCGGTCCCAGCAGGTCCACGGCCGTGTCCGCACTCCACAACTGCCGGCCACTGGTGGTGTCGACCGCCGTGACGCGGCCGGTGCCCTGGACGAAGAAGAGGCGGTCTCCGGCCAACGCCGTGGCGCCGACCGGCTGTTCGGGCAGCTTCACCGTCCGTCGGCTGCCCGTCCGGACGTCGACGCGCAGCAGGGAACGGAACCGTTCGGCCGGTGCGTCCCGGGCGGTGGAGACCAGTATGAGCAGATCGCTGCCGTCGGTCCCGATCGCCGTGGTGTTCCCCTTCACATGGATGATCTTCTTCGGGGTTCCGTTCCTCGGGTCCAGGCGGAGGAATGTGGTCCCCTCCTGCGGAGTGGCGGAGCACGCGGCGTACGGCGCGTCGTCGAACACCAGGGGGTAGCAGATCAGCCCGCCGTCGGGCCAGGGCGTCGACCACAGCTCGACGCCGGTGGCGGCGTCGCGTCCGACGAGCGAACCGTCCTCCATGCCGTCGCTGGAGAACACCGCGCGGCCGAAGAACGCCACCCTTCCGGTGAAGACCGCCCGTCTCGTCCAGAGGTTCTTCCCGGTCTCCGCGTCCAGGACGATGAGGTCCTCCCTCTGGGACCCGTCCCAGGAGGCGGGCCCGCGCAGCAGAACGCGCCCTGCCCGCGCCTCGATACCGGTGGACTCCCCCGGGCCCGTCGACGGGACACGCCAGTCGACATGCCCGGACGCGGCGTCGATCCGCGCCGCGTGGAAAGCGCCCCCGTTGCAGTAGACGGCGAGTTCGTACGCGCGGCAGTCCGTGAAGGCATCGGGCTCACCCTTCGCATCGGACAGGGCCAGTTCCCAGGGACGCCAGCCCTTGGGCAGCGCGGCCTCCCGCACCGGGGAGGGCCCGTCGGCGCCCGTCGTGGGTGCGGCCGGCGGACGATCGGCCGCGGTCCTCCCGGTGTCCGTGGTGTCGGCGAGCATCAGCGCGCCCGCCCCGAGACCGACCACGCTGACCGCGGCCACCAGGGCGACCGAGGCCCTGCCGCGCAGCGGCCGTAACCACTCGGAACCCGAAGCCGGCCCGGCCGCGGGACCCGGGACCTCACCGTCGGCCCACAGGTCATCCTCGGACAGCTCGCCCAGCATCCGGGCGAGTTCCTCCAGACCCGGCCGGCCCGACGGATCCTTGTCCAGGCACCGTTCGACGACCTCGCGCAGCGACGGGGCCACGCGGTCGAGGGTGGGCTCCTCGTGCACCACCCGGTACATCGTCAGATAGGGGCTCTCGGCGTCGAAGGGACCGTGGCCGGTGGCCGCGTACACCAGCAGCGCGCCGAGCGAGAAGATGTCCGAGGCCGCGGTCACCTCCCGCGGACGGCTGAGCGCCTCCGGCGACATGAACGGCGGTGTGCCCATGATGTGCCCGGTGAAGGTGAGCGACTCGCGGTCGACCGCCCGCGAGATGCCGAAGTCGATGACCCGGGGCCCGTCCTGCGCCATCAGCACGTTCGCCGGTTTGAGATCACGGTGCACCACGTCCACCCGGTGAATGTCGCCCAGGGCCTCCACCAGTCCCCGGGCCAGCCGCAGTACCTCCACCGCCGGCAGCGGCCCTCGTTCGTCCACCCGGTCCGACAGTGTGGGAGCGGGCACGTAGAGCGTGGCCATCCATGGCAGCCCGGCATCGGGGTCCGCGTCCACCACCGACGCGGTGAACGCGCCGCTGACCCGTCTGACCGCCGCCACCTCCTGCCGGAAGCGGGTCCTGAACTCCTCGTTCTGGGCGAACTGCGCGTGCACGACCTTGACCGCCACCTGTCTGCCGGACGCGGAGCGCGCCAGATAGACCACCCCCATGCCACCGGACCCGAGCCGGTCCAGAAGCTGGTAGCCGCCGATCGAATCAGGATCCACCGCGCTCAGCGGCACCCGCTCACGCCCTTCCGCCCCTACGCCGTCCTCACCACGCAAAAACCACACCCCCGGCGGAGTCCGTCCGGCGTCGGTCCGTTCGAAGCCGGACGGGACGGTCCCGGAGCCACGCTCCGAGAACGCGCCCCGACGCCCCGACAGGCGATCTTCCCCATCGCCCGGCGCCCATGCCGCGTCCTTCCGTGGAATTGGCCGGTAACCCTATCGCGTCGTGAGGAGCTGTCGTCGCGCCCGCCAGGGACAACGGGACAGTTAGCCTGAAGGCAGGGTGTTCGTACCGTGGGAGATGCCGTGGATGTCGACCTGCGCAAGCTGCGCTACTTCGTGGCCGTGGCCGAGGAGATGCACTTCGGCCGGGCCGCCGAGCGGCTGCACATCACACAGCCGGTGCTTTCCCGGCAGATCCGCGCCCTGGAGGGGGAACTGCGCGCGCGACTGCTCACCAGGAACAGACAGTCCTCCGAGCTGACAGCCGCCGGCCGCCAGCTCCTGGAGGACGCCCGGCCCCTGCTCACCGCCGCGCAGGCGCTCAGCCGCCGCGTCCAGCAGGCCGCGCACGAGGCATCGACGTTCACGGTCGGGTTCATGCCCGGGATCACCGTGACCGGAGCCGTACGGGCTTTCACCGCCAGCCATCCCGAGCTGGACGTACAGGTGATACGTACGTCGTGGGACAACCAGGTCCAGGCGGTGCACGAGGGCCTTGTCGATGTCAGCTTCGTACGGCTGCCGGTCGACCACCGCGGTCTGACGCTGCGCCCCGTCTTCCGGGAACCCCGCGTCGCCGTCCTGCCCTCCGACCACCGCCTGGCGGGCAAGCAGTCCATCGGTATCGCCGACCTGGCCGCCGAACGCCTGCTCCAGGACCCCGACGCCGTCCCCGAGTGGCGTGACCTCCCCGACCGGGCCCGCGGCGAGGGAGCCGGGCCGCGGACCGCGTTCCGCACCGTCGAGGAGAAGCTGGAACACGTCGCGACGACCGGGGGCGTCCTCGTCCTTCCGCTGTCGACCGCCGTCTACTACACCCATACCGATGTCGCCCATGTGCCTATCGACGACATCGGCCCCAACGAGGTCTGCCTCGCCTGGAGTGCCGATCGCCGCTCCCCGCTGGTGCCGGAGTTCGCCGACATCGCCACCGCCCAGCACTGAGCCGACCTGCGCGCCTCCTCTGACCTGCGCTGATGCTCCGATGGCATCACTGGCGACGGAAGAGGTCTTGGACGCCGGCCACCGCACGGCGCCAGGGTTGGAGGAGCGGCGGATCTCCCGCCGCCATCCGAAAGGACCGTGAGGACGATGCAGGTCTTCATCACAGGCGGCTCCGGCTACATCGGCCGCCCCACCATCCGGGCGCTGATCAGGAACGGCGTCGAGGTGACGGCGCTGGCACGCAGCGAGCGCGCCGCGCGCACCGTGTCGGAGCTGGGCGCCACCCCCGTCACCGGGGCACTCACGGACACCGACGCCCTGCGGGAGGCCGCCCGCCGGGCCGACGGGGTGATCCATCTCGGGGCGGACGCCACCGAGAGCACCGCGGACATTGACCGCGCGGCGGCGGAGGCACTCCAGGACGGCGCGGGGAGCCGCCCCTACGTGCACACCGGCGGGGTGTGGGTGTACGGCGACACCGACGGGATCGCCGACGAGGACGCCCCGCTGAGCCCGCCGCGCATCACCGCGTGGCGCCTGGAGAACGAGAAGCGCGTGCTCGCCAGGGCCACCGCCGGCGGGCACCCGGTGGTGGTGATGCCGGGA
Organism: Streptomyces sp. NPDC002018; assembly: GCF_042890865.1. Taxonomy (NCBI): domain Bacteria; kingdom Bacillati; phylum Actinomycetota; class Actinomycetes; order Kitasatosporales; family Streptomycetaceae; genus Streptomyces; species Streptomyces sp. NPDC002018. Next base: position 16,115 of record NZ_JBIASO010000028.1, read on the forward strand.
GTGGTCTACGGGCACGCGGGCGGGCTGCCGCAGTCGTTCTTCGTCGAACCGGGGCGTGCCGCGGGGGCGGTGCCCTGTATCGGGGACGGCAGCAACCACTGGGCGCTGGTCCACGTCGACGACATCGCCGAGCTGTACGTCCTGGCCCTGGCCGCACCGGCCGGTTCGGTCTACGCCGGGGTCAGCGGCCAGAACCCTCCGCTGGCGGATGTCACCCGGGCCCTCAGCCACGCCGCCGGATGCCCGGACAGGATCGACTCGTTGCCCCTGGAGGAGGCCGTACGGCGGATGGGCCCGATCGCCGAGGCGTTCGCCCTCGACCAGCGGTTCACCGGCGCCCGTGCCCGCCGTGAGCTCGGCTGGGCGCCCACCCGTCTCGACGCCTTGGCCGAACTCGCCCGGGGCTGAACCGCCCTGACGCGGGCCGGCGCGTACAGGTCGGCACGTACCGCGGTCAGCCCTGGCGCGCCCGGTACAGATCACGGATCAGGGCGATCTCGGCCCCGTGATGCAGCAGTTCCTGGTTGACCCACCAGACGATGTCGATGAACGGGTCGTCGGGGTCGCTTCCGTAGGGGTAGGCGCTGTAACCCACCGTGTCGAGGGCGGCGTCGTCGGCGCTGAGCAGGGCTTCGCGCCACGCCGCGGCCCCTGCGTCGAGGGCGGCGACCGCTCCCTCGGCGTCCGGGCCGCTGCGACAGTCCTCCCGGGTCAGCGAGTGGCTCCCGACCGTGTGGTCGGCACGCAGGGTCAGCAGTTCAGCCAGGTGGCTCAGCCGCCAGGCGATCGTCGTGAAGGGCGGCGGGGCGGTGCTGTCGTCATCGGACGCTCCTACGGTGGACCGGCGGGACCGGGACTGAGCAGCCACCCTGTCACAGCCGGTACGACGCCACCCGCGCCACGGCCGACAGGCCCCCGCGCCACGGCCGACGACCGCCGGAGGCGGCCACGGGACGGCGACAGGACGGGGCCAGGAATCGGCGTGGGGCCGGGATGGTCCGTCCTGCTGTATCGCTTTCCTCCTGGCATAGTCGGTTCCGGGGAGCGACGACCGGACGGGACCGACGCGGCCGGCGAAAGCTCTCGCCGCCGCGGTCGTCTCCGCCGACTGGTACACGTTCCGTTACGGGAGGATCCGACATGGCCACGTCTTCACGCCCGGTCCATGCGGCGGGCACGTTCACCTTGGGCGGGGATCTCACGGTCAACCGGCTGGGATTCGGCACGATGCAGTTGACCGGGCCCGGCGTATGGGGTGATCCGAGGGATCCGGACGAAGCCGTCCGGGTGCTGCGTCGCGCCGTCGAGCTGGGTGTCAACTTCATCGACACCGCCGACTCCTACGGCCCGGCCGTGGCCGAGCCCCTGATCAAGAAGGCGCTGCATCCCTACCCCGAGGGCGTCGTGATCGCGACCAAGGCGGGGCTGACCCGACAGGGGCCCGACGAGTGGCTGGCGGTGGGCCGCCCCGAGTATCTGCGCCAACAGGCCGAGATGAGCCTGCGGAACCTCGGCGTGGAGCGGATCGACCTGTTCCAGCTGCACCGCATCGACCCGCGGGTGCCGCTGGAGGAGCAGATCGGCGGGCTGAAACTCCTTCAGGAACAGGGCAAGATCCGCCATATCGGGCTCAGCGAGGTGTCCGTCGCCGAAGTCGAGGCCGTCTCGAAGATCGCCCCCATCGTCTCGGTCCAGAACCTGTTCAACCTCGCCGACCGCTCGGCCGAGCCCCTGCTCGACCACGCGACCCGTAACGGCATCGGCTTCATTCCATGGTTCCCGCTCGCCACCGGCGCCCTGGCCCGCGGCGACGGCCCGCTCGCCGCCCTGGCCGAGCAGCACCAGGCCTCGCCCACGCAGCTCGCCCTGGCATGGCTGCTCAAGCGGTCTCCTGTGATGCTGCCGATCCCCGGCACCTCGACGGTCGCGCATCTGGAGGACAACCTCCGCGCCGCCGAGCTCGAACTCGGTGAGAGCGATGTCGAAACTCTCACCCGGGCGGTTCAGCCGCAGTCGGACAACTGATCCGCCCCCGTCGCGCTGATGCCGCGTGAGCAGTCAGGCGCTCATACCGTTCACCAGCGTCCGCCTGTGCGGCCGGTGGGAGGACCGGCGGGAGGACCGGGCTTCGATCCCCGGCGTCCGGACAGGCCCTAGGGAGCCCGGTAGACGAACGACGGGTACGGGTCGGTGGTCGCGCGCCGCCATGCCTGTCTGACCTCGTCGGGTGACTGCTCGCGGGCTCGGTCGAAGGCGGCGAGGCAGGAGGCGTGGACATCGGACTGGTCGGCGCGGCGGGTGAGGGCGAGCAGGCGGCGCAGGGCGCTGACCGCCTCGTCGGCGCGGCCCGCTGCGAGGTGGGCCTCGGCCGATGTGCGGAGGGTGGCGGCGAGGGCGGAGAGGGTGGCGGAGAGCGCGGCTTCGTGGATCCCCGGCTCGGCGTGTTCCATCAGTTCCCGCAGGACGGTCTCGGCCTCCTCGTAGCAGCTCAGCGCCTCCGGCTCGTTCCGCGCGCGGCGCAGCGCTCGGGCGAGGATACGGAGCCGGTCGGCGACCAGGGGCTGGTACGTGTCCCGGTCCGCGTCGGCCAGTCGCCGCGTGATCGCCAGGGCCTCGCGGCCGTGGGACACGGCGGCCTCGTAGCCGCCCGTGGCGCGTTGCCGGACGCTGAGGTTGGCGAGGGTGCGGGCCAGTTCGGGTTCGTAGGTCCGGGGGTCGGTCTCGGTGGCGCGCCGGTAGGCGTCGACGCTCCCCCTGGCGGCCTCGACGGCCTTGCGGTGGGCGCCTTGGCGCCGGTGGGAGAAGGCCAGGTCGTCCAGCGCCTCGGCGAGCAGGGGGACATAGGCCTCGGGGCGGGTGCGGGCGAGCCGGGTGCAGAGGTCGGCCAGTTCGCGGAGGGTCAGCCGCTCTCCCGCGGGGATGTCCAGTTCGCCGAGCTGGTGTGCCAGGCAGTGCAGCGCCAGGACGAGGCGGTGCTCGCCGTCGGCCGGGTGACGCCCGGTCAGGGCCCGGGACACGGCGACGGCCTGCTCGGCGGTGTCGCGTGCCCGGGGAAGATCGCCGGTGGCGCCGTGGCACCAGGCCAGATCGGTCAGGAGCCGTGCGCGCAGGGCCAGGATCTCGGGGTAGAGCCGCGGGGGGAGCCCGTCGGTCCACTCGCGGGCGTCGGTGCCGGCCGCGACGGCCTCGTCGTAGCGGCCGAGGGCGCGGAGTCCGCCGGTCAGCTCGATCATCACGCGGGCCTGCACCGACTGGACGCCGAGCAACTTCCACAGGGACATGCTCCGCAGCAGCGCCCGGCACTCCAGGTAGATCTCGACCGACTCCTCATGACGGGGGAAGCGGGCGAGTACCCACGCGTGGGTACGCAGGGCGCCGAGGAGACTCCCCAGCGACCTGTCCCCGCGCGCGGGCCTGCCGGCGTTCCGGTATGCCGCCACACACTCCCGGGCCACCCTGAGCGACTCGTCCAGCCGGCCCGTCTCCGCCAGGGCCAGGGCGCGGACGAGGAAGGTGTAGGCGGTCTGCGTCGAGGAGGCACGGGCCCGGGGGACCGCCAGGGCCTCGTCCGCCGCGGCGAGGGCGTCCTCGTGACGGCCGGTCAGGAGCAGCACATGGGCGTGGAGGGAGAGGGCTCGGGCCAGGCCGTCCCGGTGCGCGTGGTGGGGGTGCGCACGCGTCATGAGGGTGCGGTACACGGCCACGGCTTCCTCACCCCATGCGAAGCGCCGCTCCAGAGGGTCCGCCCGTAGCAGCACCCATCCGGGCGCGAGGCTCCGCAGCAGAGCGACGCCGAGCAGCGGCCCGCCCGCCCGGAAGGCGATCCGGGTGAGAAGCCGCAGTGGCGGCAACAGGATGCGCACAGTTCCCATGGTCTTCCCCCTTGTACAAGGGACGACCGGGCGCGTGCCCTGGTTGCACACCGGGGCCGGGGAATAGCGCGCCCCACGAACGCGGCTCAGCCATGACGGCGCGGTGCCGGCGGCACAGCTGCCGGCGGCGGCGCCCCTCAGCACTCCTCACCCCTCACCTTTGCGAATTACGGCACCAGCGAACTGAAGTGGGCGGTGCGTCAGTCCCGGTCCACGTGCCGGGTTCTGGAAGTAGCGCCGGCAGCGTGCCCGGGGGACGTTCGCAGTCCGCCGCCGCAGGTCGTCGCAGGTCGCCGCAGAGATCCTGAAGTCGGCCTTCCTCGCACTCGACGTAGAGCTGCGACGTACTGCCTGGGCCCCGTAGCGGGTCAGGCAGCGATGACGATCTTGCCGATGGTTCGTCCGCTTTCGACGAGTGCGTGGGCGGTGCGCATCGTCTCGACCGTGAGCCCGTCGAGTCGGCGCGTGGTGATGGGGCGCAGGCGTCCGGCGGTGACGTGCTCGGCGACGCTTTCGAGGGTCTGGCCCTGGGCTTCGGGATCGGCCCCGTGGACGATCCGGCTGAAGACCATTTCCGTGTGCAGGGACAAGGACTTCGCCGCGAGAGCGCCTACGTCCAGCGAAGGGACGCCGTCCACGACGGACAGGTGTCCGAACGGGCGCAGGATGTCTGGGATCCAGCGGAGGTGGTCGGCGCTCGCGGCGGTGGAGAGCACCATGTCCACGTGCGGAATGCCGGCCGCGTTCAGTTGTGCGGGGACATCGCCCGTGTGGTCGAGCACCAGGTCGGCGCCCATCTGCGAGCACCACTGCCGGGAGGCTTCTCGCGATGCGGTGCTGATGACGAGCGCGGGTGTCCTGGTCTTCAAGAGCTGGGTGGCGAGTGAGCCGACGGCGCCGGCACCCCCGAGCACGAGGACCCGGGTGATTCCGGCCGGCAGAGCGTCCTGGTCTCTGAAGAGCGCTTCGGACGCGGTCAGAGCGCCGATGGGCAGACTCGCGGCGTCGACGAAGGAGAGCTGCTGCGGGATCTTGGCGAGGATCCGGTGGTCGACGGCGAGCCGCTCCGCCCAGCCGCCGTCACGTGTGGTGTCGCCGGTGCCGAAGACGCGCTCGCCTACCGTAAAGCGCTGTACGTGCTCTCCCACCGCGATGACCACCCCGGCGAACTCCCAGCCGAGGAGGACCCGGCCGCCGGGCTCGGCACTGCGCATCCTGCGGATGAGGGCTTCGCCGGGGTTGACGCCGATGGCACGGACCTCGACCAGGACGTCCTGGTCGCGCAGCGTCGGCTCGGGTACCTCGGCCCGTTCAAGGGCGAAGTCGGCGAGGTCGTGCGCCGTCTCGTACACCAGGGCCTTCATGTGGTGAACCTTCCGCCGAAGGTGAGGTTGATCCCGGCGAGGGGGCCACCGAGCTGCTGCAAGCGTCCGCCGGTTGCCAGCGAACCGAGGTCGACGCTTACCAGGCCGGCTTGCTCGATCAGTTCGGTGACTGGCTTCTTCGCCTCGCTGTCGTCGCCTGAGACGAACAGGACTGTGTGCGGCTTGGCGGAGGAGAAGTCGGAGATCCAGGACATGGGAACGGAGTTGAAGGCTTTGACGACGCGGGCACCGGGGGCGAGGTCGGCGACGATCTCGCTGGAGGTGCGTCCTGAGAGGTCGCCGAGGGTGAGCGGGTCATAGCCGGCGACCCGATTGGTCGCGTCGACCAGGAGGCGACCCGACCAGTCGGGAACGGAGAACAGGGCGTTCTGCACATTGGGCCAGTTGACCGCGAGGACGACGATGTCCTGCTCGGCGGCCTGCTGAGGGGTTCCGGCCGAGGCGCCGGAGCCGAGTTCCTCGACCAGCGGCGTAAGGGAGTCCGGTCCCTTGGTGTTGCTGAACAGGACCTGCTGTCCCAGGGGCAGTACGTGCCGGGCGATGGTCTGGGCGACGACGCCTGCTCCGAGAAATCCGATTCTCATGGACGCACCTTTCTCAGTGTCTTTTTCTGAGTGTCTTTTGACCGAGAGCACGGTCAGCGGGTGGCGTATTCGGCGCGCAGGAACTCGGCCGTGGTCGTGGGGCTGTGGCCGATGAGCGTCTCCAGGTCCTTTCCCCTGGCCTCCCACTCGCCGGCATTCATCCCCTGCACCCACGTGAGCACGAACTCGACGGCGAAGTCGGGGAACCCCACCGTGCGCATCGCGTCGAGGTACTCCTCGTCGGAGACGGGAACGTAGGGGACACCGGAGCCGTGGATGGCGGAGAGGATCTCCGCGATCTCGGCGAAGGAGACGGACGGCCCGCCGGTCAGGCGGTACGTCTTCCCCTCGTGTCCCTCCTCGGTGAGGACGGCGGCCTGCGCCGCTGCCAGGTCGTCGCGGGAAGCGGCGGCGAACCGCCCGTCCCCGGCAGGGACCCGTACTCCGTTCTCGTACGGGTCGGCTCCCATGTAGGGGGTGATGACGTCGAGGAACGGCGGGTGCCCGGCCAGGGTGTAGGCCAGCCCCGACGCGGCCAGCTTCGCCCGCGTGAACTCGTCCTCGGCGGTAATCTCCCTCATCGAGAGCGTCGAGCCCTCATCGCGGATGATGGGGGCATAGACCACGTGCTGGACACCGGCGCCGACCGCGGCATCGATCACGTTCGCGTGGGCAGTCCTACGGTCGGTGAAGGCGTGCGTGGGGACCAGCATCAACTTGTCGATGCCCACGAACGCCTTTCGCAGCGACTCCGGATCCATGTAGTCGCCCGTACGCAGCTCGACGCCCGGCTCGGCCAGGTCCTGGGCCTTGGCCGGATCGCGCACGAGTCCGACCAGGTCGCCGGCCGGGCGCCGGTCCAGCAAGTGCTGGAGGGTCTTCTTCCCGAGCACACCGCTGGCGCCTGTCACAAGGATCTTGCTCATTTCACGTCTTTCCGAAGAGGGGGACGGGTGGTACCGCTTCGCCTGCGCCCGCAGGTCCGGCCTGGTGCCAGGCAGACGGCGGCGCGAAAGGTGCCGCCGGACAGCGGTCGAATCCCGCTCGGGCGGGAGGAGGGGGGCTTCGGCCGCGCCGTGTCCGACCGGGCGATCTCAGGGCCGCTCGGCCCGGACGCGTCCAGGCGGACTGTCGGCCGCCACCTCCACACCAACTAATAGCGGGGTTCAGTAACTACCTGCGCCACAGTACATCTCCCTGGAGGAGATGCAAGCGGAAGGCGATCTCACCCGCCAGACGTGGCAGTTACGCTCATATATGTCGAGTATGCCGCGTGTGGGCAGGCGGGGCGTGGGGGGCCTGCGGAACTACAGGCGGGGGTAAGTTTTTATTGGCGCCGTACAGCATCTGGTGGTATCACTGGGTGCATGTACACACCTAGCAAGCCCATCCCGGGCGAGTTCGCCGGCCGCCGCGCGCTGGTCACAGGGGGATCCCGCGGCATCGGCGCTGCCATCGCCCAGCAGCTGCTCGATGAAGGCGCCCACGTGGTGACCACCGCTCGTTCCCGCGCGGCTACGACGCCGGAAGGCTCGACCTTCATCCCGGCGGACCTACGTTCGGCCGACGCGATCACGAACCTGGTCGCCGAGGCAGAACACACACTCGGCGGCCTCGATCTGCTGGTGCACAACGCCGGGGCGGCCCGCGTGCACCTCGAAGGCTCCGAGTCGATTCCGGACGAGGAGTGGCAGGACTCCCTGGACATCCACTTCCTGTCCGCGGTCCGCCTGATCAACGCGGCCCTTCCGGCGCTGCGCAAGGCCGAGAACCCGGCGATCGTGAATATCTCCACCAACGGCACCGAGACGCCGTCCGGCCCGCTCCTGCACTACGTCGCGGCGAAAGCCGCCTTGGACACCTACACCAAGGGCATCGCCCAAGACCTTGCCAAGGAGGGGATCCGCGTCAACCTGGTCACCCCTGGCCCGGTCGACACTCCCGGAGGCTCCGCCATCCTTCGGACCATCGCCGAAGGAATCGGCGCCACCCGCGAAGCCCTGGTCGCCGGTGTCCCTCTCGGGCGTGCCGGCGAACCCGGCGACATCGCCGAGGCCGTCACATTTCTGCTCTCCCCCCGCGCCCAGTGGATCACGGGGACGAACATCAAGGTCACGGGCGGATCCTGAACCGCCCTGCTGCCTGGCCGCGTCGGCGGCCAGGCAGCGCCGCCCCTCCGCGGACTCGCAAGATAGGGTCCCGACATGCCCCGACAGACCAGCCCATCGAGATCCGAGGAACTCGTCGCGCTCTTCACCGAACTCGGCCCCGCTTGGGGGGCTTGGATCAACGCCTGCACCCCGGCCGGTTCGGTCAGTTATGTCCGCATGCGGCTCCTGAATGCGCTGCACACCGACGGGGCGCAGACCATGACCCAGCTCGCCCAAGCGCTCGGCGTCACGCAGCGGCGTATCACCGCCCTCGTCGATGCCCTCGACGAGGACGGCCTCGTCGAGCGTCGGCCCAACCCCGCCGACGGCCGCAGCACCGTGGTCTCCCTCACGCGAGGCGGAACCGCTCTCCAGAAACTGGCCTGGGACGAATACCGGACCGACATCAGCAGAGCCTTCAACGACCTCAGCCCCGAACAGCAGGAACAGCTCATCGAGATCACCCCTGTTCTCACCGAAGCCCTCCGCCGCCACACCGCGAATCGCCCCACGCCGCGATGAACACGGCTCGAAGGCCCCCTCCCGGCTGCACGGGCTGAGCGCGCCGTGTACGGCCTCGCCCGGATCGACGTGAACCTCGCGGCCGAGCCAAGGGGCGGATGGAAGACGCCTTGGACCGGGCGTCCGGCTACGCCCACGGGGGACTGGCCGGGGCCCTCCCCCGCGGGCTGACACTGGGCGGCCCGCGACAAGACCGCATCCTCGACGAAGCGGCCGAAAGCGCCGACCCGCCAAGCTGATGGGCCTGTTCGGCATCACCGAGCAGACCGCCATGCGCTACGTCACAGCCGCCCACCCCGAACGAACCGCCACCCGGTCACGCTCGGTAAGGGCCCTGGCAGGTCGGTACGGGCGTCAGCGCTTCCGAGGGAGCGCCGGCACACAGCACCGGCGACTCCGGGCCCGAGTGCGACGCGATGCCGGGGCGGGCTCATCGGCACGCCGGCCTCGTTACCTCGACTGCGGGGTTCCATTCGCGCATTCGTAACACCTCGTGTTCACATGAAAGCGCAAAGTAATCACCTGCTTTCGGTCAACCAGAGGAGCTGTCATGCGTAATCGTCACACCCTGCGTCTCGCCGTCACCTCGGCCGTGACGTCCGCCGTGCTGGCACTGACCTCCGGAGCCGCGTTGGCGAGCGACTGGTACGGCTACCCGCTGTCGAACCAGAAGGGGCAGCCGCAGCACATCGTGGCCTGCGGTTGCAGCAATCTCAACGAGGGCAAGCGTGGCTCCTACTACTTCGACCACCGCGGACAGGACGCCACGATGTACAACGACCGCGACTGTCCCCGCGGGCACGGGCACTACACGTTCCGGGGCGACTCGGAGCGCAACGCGTCATTCGGGTGGAAGAGCATCGAGATCCACTGCTGACGGCCGCCATCGGGGGTCGTGCGCGGTCGTTCCAGTCACGAGAGCATGACCGGGTGCCGGCGCCGGGGGTCCGCCCCGGCGCCGACACCGGCCTCCGCGCTGTTCAGGGGAACAGCAGGATCCCCACGAGCACCAGGACGACGAAGGAGATGAGGAGGATCGTGGTGGTCCGCATCCGGTGGTGCTCCGGCACGAAATCCTCCGAGCGTCCACGGGGGCGGTCCTCCGGAAGCTCGGGGTGTTCCGGCCGGTCGCGTGAGTAGAAATCGGTGTCGGCCATGACAAACCCCTAGACGTGACGGGCCTGCACAAGGCCCGAGAATCACAATCCCCCTATGTCCAGGTTACTCCCGGAATGGTCATATGAATATGGCCGATATGGTGGATTCAGGCAGAGGTACGGGCACGGGCACGGATCAGTCGTCGAGGGAGTCCTTCACACCCTTGACCCGGTCCTTCGTGTCCTTCATGGCGTCCTTCGCCTTGCCCTTCGCCTGGTCGGTCTTTCCCTCGGTCTCCATACGGCGGTTGCCTGTGACCTTCCCCGCCGCTTCCTTGGCCTTGCCCTTTGCCTTGTCCATGGCGCTGTCGTCGCCCATCACGGCTCCTCGGTAGTGCGGTCCTTGCCCCTCCAACCTAGGACGGACCGCCGAACCGCGCCTGCCGACAACAGTGCTCACCCACCGGTGCGGACGGGCCGCCGCGCCCCGGTGCGGCGGCCCGTCCGGTCAGCCGTTCACGACGACGGCGGCCCGGTTGTTGTCCAGGTTCGGGTCGAAGTCGCCGATGCTCAGATCCGGCATGTCGTTGAGGGTGACCGCCTTCCCCCGGGCGCCCGGCACGACACGGTCGATACGGAGGGAGAACGAGAAGGTGTGGCTCGCCCGCTCGTGCAGGAAGACAGGCGTCGCGCAGCGGTAACGGGGCGCGCCGAGCCGCTCCTCCCGCCCTTCTCCCGCGGCGTCGAGCGCGCGGCAGTCCTCCGGCGTGCCGGTGACGGTCGTCCCGCGCGGCACGGTGATGTCCACGGTCGCCACCGGCGCCCCCGCGCCGAGGGAGGCCACCCACGCGGGACCCCGGTTCCGCACCGTGACCGAAGCCGTGACGGTCCTGCCCGCCGCTCCCCGGACCTCGCTGCCGATCAGCTTCAGGTCCGCCGTGTTGGTGGCGTTGACGAGCACGGAACGGTAGTTGTCGGAGGTGTCGACATCGCTGTCCGCGGCGGCCGCGCGGGGTGCGGCGGCCGCCGGGCGCAGATCGAGTTCGGCCCCGCTGCCCCGCACGAACGGGCGGCCGGCTCGCGCCTGCTCCAGTGCCTCGTCGGAGTACGGCTCCACGGCGTAGTCGAAGCGGTCGTAGAGCACGGTCCTGTCCGTGCGCAGCGCGCCCGCGTCGAGGGAGAAGGTCCGGCCGGGGGCGACGGGCTCGTCCAGTACGCACAGGGCCCAGGTGCCGGCGGGGCTGGTCGCCGCGTTCTCGTCAAGGTATTCGCAGTTCCCGTACCGGGAGACGAAGTCCAGGCCGTGCGAGGCGAACAGGCTCAGCAGGGTGCGGTCGGCGGTGCGGTTGCCGTGGTTGGCCAGTGTGACGGGGATGACGACGCCGGTCCCCGGCTTCACACCGTTCCGGTCGGGCGCCTGTGTCAGCCCCAGATCGGGTCCGTCGGCCACGGTCACGGTCGTCTCGGCCGGATACGCCGTCAGATCGCCTGCCACGGCCGTGGATCTGATCGTCGCGACCGTCCCCGCGACGGCGCCGGGCTTCGCCGTGAACCCGATCTCCGCGGCGTGCACGGAGGAGTTTGCCGACAGTCCGGGGAAGGAGCAGTCGCCGGTGACGGAACGGTCCTCGCCCGTTCCGTCGACACGCTCGGTGCAGTTGGCGGGCCAGGTGATCTCGGCGAGGCCGGCCAGTTCGGTGACATCGACGGTGAGCGTGCCGGCCGGTACGACCATGTCCGTGTTGTCGTGCGACATCTCGATGTTCAGGGTCCTGGTGGGCGCGTTGCCGTCGGCGTCCGGGCCGAGCAGCGCCATCTCGTAGGGAGCCGCGATCCAGAGCGCGTCCGAGCCCCCGGCTCGGGCGGGTCCCGCCGCGGCGAGGACAAGGGCGGCGACGGCGAGGAACGGTGTGATCGTGCGACGGGTCAGGCGTCGGGTCATGACGTCTCCCATGGTCGTCCGGTCGTAGCGGTTGGCTACGGTCATCACGACCCCCCGGACCGTCGGAAAGTTGTACGGGGCACAGCGGGACCCGTGCCGTCACCCGCCGCGCCCCGTACGGCCGTCACCTCACTTCTCACTTCGGACACGGTCCCGGCGCGCCGGTCCGGCCGCGTCCCCGCGCGTCACCGACGGCCTCCTGCCTTCACCCGTTCGGGTAGGGGCCGTGGCCCGAACGGCCCCGGAGGGCCCGGCCGGGGGTCGTTTGGCGGCAGGATCCAACGGGCACCTCTCGCCCGCGACAAGGCTGACCACGACACCCACGAGCCGCGGAGGAGAGCCATGCGCGAGGCGAGCACGTCGGCAGGCACGATGGTCACGGCCCCCGTCACCGACGAGGAACTGGCCGCTCTGGTGGCCCATTGGCGAGCCGCCAACTACCTGGCGGTCGGTCAGATCTACCTCATGGGCAATCCGCTGCTCACCGAGCCGCTGCGCCCGGAGCACATCAAGCCCCGGCTGCTGGGCCACTGGGGTACCTCCCCCGGGCTGAATCTGGTGCACACCCATCTCAACCGTGTCATCAGGGCGCGGGGGCAGGACACCGTCTGTGTCTGGGGCCCCGGACACGGCGGCCCCGCCGTGCTGGCCAACTCCTGGCTGGAGGGCAGCTACTCCGAGGTCTACCCGGACGTCAGCAGGGACCGGGACGGCATGGCCCGGCTCTTCCGCCAGTTCTCCTTCCCCGGCGGAGTGCCCAGCCATGTCGCGCCCGAGACGCCCGGCTCGATCCACGAGGGCGGTGAGCTCGGCTACTCGCTCTCCCACGCCTACGGCGCCGCGCTCGACCATCCGGATCTGCTGGTCGCGTGTGTGATCGGTGACGGGGAGGCGGAGACCGGCCCGCTGGCGGCGTCCTGGCACTCGAACAAGTTCCTCGACCCGGTGCGCGACGGCGCGGTGCTGCCGATCCTCCATCTCAACGGTTACAAGATCGCCAATCCGGCCCTGCTCGCCCGGATCCCCGGACCGGAGCTGGACGAACTGCTGCGCGGCTACGGCCACGAGCCGCTGCATGTCGGCGGTGACGACCCGGACACCGTCCACCGCGCCATGGCCGAGGCCATGGACACCGCGCTGGACCGTATCGCGCTGATCCAGCGCACCGCCCGGGAGGAAGGCGCCACCGAACGGCCCCGCTGGCCGGTGATCGTGCTCCGTACGCCCAAGGGCTGGACCGGTCCCGCCATCGTGGACGGACTGCCGGTCGAGGGGACCTGGCGCGCCCATCAGGTGCCGCTGCCCGCCGTCCGCGAGAACCCCGAGCATCTGCGGCAACTGGAGGCATGGCTGCGCTCCTACCGGCCCGAGGAGCTCTTCGACGACCACGGCCGGCCACGGGCGCAGGTGCTCGCCTGCGTTCCCGAGGGCACGCGGCGGCTCGGCGCCACGCCGTACGCCAACGGCGGTCTCCTCCTGCGTGAGCTTCCCGTACCGGCCCTGGAGCCGTTCGCCGTACGCGTCGACCGGCCCGGTGTCACCCTGCACGAACCGACCCGGGTGCTGGGCGATCTGCTGGAGGCGCTCATGGAGGCCACGAGCGAACGCCGCGACTTCCGGGTCGTCGGCCCCGACGAGACGGCGTCCAACCGCCTCCAAGCCATCTACAAGGCCTCGGGGAAGGCCTGGCAGGCCGCGACGCTGAGCGTCGACGAGCATCTCGACCGGCACGGCCGTGTCATGGAGATCCTCTCGGAGCACACCTGCCAGGGATGGCTGGAGGGCTATCTCCTCACGGGCCGGCACGGTCTCTTCTCGTGCTACGAGGCCTTCGTGCACATCGTCGACTCGATGGTCAACCAGCACATCAAGTGGCTGAAGGTGTCCCGCACCCTGCCGTGGCGACGCCCGGTCGCCTCCCTGAACTATCTGCTCACCTCGCATGTCTGGCGCCAGGACCACAACGGCTTCTCCCACCAGGACCCCGGCTTCATCGACCATGTGCTGAACAAGGCGCCCGAGGTCGTACGGGTCTATCTGCCGCCGGACACCAACACGCTGCTCTCGGTCGCCGACCATGTGCTGCGCAGCCGTGACTACGTCAATGTCGTGGTCGCGGGGAAGCAGCCGTGCTACGACTGGCTCACCCTGGACGAGGCGCGGGCCCACTGCGCGCGCGGCGCGGGTGTGTGGGAGTGGGCGGGTACGGAGCGCGAGGGCGAGGAACCGGACGTGGTGCTGGCCTGCGCGGGCGATGTGCCGACCCAGGAGGTGCTGGCCGCCGCCCTGCTGATCCGCCGCCATCTCCCCCGGCTCGCGGTCCGCGTCGTCAATGTGGTCGATCTGGCCCGGCTGCTGCCGGAGTCGCAGCATCCGCACGGGCTGTCCGACAGCCAGTACGACGCGCTGTTCACCCGGGACAAGCCGGTGATCTTCGCGTACCACGGCTATCCCTGGCTGATCCACCGTCTCGCCTACCGCCATACGGGCCATGGGCATCTGCATGTCCGCGGTTACGAGGAGTCCGGCACCACCACGACGCCGTTCGACATGGTGGTCCGCAATAACCTCGACCGCTACCGGCTGGTCATGGATGTCATCGACCGCGTACCGGGACTCGCCGTGCGCGCCACCCACGCGCGGCAGGCGATGGAGGACGCCCGGCTCAGGCATCACTCCTGGATCCGTGAGCACGGGGTCGACCTGCCCGAGGTGACCGACTGGACCTGGCAGCCGGTGCCCGTGGACAGCGAGATCTATCCCACGACACGTCTGTGAGCGGGAGACCCGCCGCTCAGGACCCGCCGGTACCGGGCGCTCCCCCGGCCGTCGGAGAGGACTGACCGTGGGCGCCTGGAGCTGGACGTACGAGGGGTACGACCCGGAGTCGGAGCGGCTGCGCGAGGCCCTGTGCACCCTGGGCAACGGCTATCTCGCCACCCGGGGCGCGGTGTCCGAGACCTCCTCGGGACCGGTGCACTACCCCGGTACCTATGTGGCGGGCTGCTACAACCGGCTGGTCTCGACCGTGGCGGGACGCCGGATCGAGAACGAGGATCTGGTCAATCTCCCCGACTGGCTGCCCCTGCGGTACCGCATGTGTCCCGAGGGCGCGGAGCCGGGACCGTGGCTGTCCCCGGACCGGGCCGAACTGACCGGGCACCGGCGGACCCTGGACCTGCGGCGGGGCACCCTCGTCATCCGCTCGGTGTACGAGGACGACGCGGGGCGGCGGCTGACGGTGGAGCAGTGCCGGCTGGTGCACATGGGAGAGCCGCATCTGGCCGCGCAGCGCACCTCGTTCACCGCCGAGGGGTGGGCGGGGCGGGTGGAGGTGGAGTCGGGGCTCGACGGCGAGGTGCGCAACGCCGGGGTGGAGCGGTACCGCGATCTGGCGAACCGGCATCTCACGGGGGTGCGGACCGGCGCCGAGCACGGTGACACCCTGTGGCTGCGCTGCCGTACCGTCAGTTCCGACATCGGGATCGCGCTCGCCGCGCGCACCCGGGCCGCCTCCGGCGGGAGCGGCACGGCCACCGCGCGGCTGACCGAACGGCGGGCCTCCCACACGCTGGTGCTTCCCGTGGCGGACGGGGAGAGCGTCACCGTCGACAAGACGGTCGCGCTGTACACCTCCCGCGACCCGGCGATCAGCGATCCGCTCTCCGCCGCCGTCGGGGAGGCCCGGCGGGCGCCCGCCTTCGCCCCGCTGCTGGCCTCGCACCGGCGTGCCTGGGCGGACATCTGGCGGCGTGCGGCGCTGGACGTGCCCGGTGAGGCGGGCCGGATCCTGCGGCTGCATCTCTTCCATGTCCTCCAGACCCTCTCCCCGCACACGGCCGAACTGGACGCGGGGGTGCCCGCCAGGGGGCTGCACGGCGAGGCGTACCGGGGGCATGTCTTCTGGGACGAGCTGTTCGTCCTGCCGTTTCTGAATCTGCACTTCCCCGAGGTCTCCCGGGCCCTGCTCGGCTACCGTCACCGCCGGCTGCCCGCCGCCTGCCGGGCGGCGCGGGAGGCGGGCCACACGGGGGCGATGTATCCGTGGCAGAGCGGGAGCGACGGCCGCGAGGAGAGCCAGGAACTGCATCTCAACCCGCTCTCCGGGCGCTGGATCGCCGACCACTCGCGGTTGCAGCACCATGTGGGCTCCGCCGTGGCGTACAACGTGTGGCAGTACTGCCAGGCCAGCGGCGATGTGGAGTTCCTGCACACCAAGGGCGCGGAGACACTGCTCCAGATCGCCCGGTTCTGGGCGAGCCGCGCGGTGTGGGACCCCTCCCTCGCCCGGTACCGCATCCGTGGGGTGATGGGCCCCGACGAGTACCACGACGGCTATCCGGGGGCGAGCGCGCCGGGGCTGGACGACAACGCCTATACGAATGTCACCGCGGCCTGGGTGCTGACCCGGGCGCGCGAACTCTGCGGGGCGCTGCCCGCGCCGTGCCGCCGGCGGCTCTTCGAACGGCTCGGCCTCGACCGTGACGAGCCGGACCGCTGGGAGGATCTCTCGCGCACCCTTCATGTGCCCTTCCACCAGGGGATCGTCAGCCAGTTCGAGGGGTACGGGGACCTCGCCGAGCTGGACTGGGCGGGATACCGGGAGCGGTACGGCGACATCCGGCGGCTGGACCGGATCCTGGAGGCCGAGGGCGATACCGTCAACCGCTACCGGGCGTCCAAGCAGGCCGATGTGCTGATGCTGGGGTACCTCTTCTCCCCCGGGGAGCTCGCCGGTCTCTTCCGGCGGCTCGGGCACCGGCTGGACGACGACTCCTGGCGCACCACCGTCGACTACTACGAGCGCCGCACCAGCCACGGTTCCACCCTGAGCGCGCTGGTCCACGGGTGGGTGCTGGCCCGGATCCACCGGGAGGAGGCGTGGACCTACGCCAAGGAGGCGCTGATCGGGGATGTGGCGGACGTCCAGGGCGGCACCACGGCGGAGGGGATCCATCTCGGCGCGATGGCGGGCACCCTCGACTTCGTCCAGCGCGGTCTGACCGGTCTGGAGACCCGTGAGAACGCGGTCTGGCTGGATCCGGCGCCGCTGCCGCAGCTCTCGAAGTTCCGGGTGGGAATCCGCTACCGGAACCACTGGGAGGTGGATCTGCGGATCCGGGCGGAGCGGGTCCGGGTCTTCGTACCGGGGGAGGACGGGGAGCCGGTACGGGTGATGCTCGGCGGACGCGCGCACACGGTCGCTCCCGGTACGGCCCGCTGGCTCGATCTGCCCGGCCACGCGGGGCCCGGACCCGGCCCACCCGGCCCACCCGGCCCGTAGGGGCACCAGGTGAGGACGCAGGTAAGGACCGCCGCGCGAGGACCAGCCGCACAAGGACCATGGGGGCGGGGCACGGGGGTGTCAGTCGGGTACGAGCACGGCCGCCCCCCGCACCCGGTCACCCGCCAGATCCGCGAGTGCCCGGTCGGCCCGGCTCATCGGGTACGGGCTGGTGGTGACCCGGATACCGATCCGTTCGGCGAGTGCCAGGAACTCCCGGCCGTCGTCACGGGTGTTGGAGGTGACGCTGCGCAGATTCCGCTCCTGGAAGAGATGGCGTTCGTAGTTCAGGACGGGGATGTCGGAGAGATGGATCCCGGCGACGGCGAGCGTGCCGGAACGGTCCAGCGCCTCCATCGCCACCGGTACGAGATCCCCCACCGGCGCGAACAGGATCGCGGAGTCCAGGGGCTCGGGCGGACGGTCGTAGGCGTCGCCCGCCGAGGCGGCGCCGAGTTCCAGGGCGAGTTCGCGTGCCCGCGCGGACCGGGTCAGCACATGGACGGTGGCACCCTCCGCGAGGGCCACCTGGGCGGCGAGATGGGCGGAGGCGCCGAAACCGTAGAGTCCCAGCCGTCCGCCCTCGGGCAGCGCGCTGCGGCGCAGCGAGCGGTAGCCGATGATCCCGGCGCAGAGGAGGGGCGCGAGCAGGACGGGGTCCTGGTCTTCGGGCAGCCGGTAGGCGAAGGCCTCGGGCACCAGGGTCAGATCGGCGAAGCCGCCGTCCGTGTCCCATCCGGTGTAGACGGACCACGGGCAGAGGTTCTCCCGGCCCGCCAGGCAGTAGCGGCAGGTCCCGCAGGTGCCCCGCAGCCAGGCTCCGCCGACACGGTCGCCGGTGCGGAACAGACTCACCCCTTCGCCGGTGGCGACCACCCGGCCGACGATCTCGTGGCCGGGGACGGTCGAGGGGCGGTGGGGCGGCAGATCCCCCTCGGCGAGATGCAGATCCGTACGGCAGACACCGCAGGCCTCCACGCGCAGCAGCAGGTCCCCGGGGCCGGGCACCGGGGTACGGCGGCGGATCCGGACCAGCGGCCCGGTGGCGACCGGGCCGGGCGTCTCGACGGCCCAGCCACTCAGTGTCCCGGGGAGCGAGGGGGGTGAGGCGGCGGCAGCGGGGGAAGCCATAGGTCCAGCGTGCGGCGGGTACCGACGCGGGGCAAACGGCCACGGCCCGTCCGCGCCCACCGGAGCGTCGCACCGGCCGGAGCGCCCCCGCCAGTCGCCCGCCGCCGACGGCCCCCCGCCCGGCGCCCCGCCGTGGCTTCCCGCACTCAGGCCGCTTCCGGCGCTCAGCCCGCTTCCGCCGGCACCGGCCTCCGCCGCACAGGGCCTAGGGACGGTTCAGATACGCGAGGCCGGGGTGTGCCGCGGTGTAGCCGTCGACGAGGTGGCGGGCCACCGTCACCGAGTCCACCAGCGGATGCAGGGCGAACGCCTTGACGGCGGTGGCGCGCGAGCCGCTCGCCGCGGCGGCGAGGACCTCGCGTTCCACGGCCTTGACGGCGCAGACCAGTCCGGTCGCGTGGTCCGGCAGCGGCGCGACGGAGAGCGGATGGGCGCCGTTCGCGTCCACGAGACAGGGCACCTCGATGACGGCGTCCTCGTCGAGCGCCCGCAGCGTGGTGCGGTTGCGGACATTGAGGATGAGAGTGGTGCGTTCGTCGCGGGCGATGGCACGCATCAGGGCGAGGGCGACCTTCTCGTAGCCGCCGGACTCCAGGTCGTCGGCGTCCCGTTCACCGACGCCCGCCGCCTCGCGGTTCTCCGCCATGTAGGTGGCCTCGCGTTCGGCGCGGGTACGGTCCCAGGTCGCGAGGGCGGGCGCGCCGGGGCGGGCCATCTCGTCGTAGAAACGGGCCTGTTGGTCACGGAGGAACGCGCCGCGGGTCTGCTCGGCCTCCTGGTAGGCCCGTACCGTCTCGCGGTTGAAGTAGTAGTAGTGCAGATACTCGTTGGGGATCGCGCCCAGGGACCGGAGCCACTCGGGGCCGAAGAGCCTGCCCTCCTCGAAGGAGCCCAGCGCCTCGGTGTCCGCGAGCAGCCGGGGGAGTTCGTCCCGTCCGGCGACCCGCAGACCGCGCAGCCAGCCGAGATGGTTCAGGCCGACGTAGTCGATCCCCGCCTCGTCCGGGTCGGCGCCCAGGACGCGGGCGACCCGCCGGCCCAGCCCCACGGGTGAGTCGCAGATCCCGATGACCCGGTCGCCGAGATGACGGGACATGGCCTCGGTGACCAGCCCGGCGGGATTGGTGAAGTTGATGACCCAGGCGTCGGGCGCGAGCCGGGCGACGCGGCGCGCGATGTCGACGGCGACGGGCACGGTGCGCAGGCCGTACGCGATACCGCCCGCGCCGACCGTCTCCTGGCCCAGGACGCCCAGGTCCAGGGCGACCCGTTCGTCGGCCGCGCGTCCTTCGGAACCGCCGACGCGGATCGCGGAGAAGACGAAGTCGGCGCCGCGCAGGGCCTCGTCGAGGTCGGTGGTGGCGGTGACCGCCGGCGCGCCGGGGACGCTCTCGGCCTGCTCGGCCAGCACACGGGCGACGGCGGTGAGCCGGGCGGGGTCGAGATCGTGGAGGGTGACCCGGGTGATCCGGCCCTCGGCCCGGTCGGTGAGGAGCGCCCGGTACACGAGCGGCACCCGGAAACCGCCACCGCCGAGAATGGTCAGCCTCACGCGGGAACCGCCTTCGCGTCGGCCTCCGTCGGCACGGTGCGCGCGGGGCGCCGTGTCCACGGGGGCGTTGGTCACTACGAGGCCGAAGGCGTCCGGGGTGTCCCGGTGCTGGGGAGGAGGCCGCCGCGAGGCGGTTCGCACAGGGCCAACGGAGGCCGTCGCTCGGCCGGCACGCCGTGAACCTTACCCGTCGGCGGCGGGAGGCCTCCACGCGAGGCCGTCTCCGCACAAGCCCGTCTCCACGCGAGGCCGTCTCCACGCGAGGCCGTCTCGGCACAAGGCCTGCTCCACGCGAGGCTGTACGCCGCGGGCGGCTGTGTGCCGCGCACGGTCGGCGGCGGTCACGCCGACGGCACCGTCTGACGTATGACACCCGCCCGGGGCACGGCCCGCGCCGGTCAACCGGTCCTGGCGGACGGCAGGCGTACCACGAAGGCGGTGTGCCCCGGGCGGCTGGTCATCTCCACCGTGCCGCCATGGGCGGCGACCACCGCGGTGACGATCGCCAGACCCAGCCCTGTCCCTCCGGTGGTCCCCTCTCCCGCGGCCCTCGAACGGGACCGGTCGGCGCGGGTGAAGCGCTGGAAGATCTCCGGCTGGAGCCCCTCGGGAATGCCGGGGCCGGTGTCGGTGACGGTCAGTTCGGCGAACTCCTCACCGCCGGCGATACGCAGGGTCACGGTCGTGGCGGGCGGGGTGTGGGTGCGCGCGTTGGCCAGGAGGTTGGCGACGACCTGGTAGAGACGGTGCTCGTCGCCGGTGACGGTCACCGGTTCGCGGGGCAGATCCAGCAGCCAGCGGTGTTCCGGCGCGGCGGCGCGCGCGTCGCCCATGGCGTCGAGCGCGAGCCGGGTGAGGTCCACGGTGTCACGGGCCAGCGGGCGGCCCGCGTCCAGACGGGCCAGCAGCAGGAGGTCCTCGACCAGGCCGCTCATCCGTTCGCTCTCGTACTGGATGCGCTCCAGGGCGTGCCGTACGTCGCCGGGTACGGGTTCGGTGTGGCGCAGGGCCAGTTCCGCGTGGGCGCGCACGGTGGCGACCGGGGTGCGCAGTTCATGGCTGGCGTCGGCGGCGAACCGGCGCAGCCGCTCCTCGCTGGCGTGGCGGCGGGTGAGCGCGTCGCCGACATGGCCGAGCATCCGGTTGAGCGCGGCGCCGACCTGGCCGATCTCGGTCCGTGTGTCGGTGTCGGGCACCGGTCGCGGCATGGCGACCTCGCCACTGGCCAGCGGCAGCCGGGTCACCTCGGTGGCGGTCGCGGCGACCCGGCTGAGCGGGCGCAGGGACAGCCGTACCCAGAGCGCGCCGAGCACTCCGGTGACCACGATCGCGGCTCCGAACACGGCGACTTCCACCACTTCCAACTGGTGCACGATGTCCGTGACCCGTCTGAGCGGGAGTCCGGTGAGGAGCGTGTCGCCGTCGCCGCCCTCCTCGGCGACCACCCGGAAGGACCCGAGGGCGGAGAGCTGGACGGTGTGCCCCATCCCGTCCGGAGGTACGGCGGCCAGGGCATCCCTGTCCGCACGGGTGAGCGACACGGGAACGTAGGTGTCACCGCGCACCATCGACGCCTGGACGGCGACACCGAACAGCAGCCGGGCGCCGAAGGTGCCCTCCGCCTGCCCCCGGGTGTCGGGATACCCGGGGGCCGGGCCCTCCGTGTGCTCCAGACTGGCCGCGAACCGTCCGTCGGCCGCCGCGAGCTGGTGGTCGAGTTTGGTCATCAGAAAGCCCTCGATCGCCAGCACGGTGATCACCCCCACCGCGAGACAGGCGAGGGACAGCAGCAGCAGGAGTCCGGCGGTCAGCCGCGCCCTCAGGGTGCGTGGCACGGGCAGCCGCCGCAGGGCACCTCGCGCCCCTCCCCCGCGGTCCTGTCCCCCGCGGTCCTGTCCCCCGCGGCCGGGGCCGCTCACGCGGCTCACGCGTCCGGCTTCAGTACGTAACCGACCCCGCGCACCGTGTGGATCAGGGGTGTCCGGCCCGCGTCGATCTTCTTGCGCAGATAGCTGATGTACAGCTCGACGACATGCGCCTGCCCGCCGAAGTCGTACGACCAGACCCGGTCGAGGATCTGCTCCTTGGACAGGACCCGGCGGGCGTTGCGCATCAGGAAACGCAGCAGTTCGAACTCGGTACGGGACAGCTCCACCACCACTCCCGCCCTGGTGACCTCGCGCGCCTCCTCGTCCATCACCAGCTCGCCCACCACCAGCCGGTCACCGCCGGGCTCCCGGGCCATCCCGGCTCTGCGGAGCAGTCCGCGCAGCCGGGCGAGCACCTCCTCCAGGCTGAACGGCTTGGTGACATAGTCGTCCCCGCCCGCGGTGATGCCCGCGATCCGGTCCTCCACGGTGTCGCGGGCGGTGAGGAACAGCACGCAGACGTCCGGCAGCGCGGCCCGCAGCCCGCGCAGGACCTGGAGGCCGTCCATGTCGGGCAGCATCCAGTCGAGCACGACGGCGTCGGGCCGGAACGTACGCGCGATACGGACCGCGGAGTCGCCGTCGCCGGCGCTGCGGACCTCCCAGTGCTCGTA
This sequence comes from Streptomyces sp. NPDC002018, assembly GCF_042890865.1. Classification (NCBI taxonomy): domain Bacteria; kingdom Bacillati; phylum Actinomycetota; class Actinomycetes; order Kitasatosporales; family Streptomycetaceae; genus Streptomyces; species Streptomyces sp. NPDC002018. Next base: position 38,176 of record NZ_JBIASO010000028.1, read on the forward strand.
GCGGAGCGCTCCGGACAGGACTTCGGTCAGGTCGGGCTCGTCGTCGACGACGAGGACGCGCACCGGGGCGCCGTCGGGCCTGCTCAGGACGGGAGAGGCGATGTGATCGGCATGACTGGCGTGTTTGTCCATGGTGGATCCAGCTTCTCTCGCCGTGCTCGCCGAGCCGGGCAGGACGCCTCCGCGTCTGCGCGTCCCCGGCGTGTCGGCGGCAGATCGGCGGGCCCCCGTCGGCGTGTCGGCGATTGCTCCTGCCCGTCCGTCGTCGTCTCCGTCGTCGTCTCGTCTCCGTCTCCGTCTCCGTCTCCGTCTCCGTCTCCGTCTCCGGAGGGTTCCGTTCCCCCCGTCCGGCCGCTGTCTTCAGAGGCTTCTCAGAGGGCGTCCTGCGACGGTGAGGGTCGGGCCTGCGCAAGGCGGTCCGCCCCCGGTAGAGGAAGCATGTGGTGATCACCGAACAGGACCAGCAGAGCGAGCGCAGTCCGCATCCCGGGCTGCGTCACTTCGAGCATGTCATGGGGAACGTGTTCTCGTTCGACGTCCGTGACCCGGTGACCCATGAGGTGGGCCGGGCGGTCACGCAGAGCGTCGCCTGGCTGCACGAGGTGGACGCCCTCTTCTCCACGTTCCGCGAGGACAGTGCCGTCAACCGGCTCTCGCGCGGCGAGACGACCGTGGAGGAGTGCCCGGCCGTGGTGGCGGAGGTCCTCGCGCTCTGCGAGGAGGCGAGCCGGGACACCAAGGGGTTCTTCACCGCCACTCCCCGTGGCCGGCTGGATCCTTCCGGCCTGGTGATGGGGTGGTCGGTGGAGCATGTCTCGCGGACTCTGTACGCGGCCGGAGCGCACAACACCTATATCGACGCCGGGGGCGATCTCCAGCTCAGGGGCGAGGCCTCGCCGGACGTGCCCTGGCGGGTGGGTATCGCCCATCCCGTCTACCGCGACCAGCTCATCGCCGTCGTCCATGGCCATGACCTGGGCGTGGCGACCTCCGGATCGGCCGAGCGCAGCGGGCACATCATCGACCCCCGCACCGGTCTGCCGGCCTCCGAGCTGCTGTCCGTCACCGTGGCCGGCCCGTCTCTCGCACGGGCGGACGTCCTGGCCACCGCCGCCTTCGCGATGGGGAATCCGGCGCGGTCGTGGATCGAGTCGCAGAGCGGCTACGAGGCGCTGGCCGTCACCGCCGAGGGAGAGACCTGGCAGAGCAGCGGCTTCCCCTCGTAGTCGTAGGGCCTCCCCCGCAGGGCCCTGCCTTCCCCGTCACGGAACCCGTCGCGAGGTCACATAGGCGTCGGCCCTGACCCGGATGTCGGAACCCCAGGTGCGGAAGTTGCCGCCGCCGCCCCCGCAGCCGTTGTCACTGGTCAGATACGTCTGGTTGTACTGGGAGGGGTAGGGCAGCCCCGCCCCGTTGATGACGATGTTCTGGCCCGTACCGTTCAGCAACTGCTCGTAGTGGATGTGCGGGCCCGAGGAGTTGCCGGTGCTGCCGGTGACGCCGATCTGCTGCCCCTGGGCGACCACCGCGCCGCTCGGCACCGAGTACGAGGCCAGATGGAAGGAGTAGGTCTGCCAGCCGCCGTCGTGGTCGATCACGATGTGGTTGCCGGCGCCGCCGGGCTGTGACCTCCGGGTCGCCGTCCCGGCGGCGGAGGCCAGGACCGGTGTGCCCGCGGTCGAGCCGCCGTCGGCGCATACGAAGTCCAGCGCTCTGCGGACCTCCGCGGAGTGACGGCTCAGGGTCCACCGCTGGCCCGCGCCACCTCGGGGGACGCCGTGGTGGCCTGGTGCCTGATCCGTACGTCGGTGCCCCAGGTGGGGAAGGACTTGCCTGTCTGGGGGCCGGTCCAGAGATAGGTGACGCTCACCCATCCGTTGTCCCTGAGCCCGACGTTGGCGAAGGTGCCGTCGGCGAGGTCGATCCCGGCGGGGTTGGCGACCCGCCGGCCGGAGCCGTCGAGCCCGCCGTTGCAGCCGTTCTCGTACGCGGCCTGGGCCTCGGGTCTGCCCTGGGGCAGATCCTTGAAGCTCTCGCGGACGGAGGAGGGATTCCAGCCGCGGTCGGATCGGCCGGGGACGCCGCGGCCGCCGCGGCCGCCGGGGACGCCGGGGACGCCGGGGACGCCGGGGACGCCGGACCGTGGGCACCCCCCGATGCGGCCCATTGGCCGCCTCCTGCTCGCGGACATCCCGCGCGCCACGCATGGTCGATCTGTGGCTCCCCACGATCCGTGCCTCTCCACGCGGCACGGCGCCACAGGGCCCGGCGGGCCACGACTGGACAGATCTGAACCGGTGAACGGAGCCCGTCATCTCCTCCGCACAGCACACCTCCCCCTCCTTCGGTCCGGGCCCGGAGGCCGCGCTCGGGGCGCCGGCGCGACGCGAGGCGTCCCGTCACACCGTCGCCCTCGTCCTCGCCCCGTTCACCCTGGCGCTGGTGCTCGGGCTGTGGGGGATCGACCGGCAGGGCACGCTGTGGGCGGACGAGGCGGTCACCTACGAGGTGGCGCACCGGAGCGTCACCCGGATCTGGCACACGCTGGGTCACGCCGACGCCGTGCACGGGCTCTACTACCTGCTGATGCACGGGATGTTCGTCCTGTGGGACGGCGGCGAGGCGGCTCTGCGGCTGCCGTCCGTGCTGGCGGTGGCCGCGGCCTCGGCGGGGGTCGCGCTCCTCGGGCGGACACTCGCCGGGCCACGCGCCGGGATGCTGGCCGGGCTGGTCTTCCCGCTGATCCCGGCGGTGCAGCGGTACGCGCAGGAGGGGCGTTCGTACGCGCTGGTGTGCGCGCTGATCACCTGGGCCACCTGTCTGCTGCTGACCGCGATCAGCCGAGGGGGCGGACCGCGCTGGGCCGCCTACGGCGCGGTCCTGCTGACCGCCTGTCTGCTCCATGAGCTGGCGGTCGTGACCCTGCTCGCCCACGGTGCGACGGTGTTCCGCTCCGGGCTGCCGCGCGCGGTGACCCGGGCGTGGTGCGTCACCGCCGGATGCGTGACCGCGGGGCTGCTTCCGCTCGCCGTCTTCAGTACCACCCAGTCTGACCAGGTGAACTGGATCGGTTTTCCCGACCCCTGGCAGACGACGCGCTTCGTGGTGGCGGCGCTGCTCGGTCTGCTGTGCGCCCGGACGCTGGGCCGTACTCCGCCGGGTACGCGGGGGCCGGTCGCGTTGCGGACGCTCGCGCTCCCGCTGCTGATCCTCCCGACCGTACTGCTCCTCGTGCTCACCCCGCTGCGGCCGCTCTACGTCGACCGCTATGTCCTCTCGTACACCATCGGGCTCGCCCTGCTGATCGGTGCGGCGCTCGACCGGATCCGGCGCGATGCCCACCGCTCCCGCGCGCTGCGCGGGGCGGTGTCCCTGACGGCGGCGGGGGTGGCACTGGCCGCGCTGTTCCCGGTGGGCGTGTATCTGCGGACTCCGCAGAGCCGTCAGAACGACGCCGACGCGGTGGCGCGGGCGGTACGGGAGGCGGCGCGGCCGGGTGACGGAGTGCTCTTCATGCCCGCACGCCGGCGGGTATGGACGCTCGCGCGCCCCGAGGCGTTCCGGGGGCTGTCGGATCTCGCGCTGGAGCGCTCCCCCGTCGCTTCGGACACCCTGCACGGCACGGAGTTGACTCCGGAGCGGATCCGGGCGGCCGTCCTGGGCGCCCGGCGGATCATCGCCGTCCATGATCTGGCGGGCCAGCCGCTGGAGACGGCCGAGGGGGAAGCCGTCAAGCGTGAGACCCTGCGGGCCCACTTCGAGGAGTGCGGGAGCCGTACGGTGACCCAGGCCCGGATCACGGTTCACGCCCGCCCCGGCACCTGCTGACCGCGCGGCGTCCGCAGTCCGGTGTCCCGGGGCGTTCCGAACACCTTCCGTGCGGTCTCCGGGTACCACTGGACGTACTCGAACTCCACCCCGTCCGGGTGCCGCGCGTAGAAGCCCGTGCCCGTCGCGCTCTCGAAGTGGGGAACCGTGATCTCGGCACCCGACCGCAGGACCGTTGTCCGGGCCGCTTCGAGATCGTCCACGATCAGCGGTCCGACCGTACCGAGGTAGCGGGCGAGCGCCTCGTCGGTACCGGCGACGACACAGAAGTCGCCGATGGCGGCGATCTCCAGGTCACCGAAGGCGACCCGGAGGTCTTCCTGACGGCCGACCAGTGCGCGCAGCGTGGTCAGTGTGGCGTCGATGGAGTGGGTGAACACCCGGGCATAGGTCTTGAGGATCATGGAGCCAGTCGACCCGAGCGACGGCGGGCCATCCACCGGCATATCTCGCAACGCCGTCCGCGATAGCCGTGGGGTATCGCCGTGGGCGCGGCGGGCACGCGCGGAGGCACGTCCACACGCGCATAGGGTCGGGGGGTGGAAGCACGACATATGCGCTACGCGCTCGCCCTGGCCGAGCATCAGCACTTCGGCCGGGCCGCGGCGGCCGTCGGTATCGCGCAGCCACCGCTGTCCAAACAGATCGCCGCGCTGGAACGGGAGCTCGGCGCACGGCTGTTCGACCGTACGGCCGGCGGGGTGTTTCCGACGGCGGCGGGCGAGGCGTTCCTGGCCAGGGCGCGCCGGGCACTGGCCGAGATGGCGGCCGCGGCGGCGGACGCGGGGCGGGCCGCACGGGGTGAGACGGGCCGGCTGCGGCTCGGATTCGTCGGTTCGGCGCTGCTGGAGCTCCTGCCGTCGGTGCTGGGCAGGTTCGCCCACGACCGTCCGGGTGTACGGCTGGGGCTGCACGAGATGTCGACGGCCCGGAGCGCCGCGGCCCTGATCGCGGGCGAGCTGGACGTGGCCATCGGGCGGGGCGCGCCCCGGGGTGCCGGTTCGGAGGGGCTCGTCTCGGTCACCGTGGGCCGGGACCGGCTTCTCGCCGTCGTCGGCTCCGCCGATCCCTACGCGGGACAGCCGAGCGTACGGGCGGAACAGCTCGGGGAGCGCCATCTGATCCTCTCGCCGCCCGCCGAGGAACCGGCCGTCCACGCGGGGCTGCGGGCGCTGCTCGGCGACGACGCGCCGGCGCTGGGACGGGCGACGGAGGCGAGGGATGTGCACACCATCATCGGGCTGGCCGCGTGCGGGATCGGGGTGGGGCTCGGCCCGGCGTGCATGCGGGTGGCCGCGCGGCCCGGTGTCCGGTTCTGCGAGGTGAGTCCCCGGGTGGCGCTGCCCGACCTGGTGATGTCGTTCCGCGCGGAGGACCGGTCGCCGGTACTGACATCGTTTCTGGCCACCACCCGTGAGCTGTGTCCGTATGTGAGCCGCTCGCTCGACCGCCGGCTGGGGCCGCGCTGAACTGGCCGTGAGGGCCCGCGGACACGGATACGGGCGGGCCGCGCGCGGCGCCCGTACGAGCCCGTACATGGCTGGAAATGGGGAACCGCCCGGCCGTCCGCGGTAGTTCTGATGACGTCCCGCCCCCCGGCCCGTCCGTCCCGGGGCGGACCGACGCCTCATGTACGCACCAGATGAAGGAGTGAACGCCCGATGGTGTTCAAGAAGCTGCTCGGATCCTTGGGGGTCGGCGGCCCCTCGGTCGACACCGTGCTGGCGGCCCCGTCCGTCGTACCGGGCGGCACACTGTCCGGTCAGGTGAGTCTGCGCGGCGGTCAGTCGGACGTGGAGATCGAGCGGATCACTCTCGATCTGGTGGCCGGGGTCGAGTCCGAGGGACAGGACGAGGAGAGCGAGGGCGCGGTCGTCTTCGACCGGATCACGGTCGGCGGCGGTTTCCGGCTGACCGAGGGCGCGGAGCTCACCGTGCCGTTCTCGGTCACGGTCCCGTGGGAGACACCGCTGACCGAACTCCACGGCCAGTCCCTCGGGGTGGTGCTGGGGGTACGGACCGAGCTGGCGGTGGCGGGGGCGCGGGACAAGGGCGATCTCGACCCGCTGGCCGTCTCCCCGCTGCCCGTTCAGGAGGCGGTCCTGGAAGCGCTCGGACAGCTCGGCTGGGGCTTCAGGTCGGCCGATCTGGAGCTGGGGCGCATCGGCGGCACCGGCCAGCGGCTCCCCTTCTACCAGGAACTGGAGCTGGCCCCGCCCGCCCAGTACGCGCACGCGCTGAACGAGATCGAGGTGACGTTCCTGGCCACGTCCGAAGGGATGGAGGTCGTCATCGAGGCGGACAGGCGCGCCGGCCTCTTCTCCGGCGGCCACGACACGCTCAACCGTTTCACGGTCGCGCACGAGGACGTGTCCTCCCTGGACTGGAACAGCGAGGTCGACGGCTGGATCAAGCAACTCGTGGGCAGCCGCGGCGAGCACTCCGCCCCGTACCCGCCCGCCCCGTACCCGCACCATGAGTCCTCTCACGACGGACACCATGGCGCGCACCACCGCTCCGGTCCGGGGACCGGAGCGGTGATCGCCGGTGCCGCCGCGGGAGCCGCGGTCGGCGTGGTGGGCGGCATGGTCGCCGCAGAGGTGATCGACGAGATCGGGGACGCCTTCGAGGGCGAGGAGGACGAGGGCTCCGAGGACGAGTGATCAGGCGACGGGCACGACCGGCGCGCGGAAGCGCGCGGCATCGCCTCCGAGCAGCCCGGAGCGCTCGGAGGCGATCACGTCGTGGGGCTGGCCCAGGGGAACGCGGCTGACCTCGTCGAGGCGCCGGTACTGTCCGGCGTCCAGCCGGACTTCGAGAGCGCCGAGGTAGTCCTCCAGCTGGGGCAGGGTGCGCGGTCCGATCACGGGAACGAGCGGTGTCACGGAGCGTGCCGCGCGCTCGCGCGCCCAGGCCACGGCGACCTGTGCGGGGCGGGCGCCGGTCTCCTCCGCGACGGCCAGGACGGCATCCACGACGGCGGTCTTCTGCCGGCTGTCCTCGGTGTGGACGATCCGCTTCCAGTCGGTCAGCCGGCCCTCGCTGCTGGTGCGGTACTTGCCGGTGAGCAGCCCGCCGCCCAGCGGTGACCACAGGGCCCCGCCGAGTCCGAGGGCCTCGGCCATGGGCAGGATCTCGCGGTCCGCGGTGCGCTCCACCAGGCTGTACTCGAACTGAACCCCGATGAGGGGGGCCGCCCCGCGCAGCTCGGCGAGGGTGACGGCGCGGGCGGTGCGCCAGGCCGGGAAGTTGGACAGCCCCGCGTAATGGATCTTGCCCTGCCGCGTCAGGTCGTCCAGTCCGCGAACGATCTCCTCCACGGGGGTGACCGTGTCGGGGAAGTGCACCCACAGCAGATCGATGTAGTCGGTCCGCAGCCGCCGGAGGCTGTCCTCCACACCCCGCACCATGTTCTTGCGGCTGTTGCCGGTGGCCATGACGCCCGCTTCGCGGCCGGCGCCGTAGGCGAACTTCGTGGCCAGCGTGAACCGTGAACGCCGGCCGGTCAGCAGCTCGCCGAGGATCTCCTCGGACTGGCCGGCCTGGTAGCTCTCCGCGGTGTCGATGAAGGTACCGCCGGCGTCCTCGAAGCGATCGAGGATACGGCGTGCCTCGGCCGGCTCGGTACCGGCGGCCGCGCGGGTACCGAAGGTGCCCGTACCGAGTGCCACCTCGGACACCCGAAGGCCGGTGGTGCGGCCGAAGGTCGTGTACTGCATGGCGTCCTCCCACGGGGAACAGAGAAGTAAAACGATCGGTATACCGAGGGCCGACCGTACACCGCCCCCGGTTCCAAGTAAAACGATCGGTATGCTTCGAGGTATGGACACCACGTCGGACCAGGTCACCAAGCAGCCGCTCGGCGGCCGGGGCGCCCGGGAGCGCATCCTGCGGGCGGCGGTCGAGCTCTTCTACGAGGAGGGCATCAACACCACCGGCATGCAGCGCCTCACCGAGGTCGCCCATGTCTCCAAGCGGACCTTCTACCAGCACTTCCCGAGCAAGGACGCCTTGGTGGAGGAGTATCTGCGGCGCTTCGAGGAGGAGGCCGCGCCGCCGGGCGAGCTGGTCCTGACCCGCTCCGATCTCCCCCCTCGTGAACGGCTGCTGGGCGTCTTCGCCGACCCTCCGGGCGGCATAACGCTGCGCGGCTGCCCCTTCCACAACGCCGCCGTCGAGACGGCGCACACGCTGCCGGCCGTCCGCGAGGCGGTGATCCGGCACAAGGAGATCTTCACCCGGCGGCTGACCGACACCGTGCGCGAGGCCGGTGCCACCGACCCGGAGACCCTGGGACGCCAGCTCGCGGTGCTGTTCGAGGGCTCCAGGGCACTGGCCACCTCCCTCGACGACCCGCGGCCCGTGAGCGACGCGCGCGCGGCCGCCCTGGCACTGTTCGACGCGGCGACCTCCGGCTGACGCGTTCCGCCCGGGGCCGTCGGCCGGGTTCCGGACGGCTGAATCCCGCGTACCCGGGGAGAAGGTAAGGCGGACCGTGTTCCCGGCGGCGGTCACGCTGTCGCCGGGCGAACGACGCGAGGAGACGCGACCTCATGGGGACCGCTGTGCACGTCCCGCAGACCAGGGACATGATCGGGGACGAACTCTCCGGGGACGAGGCGCTGGCCGCGCTGCGACGGTACGGAGGCCGCCGCCTGCTCATGGACGCGTTCTCCCGGTTCCGCTACGCCGACGGCTTCACCAGCGCACGCTCCCTCGGGTTCCAAGTGGTGCTGGGCATGGTGCCGTTCACCATCGCCCTGGTCGGCGTGGCCACCACCGTGCACACGGAGAGCCTGGGCCGGATCATCGAGCTGACCCTCGGCCGGATCGTGCCCGGCGCCAGCGCGGACCTCGTCCGGGACGCCCTGTCCGGGACGCGCCGCAGTGCCGGTTCCGGCGTCTGGAGCGCCGTCGCCATGTGGCTGGGCCTGGCGTTCGCCGTTCTCAATCTGGCCTCGGCGATGGCGCAGGTCGAACGGGGCGCCAACCGCATCTACGGCATCGAGCGCGACCGGCCGTTCCTCAGGAAGTACGGCCGGTCCCTGCTGCTCGCCCTGGCGGCCGGTATGCCCATGGTCCTGGGATTTCTGGTGCTCGTCGCGGGCGAGGCCGTGGGAGAGTCGGTGGTGGAGGCCTTCGGCTGGTCCCGTGCCACCAACGGCTGGTGGGATGTGCTGCAACTGCCGGTGGGGGTCGCCCTCGCCTGGATCGCCTCGGCGGTGATCTTCCGCTGGGCTCCTCGCCGGGACCAACCGGGCTACACCTGGCTCGCGTTCGGCTCGGCGGTCCATCTGGTGCTGTGGGTCGTGGCCACCTGGCTGCTCGCTCTCTATGTCGCCAAGAGCGGCTCCTTCGGCGCCTTGTACGGACCCCTGACGGCTTTTGTCGCGTTGCTGCTGTGGGCCAATCTGACGGGTGTCGCGCTGTTCCTCGGCATAGCCTTCGCCGCTCAGCTCGAAGCCGCCCGCGCCGGAATCGTCCAGAGCGTGAAGCCCGACCCCGGGCCGGGACCGTGAAGCCCGGGGTCGACGCCGCCGCGCGTCCGGACCCGCACAGCCCTGGCCCGCACCCGCGGCGCCTCGCCCCCGTACCCCCTCAACAGCCCCTCACCGTGAGGGGTACCGGTCCCTCACCGTGAGGGGTACCGGTCCCTCAGCGTGAGGTACCAGCCCCTCAGCGTGAGTCCGGCTCCACCGGAATCCACAGCTCCGCCTCGGCCGTGCTCGCGTCCTGCGACAGCCGTACGCTCAGGATCTCGGGGCCCGGCACACTCCGGTACGGATTGGACGGGAACCACTGCGTGTACACGTCCCGCCACAGATACTGGAGCGCCCGCGGGAACTCGCCCGCACTCTCGAACACCGCCCAGGTCCCCTCGGGGACGGTGAGGCTCTCCATGTCCTGCGGAGTCTCCGCCTGCGTCACCACCCCGTGGTAGTAGTCGAGTTCGGTGCCCTCCGCCCGGCTGTCGTCGATCTTGTCGCTGACCGCGACGATCCCGCGCGGCTCCTGGTCCGACAACTCCTCCAGCCGCCGGAGTGTCTCCTTCCCGATGCTCCGCACGAACGCGGCGATCGCCGGGTTCATGCCCTCGTGGACCAGGGGGACCCGGGCCTTCCTGCCGACCACCCGGAACGCCGGCTTCTCCACGACCCGATACCGCATGCTGCTGCTCCCTTCGACGATGAGACGGAAGGACATCCGGGGCTGGGAACTCAGCGTGGCGCCGGTCCGTCTCGCCTCGCCGGGGCCGACGCCGTGCACGGCACGGAACGCGCGGGCGAACGACTCGCCCGAGCCGTACCCGTACCGCACCGCGATGTCGAGCAGCGTGTGCTCCCTGCCGAGCACCTCGGCGCCGGCGACGGTGAGCCGCCTGCGGCGGATGTACTCGGACAGGGGGATGCCCGCCAGCGCGGAGAACATCCGACGGAAGTGGTACTCCGACGTGACGGCGATCCGCGCGAGTTCGGACATCTCGATCCGCTGGTCGAGGTTCCGCTCGATGTACTCCATGGCCTCGTTGAGCCCCTTGAGCATCCCCGGGCCTCCTTCCCTTCCGGTCACCCACGCTAGGGAGGCCCCACCCTGCCCGACCCGGCATTCTGTGCCCGCGTCGGTCGGGACAGCCGGTCAGCGGATGGGTCATCCTTTGGGATGGCTGATCCGATTCGGTAGAATGGAGGCGTGGCAAGGACCGTGACACCACCGCCGCGCAGGGCGGATTCGCTGCGTATCAGAGCGCGACTGCTGGTCGAGGCGCGGGCACTGCTGGAGCGTGGTGAACTGCCGCTCCAGCTCAATGAACTGGCCCGGAGAGCGGGTGTCGGCGTCGGTACGGTCTACCGCCACTTCGCGAGCAGCCGGTCCCTGTTGGAGACGCTGGCGCTCGAACCGTTCCACGAGCTGCTGGACATCGCGCGCGCCGCCGTGGCCGAGCCCGACCCGTGGACGGCCCTGGAGCGGCTGCTGTACGCGCAGGTACGGCTGGAGGTCGAACACAACGGGGTGCGCGAGGTGCTCGCGGCGGCCGCCGACGAGCAGCCGGACACGGCCGCGCTCAAGGCCGAGCTGGACGCGCTCACCGACGGACTGCTGCGCCGCGCGCGGTCGGCGGGGGCGGTGCGGGACGGTGTCGACGCCGCCGACATACGCAGTCTGCTGTGCGGGATCGGCTACGCGGCCAGGATCGCGGGGAGCGCGCCCGACGAGGCGGCGGAGCGCTATCTGCGGGTCCTGGCCGACGGACTGCGCCGGCGGTAGGCACGCCACCGCGTCCGGGTCCATTCCTGTCGGGCCCATTCCATTCCTGTCGGGTTCATTCCTGTCGGGTTCGTTCCAGGCCGGTTGCGGGGTGCCGGCCGTCAGGCCGCGGTGGTCAGAAGCCGGATGCCGTGCAGGTGGTGCATGACATCTCCCAGTGAGCGGCAGTCGCGCGGGGCCGGGGGCAGCGCGGGCGGGCGTGTGTCCCGGCCGCTCTCCAGGGAGTCGGCCATCGCGGCCAGCGCCTCGGTCACCTTCCGTATCTCGGCGGCCGGCGGCCGGGGCACGCCGTGTTCGACGCGTACGGCGCACACCGTCGCGGCATCGACGATCCGCTCGGCGCGTGCCAGCGCGGCGAGCCAGTCGTACCGGTGGGCGCGGTGCGGCCCCGGCAGCTCCGCGACGGCCGTCTCCGCGGTGGCCCGTGCCTCGGCGAGCGCCCGGTAGGCGGCGTGCCGCAGCGCGATCCCCACGGTGTCCGCCCCGCGCGGTACGGCGCCGGGCGCACCCGGCGCGTCGAGTATGTGGCGCAGATAGCGTTCCGTGCGGCGCAGCGCCACGGCGAAGCGGTGGCCGACCCGCACCCGGGGGTCCGTCAGCGGGGGAAGGTGGCCGACGAGCAGCACGATGGCGCAGGCCAGGGCGGTGTCCAGCAGCCGGGCCGCCGTCGCCTCGGTGTCCCCCGCGGTGTGGACGAACGACAGCACCAGCAGGGTCACCACCGCGGTCTGGAAGCCGAAGTGGCGTGTGGCCACCGGGACCAGCGCGCCGCCCGCCACGACCACACCGACCGGCCACCAACTGCCGCCGAGCACCGCCGTGGCCAGGGTGAACACCACGACTCCCGTGGCGGTGCCCGCGACGCGGTTCACCACCCGCGAGAACAGCGGGCCCAGGTCGGGCTTCACCAGGAACGCGGCGGTGGCGGGGAGCCAGTACCAGTGCTCCTGGTGGAGGGTGAGCGCGACCGCGGCGCTCGCCGCGACACACAGCGCCACGCGCAGCCCGTACTCACGCCGGGCGGGCGCGAACACACGTCCGTGCCACGGCCGTACCGGCCGGCGGCCCGGCGCGCGACGCGCCCTGTGGGCCCGCTCACGGCGCGACAGAGGTGTCCGCCCGGGGGCCGGTGTGCCGACCTGCGTGTCCTCCGCCTCCCGGTCCTGGCCCCAGCCCTGTTCGCGGCCCCGCCCCCGGCCCGGTGACGTACGGTCGAAGGTCACCGCGGCGGCGAGCAACGCGCGGTCGAACGCGCCGCGTTGGACCGAGTCGGCGGCCGGGCTCGGCAGGGCGCCGGGCGCGGATCCTTCGCGTACCGCCACCGCCAGCCGGCGCGGCCCCTCGGACACCTGGCGGGGCAGCGGCCTGCCCTCCCACAGCAGGGCGATCCCCGCCTCGCAGAGGGCGGTCGCCGCGCCGAAGCGCTCCGTGATCCGGTACGCCTGGGCGGCGGCGCCCTGCCCGGAGCCACCTCCGGAGCCCCGGCCCCCGGTGCGCCGCGCCGGCCAGGAGAGCAGCCGCATCAGGCGGAGCGCCTCGTCGGCCCGGTGCTGGGCCGCGGTCAGCGCGCGGCGCGCGGGCTCGGCGTCCGGGCCGCCGAGGGCGCCCAGCGCGTCGGCGAGCGCGTCGAACACCTCGGCGACGGCCTCCAGTTCACCGTCCCACCGGGTCCCGTGCCGCCGGCCCGGCCGTGGGGTGCGCAGCAGCAGCCGGAGCAGCAGGAGCCAGCCCGCGCCGCCCAGGAAGCAGCAGGCCTTGAGCCAGGCCGGTCCCGGCAGGGGCATTCCCGCGCCGACCGCCGCGGTGACGAGTGACTGCATGGCGGCGGCCGACCATACGGGACCGCCCACGCTCAGCGCGCCGGAGAGCCAGCCCACGACGAGGAGCGCGGGCACGGCGGCCCAGCGGCTCCCGGTGGCCGCGAGCAGACCGCCGCCCAGCAGCCCCAGCGCGCCCGCGACCGCGGGCAGTCCGATGTGCACAACGCCGGTACGGCGGGTACCGGGCCGGTCGTTGACACCGGCGAGCATCGCACCCAGTCCGGCGAGGACGGCCGGGCCGGGGTGTCCCGCGCTCACGCCCAGGGCGAGCAGCGGCCCCGCGCCCAGAGCACCACGGACCATCGCGGCGCGGGGGACGGGTGCGGAGTGCCAGCCCAACGGGTGGGAGAGCCAGGCGGGAACGGCGCGCCGGGCACGCGGAGAACCGACGGAGGACAACGGGACGCGCACTGGACTCCTGAGGGACCGACCGGTCAGGGCGGAAAAAGACGAGGGACCGGCGGGCAGCGGTGACCGCGCACCCCCACCGTAACAGCGCTGTTTGTCACCCGGACTGCTGTTCCGTTACGCGAGGATGTCCGCACACGACAGTGGCACGACGACAACGACGGCGCGCCGTCTGTTGGCCGCCCCAACGCAACACACTCTAGTCTGCTGTACAGCGGTCACCGAGGGGGTCGGATGGTGACCCGGAACGAAAGGGCGACACCATGACATCCGTAGCCGGCACACCGGGCAGCATCGAGGCCACCACGGCGCTCCTCCTGAGCGAACTACCGCGGCTGGAAGCACAACAGCAGACGCTCCAGAACGAGCTGACGACGGTCACCGAGCGGTTGGACTCGGTACGTACCGCACTGACGGCCCTCCAGGCGCTGTCGACCGCTCCCCATGTACCGGCGCCGACGGTGTCGCCGGAGGCCGGCACCGAGCCGGGGACGGAACACGGCACCTCGGCCGGGGAATCGGCCGAAGGCTCCGCCGACGCGGCGGCGGAGGCGACGACGGGCGAGGAGACGGCTGACGAGACCGCCGAGGGGACGGCGGGCGCGAAGGGCGGCACGGAGTCCGACGCGGAGGCCGGGGCGGCATCGGAGCCCGCGCCCACCAAGGTTCCCCGGGCCCGTACGAGCCGGAAGGCACCGGCGGACGCCCCCAAGGAGCGGAAGCGGCGCACCGCGAAGAAGGCGGTCCCGGCCGCCGCCGAGGAAGCCGCGGACCAGCCCGCCGGTGGTCTGACGGAGCAGATCCTCACGGTGCTGGCCAACGCCGGGGACACTCCTGTGCGGGCCCGTGACGTGGCGCAGGCGCTGGGGCGCGACGAGTCGCCCGGCAGCATCAACGCCGTACGCAGCACGCTCGACCGCCTTGTCGGTTCCTCACGGGCCCACCGTGCCGGCCGTGGCCTTTATCAGGCCGTCCAGGGCTGAGCGGCGACGCGCGGGCCGACGGTGCTCCGGTCGCCGTCGGTCCGGATTCGGCTGTCACTCCCGGGAATAGCGGGCGATGTGCGGGAAAGACCGGTCGTGACTCCCCCGGGAAAACCACGTCTACGCGCATGGCGCACCGGATCGCGGCTTGCAGCACCCGGGGGCCGACCGTCAAGCCCTGTCGGAAATCCCCATCCGAATCGGGCAGCAAAACCACATCTCCGGGTGAGCAAAACCACGCGGCGGTCAATTTGTTCGAATCATCGGCCGGGAAAACAGGTCGTCGGAACGCAATTGCGATGGGCTCCTCGCTCGATCAAACAGGCACCGGAACGACGGAGGCGGACATACCCGGGGAAAGGTCCGCGCCGCCTTGTCCGTACCATGCGGTCGTCCGTACCGTGTGCGCAGAAAACGCGAGAGCCCGCACAGGGCCACGGAGCCCCTCCACGGGGCTCCACGGTTCTGTGCGGGCGGTAAGGGCCGTGCGGGACCCGGAACCGGCACCACCGGGCCGCTCCTGGCGGCCCGGTGGCGTCACTTGATGAAGTCCTCGACCACCTTCGGCGGCCAGGTGCCGACGTTGAGAACACCCATCGAGTAGGCGCGGGAGACCAGGGCGGCCCGGTTGGGCACCCTGAGCTTCCTCAGCAGACCGGTCACGTGGTATTCCACGCCCTGCCGGCTCAGATAGAGCCGTGAGGCCAGCGGAATGGTCGACAGACCCGCCGCTATGCCTTCGAGGATGCGCGCGTCGATCTCGGTCAGGATCTTCTTCCGGTTGGTCAGCACGCCCGCGTCGGCGGTGGTCTCCGACGAGCGCATGAGCACCAGGATCGCGGCCACGTCGGGGGTGTCCCCGCTGACGGCCGCGGCAGTCAGGGTGCCCGCGAACGCGGAGTCCTCCGGCCCGAGGGCCACCACATGCGAGGCGAACCGCTGCCGTTTGCCTTCGATCAGCCGGGAGAACTGACGCATCAGCGGCTGCTGGACACTGGGGTGCACCAGTTCACGGAAGCTGCGTCCGCAGACATCGGCCGAGGAGTCGCCGAAGCGGAGGAAGAACTCCTGGTTCGCCTGCTGGACGGTCAGGGCCGGGTCGAGCGAGGCCATACAGAGCCCCGCCCGGTCGAACTGCTCCGCACCTCCGCGGTCTTGGTGGTCGGGTACGAGTTCGCTGGGGTTGAGCTGCGCCGAGTCTACGAGCGCGGCAATCGCCACGAGACCGCCATCCTTTCGGGTCCCCCCGGTTCTCTGGGAATTGACAACGACGCCAGGCGTCAAACAGCTGTGATATCCGGTCTTACCTGTGCTGATTGACCGGTTATCCATTTACCGAATTGAGACTAGGTAACTCCGCGCTCGTGCGTCAACAAGGTCCCCTGTTCATCGGGCTAAAGCTGTGGTCGTACCCGGCGGAGGTTCGGTCCGCAAGGGCCATGAGACGGGATGGGTAAATCCCGGCATGCCGGACGGGGCCGACCGGGCGACCCTCCCGCAATTGAGCCTCCTTTGAGGTTCTCCTGAGGTTTGTCCGGCCGGCCGTGACCGAACCATGGAACGCAGCCGCCGCACGGGTCACACCGTCCGTAGCATGCCGTTAACACATATGTGTTCGCATGCTACGCGGGAAGAGCATCCGCCAGCTCACGCCGGCCCGAGATACCGAGTTTCCGATAGGAATTCGTAAGGTGTTTCTCAACGGCCCGGGAACTCACACCGAGTTCACCCGCAATTTCCTGATTGGTGAGGCCACGGCCGACAAGGGCGACAACGCGGCGTTCGCTGCGGGTGAGCACGGCGGTCCGCGGCGGGGGAGCGGGCGTACCGAGCCCGTGCTCCGCCTGTTCGACCAGCCAGGGGGCGCCACAGGCCGCGGCGGTCACGCCCGCCTCGCGCAGGGCGGCCTCCGCCTCCGGCCCGCCACCGAGCCGACGGCCCAGCAGCAGGAGTGTCCTGGCGAGTTCGAGGCTGTGCGTGGAGCCGCGCAGGACGCCGACGGCCTCGCGCAGCAGCGGCACACCCTGACCGCCGAGGAGCCAGCCCTTGAGCCGCAGGGCACGGCCGAGCCCCGTCGGCGCTCCCCATGCCGTGGCCCAGACGTGCTCCTCCTCGGCCAGTGCCAGCGCGGCACGTGAGTCACCGAGCCGGTGGTGGAGGCCGATCGCCTGGGGCCGCCACGGGAAGAGCGCCGAGTTCTGCCAGCCGGACGCCTCCAGCCGCCGGCCGCAGGCCAGCAGGTTCTCCAGAGCCCTGGCGCGGTGGCCGCGCTGGGCGTCCACCGATGCCTGGAGGATCCTCAGGGACGCCGTCATGGCCAGGCCCGTGGGCCGGCCGCCGTGCGCCCGCGTCAGGATCCGCTCGCCGAGCGCCGGGTCGCGCAGTTCGGTCGCGACCGCGCAGAGAACGAGAACGGCGGTCTCGCGCCACTCCGCGTCGGCCACCGCCATGGCGCGTTCGACGTACTCGCGCGCCTGGGTGGGCCTGCCCTGCATGACGAGCACCAACGCCCGTTCCGCGAAGAGGAGTACGCCGTCGGCGCCGGTCGTGTTCTGCCGCCGGGTCTGCTGCTCGGTCGACAGCCAGGAACTGACGCCCCGGAACGACTCCGCGGCGAACAGGGTGATCACGACCAGCGGCAGCGCGGTGCGGGCGCCCGCGGAGGTGGCCGGTTCGCGCTCCAGGACGCGGTTGGCCGTCCTGGCGGCCCAGGCCGCGGTGAGCCGGCCGGTGAGCGTGCCCGCGCAGAGCAGGACCGCCACCAGTTCGCGTTCCGCGGCCGAGCCGAGCGGGGGGTCCTCCCCCAGCTCACGCAGGCGTTCGTCCGCCGAGGCCAGCTCCCCCGGGCTCTCGTGGCCGGCGTGCCGCAGCCGTGCTTCGAGCCGGAGCGCCAGCTCGCGCGCCGGTTCGTCCAGGGTGGCGGGCGCGCCGAGTTCGGCCGCGGCGGCGCGCAGCAGACCGGCCGTCGCGGGGGGCACCGGGCCGAGCAGGACCGGCGGGATACGCAGCGCCGCCGCGGCCCGGTCCCTGGCGGTGGCCAGCAGCGGTGTCGCCTGGACGACATGGCGCGCGCACGCCTCCGGGTCGAACCCCCGCTCGGCGGTGGCCAGATCGACCAGCAGCCGCGCCCGGCCCGTGTCCTGGGCGCGGTGGGTGAGCAGCGCGCGGCGCAGATAGCGGGCGGCGGTCCGGGGCGCGCCCCGGCGCAGTGCCGTGTCGGCCGCGGACCGCAGCACCGGCACGGACCAGGAGCGGCCGGGGCCGGTGACGGCCATCAGACGCGAGGCGACCTGTTCGGCCGGGCGGCCACTGCGGTACAGCAGATCAGCCGCGTCGGCGTGCGCACGTTCGCGCTCCGCCGGGGTCATCGACGATTCGATCGCGTCCTGGACGACCCGGTGGGTGAAGCACGGCTCCCGGGCGCCGGTCAGCAGTCCCGTCTCGTTCAGCGCGCGGCGCGCGGCGCCGAACCCGGTCTCGTCGAGTCCGGCCAGTTGGGCGACGAGCGCGGGGTCGGCGGGGTCGCCGAAGGCCGCGATCGCCGTGGCCAGGTCGCGTACGTCGGGTGCCTGGGTGCGCAGATGGCTCGCGAGGCGTTCGCGCAGTTCGGCGGGGCGCAGGGCGCGCACCTGTCCGAGGTGGTCCGCGGTCGGCGGGAAGCCGCGCGCCGCGGTGCCCAGCAGGACCGACATCAGGAACAGCGGGTTGCCGCCGGAGACTTCGTGGCAGGCGCGCGCGTACTCCTCGTGCCCCGGACCGTCGCCCCGCTCACGGATCAGGGCCCGGGTGGCGTCGAGCGAGAGCGGGGCGGGCCTGAGCACGCGTACGGCGGCGTGGGCGATCTGGCGCACCAGCGGGTGCCGGGCCCTCGGTTCGCCGTCCCTGAGCGCGCAGACGAGTACGACACGCGGTCCGAGCGGCTGTCGGGCGAGCCCGGCGAGCCAGCGCAGCGAGGGAACGTCCGCCCACTGGAGGTCGTCGACGAGGATCAGCAGCCGGGCGTTCGGGTCGAGTCCGGCGGGCAGCGGCCAGGGACCGGGCGGGACCTCGTCCGGCACGTCGGCGGCCCGGCTGTCCGCGGTGCCGGGCGCGGTGAGGCGGTCGGTGCCCCGGGACCGGCGCGTACGGTCCTCCTCCGGGGCGCCGGCCACCAGGCTGTCGAAGAGCTGGCGCACCACACCCGACGCGAAGTCCTGTTCCATCGGAGCGGCGTTGGCGCGCAGGACGCGTACGTCCTCGCCCGCGCACAGGGCGGGCATCCGGCGCAGCAGGGCGGACCGTCCGATACCGAGGGGTCCTGACAGGAGTATCGAGGACGACGTGCCTTCTTCGGCGGCTCTCAGAGCCGCGCTCACACACGCCAGTTCGGTCTCCCGCTCACGAAGCATCCGTCGGCCGTCCTTCCATGGTCCTTACCAGCTCGCACAGTTCCTCGCGGCCGGTGATGCGCAGCTTGCGATAGGTGTTGCTCAGCCGCAGTTCCACCGTGCGCCTGCTCACCGACAGCAGTTCCGCGATCTCCCGGTTGCCGTGTCCGCGCCCGGCGAAGGTCGCGGTGCGCTGTTCGGCCGTCGACAGCGTCGCCCACTCGCGGGGCGGCGCCGGTGAC
This sequence comes from Streptomyces sp. NPDC002018, assembly GCF_042890865.1. Classification (NCBI taxonomy): domain Bacteria; kingdom Bacillati; phylum Actinomycetota; class Actinomycetes; order Kitasatosporales; family Streptomycetaceae; genus Streptomyces; species Streptomyces sp. NPDC002018. Next base: position 57,090 of record NZ_JBIASO010000028.1, read on the forward strand.
GCGGGCGGCGCGGGCGGCGACGGGCCGGCGGGCCGTTCCAGCCGCTCGGCGAACCGGCGCAGGCACACGGCGATCCGGCTCGACGGATAGGCGGTGACGAAGGCGGACAGTTCGGCGGCGGTACGCGCGGCGGCCCGCCGGTCGCCCTCCTCCAGCTCGGCGGCGGCGAGCCGGACGAGCCCCCACGCGTGGGCCAGCCGGGCGGGCGAGTCCCGCAGGAGGCGGGTCGCGGCGCGGGCCCTGACCACCGGTCTGCCGCCCGCGCCCGTCATCGGCCCGGTCCACAGTTCGGCCAGCCCCAGCGCGCTCGCCGTGCCCCAGCGGCGGGCGAGGGCCAGCTCCGTCCGGCTCAGCCGGGCCGCTTCCGCGCGGTCGCCGAGTGCCTGGCAGGCCTCGGCGGCCTGCGGCCGCCAGCACAGCAGCGCGGGATTGCTCCAGCGTCGGCGCAGCAGCAGCCGGCCGCTCTCCATGGACAGTTCCAGCGCCTCGGCCCAGCGTTCGTCCGCGGCGGCGAGCCGCGCCCTGGCGAGGAGCAGCGAGGCCCAGGCCACGCCGTCCTCCGCGCCGTCGGGCGGCGGCGCCGCGCCGAGCGTCCTCGCCCGCTGGCGGCACCCCGCCTCCAGGGCGACGGCGATCCGCAGGGCCATCAGCTCGGGTGCGACGAGCGGATGACGGCTCGTCGGCGGCAGCACGCGCTCGGCGGCCTCCGCGTCCCGCTCGGCGGCGTCGAGCATCCCCACGCGCAGATGCAGTTCGGCCCGCACGGTCAGCACCCGCGCGGTCACGGCGGGGAGGTGATCGCGCCGGGCGGCGGTGAGCAGGGCGTTGAGCTCGACGGCCGCCTCCGCGCACTCGTCGGCCATGATCAGCGCCTTGCAGGCGGCCAGCCGGGGAAGGAAGAGCGCGGCACCGGGGCCGCCCCCGGCCAGTGCGGCGCGCGCCAGCTCCCGGGCCGTCTCCCGGTCCTCGCCCCGCGCGGCGAGCTGCCAGGCCCGCACCCCCGCCTGTGCGGGCTCCACGGGCCGGCCGGGGAGCGCGGGCACCTCGGGCACCATCGGTTCGGTGTCGTCCCTGGCCTCCTCGGCCAGCCAGAACAGCGCGATCAGCCCGTCCCGTTCGCCACCGCGGGCTGCATGCAGCGCGTCCGCGGCGAACCCGCGCACCGCGTCGCTGTCGCCCCGGGCCAGGGCGAGGTCGACGGCCCGCGCCCTCAGCCCGGCAGGGACTTCGCCGCCCGCGCGGACGAGTTCCCCCAGCCTGCGGTCACCCGCCTCGGGTGCGGAGACCGCCTCGACGGCGGCCAGTTCCAGGTTCAGCCGGGCTCGCTCGTCCGGCTCCAGCGGTTCGCGCAGCGCGTGGGTCAGACACGCGACGGCGTTGTCGTGGTTCCCGTCGCGCAGGGCGGCGGCGAAGCCGCGGCGCAGTACGGGGACGACCCAGGGGGACCGCAGCGGCGGCGACCGGAGCACGAGGTGGGTGAGGTCCTGGTCACCCAGGGAGGCCTCGTGGGCCTGTTCGGCGGCCCGGGAGTGGAGAGCGGCCCGTTCCCCGGCGGGCATGTCCTCCAGCAGACGGGCCCGCACGAGGGGGCGGACCAGGGCCCTCGTCCCCACGGAGGTGAGGAGACCGGCCGCCTCCAGCATCGCGCGCAGATCCCGGCCGTCGGCGGGCCGTAGTCCGGCCACGGCGCAGACGAGCGGGAAGGGCAGCAGATCACCGCAGACGGCCAGCGCCCGCAGGAGGGTGGTCACATCGGCGGGCAGACCGCTCAGCACATGGGTGACGAGATCGCCGACGACCGCGGCGGCGATCGTCCTCAGTTCGGACAGCCGCGCGGCCACCGGTTCATGGCCATGGCTGGTGAAGCACCGCAGCACCGCGTCCAGCGCGGTGGGGTTGCCTCCGGTGGCCGTCCTGGCCGCCCGGACGAAGCGCCGGTCGCCGGAGGTGCCGCAGACCAGCCGTACCGCCGCGGCGACGCCGCCCTCGCTCAGGCCGTGCACCACGAGCCGCTCCGTGGGCACCTGGGCCGAGGGCAGGCCGCTCAGCCGGTCGGGTACGCCGGCGGACAGCGTGCCGGCGCTCGCCATGATCGCGAGCGGGGTGTCCGGGGTGAGCCGGCGGGCCAGCGTCTCCAGCCAGTTGCGGGAGGCGGGGTCGAGCCACTGGGTGTCCTCGACGACGAGCAGCGTCGGGGAGGTCCGCGCGAAGCGCAGCAGCGTGTGGAGTCCTGGTTCCTCCTCGGCGTGCTCATGATGTCCGGTCAGGTCCCGCGGGGGGCGCGGGACCGGCCCGTCCCCCCGCGTCGGCCCGTCCTTCCGCGTCGGCCCGTCCGCCCAGGTCGGCCCGTCCGCCGTGACGGGACGTTCCGGCACGGTGAGACGTTCCGGCACGGCCGCCGTCCTGGCCGGGTCCTGGCCGCTCGCCGGGTCCTGGCCGCTCGCCGGGGACGGGGCGGACGTTGGGGACGGGGCGGACGTTGGGGACGGTCCGTACGCCGACGGGGACGGTCCGTATGACGCCGTCAGGAGCTGGACGATCACTCCGTACCGCGACTCACGCGCGGCCGGGGCGGCGCGGGCGCGCAGCACCCGCAGCCCGCTCTCCCCGGCCAGCCGGGCGGCCCAGCGCAGCAGGGCGTTCTGCGCGTGCCCCGGCAGCCCGGTGAGGGTCACGACCGCCGCGCGCCCGCGGCCCAGATCGGCCAGCACCGACCGCATCACCGACTGCTCGGGCCCGCGTTCGAGCAGCGGGACCTCATCGCCGTGAAGATCCGGACCGTACGGCCACACCGTGGACCGGGTGCTCGGACCCTTGTCATTCCGGCCAGACACGCGCACCGCCTCGCTCAGATCGCTTCAGCGTCGCCAGCGTGACTCGATCACCCACCCCGGTGGTTGCCCCTCGGGAATGTCCGGAGTGTGCAGGATCGCGCCCAGTTCGGTCCGTCGGCTCACTCCCAGCTTCCGGTAGACGCTGGTCAGATGGGTCTCGATGGTGCGTACGGTCACGAAGAGGGACTCCGCGATGGAGCGGTTGCTCGCTCCCCCGGCGGCGAGACCGGCCACCCTGCGCTCCATTCCGGTCAGCATGTCCAGCGGTGAGGCGCTCATCTTCCGCATCCTGCCGCCGGCCGTGACCAGCAGCTTGCGGGACGTCCCGGCGAGGGCCAGCGCGCCGCAGCGCTGGGCGAGGTCGGTGGCGGTGCGCAGATGCTCGCGGGCGCCCCGCTGGTCTCCGGTCTTCAGCAACGCGCGCCCGAGCAGGAATTCGGCTCGGGCGTGCACGGACCTGGCGGGTGAGGCCGCCAGCATCCGGACGGATTCGGTGAGCAGATCGATCCCCGGCGCGCCGGGGGTGACCACCCCGCCGGCGAGCGCGGCGAGACCGAGCGCCCGGGGCGTGCCCCACCCGGCGGCCAGTTCACCGCCGTACTCGGTGATCTCCCGGGCCTCGTCCCCGCGGTTCATGGCGGCGAGCAGACAGGCGGCCTCCGCCCACCACGGGAGGAACGCCGGATTGGTGAACCGGGACTCCTTCAGCGAGCTGCCGCAGTCGAGGAAGAGGGCGAGGGCCGCCTCGCGGTCACCGAGCGCCTGCCGGGCACGGGCGCGGGCCATCAGATACCAGTGGTACTCGATGACGAACCGGTCCAGGTCCGGCCGCTTGATCCCGAGGAGCAGCTCCTCGGCGCGCTCGGGCTCGTCCCGGTCGAGCAGCACGGTCGCGAGCGCGATCTGCGGCATCGCTGCGCCGTCGCCCCACCGCTCCTCCCCGATGATCTCGATCGCCGTCTGCGCGTCGGCCAGCGCGTCGGGGACGGCGCCCACGCTGTGCAGCACGAAGGCACGGGAGGAGAGCCCGAGCACATAGGTCCAGACGGCGGCCGTCTCCTGGCTGTGCTGGAGCAGGCCGTCCAGCGCGTCCAGCGCCTCGCCCACCTCGTCGGCGAGGCCGAGCGCGAACGACGAGGCGAGCAGCGACCAGCTCTCCAGCTCGGCGCCGGGAAAGCGGACCGCCCGACGGGCCTGTTCGACCGTGCCGCGGGCGGAGCGGCCGTCCATCGCGGTCAGTACGGTCATCATGGCGAGCATCTGCCGCTGGGCCCGGGTGTCGCCGGGCGGTACGGCCAGCCGCGCGGCCCGGTCCCTGGTCGCGGAGATGGTCACCTTCTCGTCCGCCCCGATGATCAGCAGTACCGATTCGACCAGGGTGCGCAGTTCACGGTCGGCGGGATCGGGCCCGGGGGGCAGTTCGGCCTCCAGGTCCGCCAGGACCTCCTCCAGCACCCGGACCCCGGTCGGCGCCTGCTGTACGGCCAGACATGTCATGCCGTACCGCACGGCGACCGTCGCCCGCGTACGGATGTCACCGGCCCTGGCCAACGCCTCCTCCAGCAGGCGGATGGCCTCCGGCGGGTTGATCTCCGCCAGCGACGTGGCCATCCTGACCCGGACCGGCACGCTGTGCGGTTCCACTTCGAGCACCCGGGACAGATACCGGACCGCGGCCTCGGGCGCGCCCCTGTTCTCGGCCTGGACCGCCGCCTCACGCAGCGCCCCGGGCATCCAGGGCTGGGTCACGGCGGGCAGGAGCATCAGCAGGCCCGCGACATCCTCGGCGGGCCTGCCCGCGTCGCTCAGCAGCAGGGCCGCCGTGGTCCGCAGCTCGGCCAGCGCCTGCGTGCCGAGGGGTTCGAGCACGGCCGAACGCACCACGTCGTGCACCAGATCGGACCGGCCGGGCGCCATCAGCTCGGCGCGCCGCAGGACGAGCATGGCCTCGGCCACGAGCGAGGGGGGCACCTCGGCCAGCGCGGAGACCAGATCGGAGGACTCCTCTCCGAGCACCGCGAGCGCCCTGGCCACCTCACGCACCCAGGGCGGCTGCCGGTCCAGCAGCGCGCCGACCGAGAGGGTGATCACCTGGCCGCCCACCTCGGCGAGTCTGCGCTCGCCCTTCTCGTCGGGCTGGACGCCTTCGGCCCGCAGCTCGCCCAGCAGCCGGCTGAGGGTGAAGGGATTGCCGGCGGAGACCGCCGCGGCGCGCTCGACGAAACCCGTCTCGACGGGGACGGGGAAGATCTGACGCGCCATCTCCCCCACGTCCTGGACGGTCAGCGGCGCCAGCCGGAGGACGGTGGGACCGCGCTGGGCGGTGATGTCCGCGAGGGCGGCGGGCGCGACGGGCGGGGTCTCACCGCGCTGGGCGAGGACGACGAGCAGCGGCAGACCGTCGGCGCGCCGCAGCAGGAAGTCGACCCAGCGCAGTGAGCGTTCGTCGCACCACTGCACATCGTCGAGGACCAGGACGAGCGGACGGTCCGCCATCAGATTCGCCGCGAGCCAGTACAGCCCGTGCAGCACGGCGTAGACACCAGGAGCACCCGCCGCCGTGTCGTCCGCCGCCGTGTCGGCAGGCGCCGTGTCGGCAGGCGCCGTGTCTTCAGGCGCCGTGTCGTCCGCCGCCATGTCGGCAGGCGCCATGTCGGCAGGCGCCATGTCGGCAGACGCCGTGTCTTCAGGCGCTATGTCCTCCGCCGCCATCCCGGGGGCCGCCATGCCGGCGACCGCCATGCCGTCCGCCGGTCCCGAGGTGAGCGCGGGCAGCGCGCGCCGGGCGAACCCACGCAGCAGCGGTGAGTTACGGGCGTCCTCGCCACTGAGACCCAGGGAACCGAACAGCTCCCGCACCCCGCCGTATCCCGCGTCTCCCACGATCTGGCGGCAGGAGCCGTAGAGCACCGCCATGTTCCGGCAGGCGTCGCTCTTCAGGAAGGCCCGGAGAAGGCTCGTCTTCCCGATTCCGGCCGGTCCCGAGAGGAGCACCAGACCCGCCTGGCGGGCGCGCGCGGCCTCGGCATGGCGGGTCAGTACCCGCAGCTCACCCGCGCGGCCGACCAGAGAGCTGGACAAACCCATGAGATCGGCCTGCTCCAGCATCGAGGTCTCCTCGTATCTCGGGGACACACCGGACGCGCTGACTCGTCGATGACATCCCGGACAACAAAGTTGAAGGAACAACAATCGACCGGCCGCGAAGGTGCGCGATCATGGATCCCGCAGCCCACGAAGCCCCTGGCGCCGGTGGCTCCGGGCGCGCCGAGCAGGTCATCGACCAATCGATGCCTGGGGACTACCCCATGCGGACTGGATCACTCACCGCCGTCTTACAGACGCCAGAAGTCATTGGGTGAACGGGATCAGGACATGCCGGCCGTGCCGGGGCCTCCGGGGCAGGACACCGCTCCGGAAGAGCAACTCCCTTCCGGTGCAAGGTACTTCACGTTCCGGTGCCATCTCGATCGGGTGACCGAAACCCGGGCGGCACCGGGCGGCAGCCGTCATGTGCGGGTGGGGGTGATGGTGTGGTGGTGATGGTGTGTACGGGGGGGGACGAGGGTGGGTGGGGATGGGTCGCGACGGGTGGGGGGACAGGGGTGTGGGGTGCCCGGAGGCAGGGAGGCACGACGGGAGAACAGACGGGACCGGACGGCGGGTCCGGACGGGACAGCGCGACCCGACCGGACGGCGCGACCGGACCGGACCGGGGAGATCGGCCGTCGGCCGTCGGCCGTCCGACGTCCACCCGCCTCAGCCGCCGGACGTCAGATGTTTCCTCAGGAGCGCGATCACCGCGGGTGCCTGTGTGCCGAGGTAGAAGTGCCCGCCGGGGAAGACGTTCAGGGCGAACTCCCCCGTGGTGTGACCGCGCCAGTCCTCGGCCTCGTCCAGCGTGGTCTTCGGGTCGCTGTCACCCGTCAGCGCGGAGATCGGCGCACGCACGGCCGTGCCCGGCTCGCACCGGTAGGTCTCGATGGCGCGGTAGTCGGTGCGGATCGCCGGCAGGATCATGCGCAGGATCTCCTCGTCGCCGAGCAGCGCCGAGTCCGTACCGGAGAGCAGTTTCAGCTCCGCGACGATCCCGTCGTCGCTGCGCCGGTGCACATTCTCCTCACGGTGGCGCGACGGCGCACGCCTCCCCGAGGCGAAGAGATGGGAGAGTCGACCGCCGTCGGCCTCGAACCGCCGCGCGACCTCGAAGGCGACCGTCGCGCCCATGCTGTGCCCGAAGAACGTCGTCGGCCGCGCGTGGAGCTGTCTGCCCAGCGCCGCGTAGATCTGGTCGGCCATGACCCCGATGTCGTCGGGGCTGGTCTCCTTGCGCCGGTCCTGCCGTCCCGGGTACTGCACCGAGAACACCTCGGCCACGGAGGACAGTTGCGCGGAGACCGGGAAGTAGAAGGACGCCGAGCCCCCCGCGTGGGGGAAACAGAAGAGTTGTCTCGGGCTGTCCGGTGCCGGATGGAAGCGCCGTGTCCAGAGGCTCTCCTCGGTGGACGTCGTCATCGTCTCGCATCCTCCTGGAACTGATCGGGCGGTCCGGCTGGAACCGGTCGGGCGGTCCGGGGTGCCCGGCGGTCCGGACCAGCGGACATTCGGGACCCGCACGGCATTGTCACACCGATCGGCCACCGTCGCGGGCCCGGTGACCGGCCACCCCATTCCACAAGGGTGGACGGTGGGAAATTCCCTAGTCTCTTCGCGCTCCTCCGTGGCGGAACCCACCCCTAGTATCCGGCCGGAACACGGTCCGGCCGGAGACGGGGGTCACTTTCAGGACAGCCCCAGCTCGTCGTCGAGGAGGGCGAACACATCGTCGTCCGAGGCCGCGTCGAGATCGAACTCACCCGTGCCGTTGGCCGATTCCCGACGCAGCGCCGCCCACTTCGTCCTCAGCACCTCGATCCGTCCCGCGACATGCTTGAACTCCTGGGCGTCAACGGTCAGGTCCGCGATCGTCTTCTCCAGCCGGTCGAGCACGGCGAGCACGGAACCGGCCCCGGTGACCTCCTCGGTGACCAGCTCGGAGTGGAGATGGTCCACCACATCGGCCGCCGTGGGGTGGTCGAACAGCAGGGTGGCCGGCAACCGCAGTCCGGTCGCGGTGTTCAGCCGGTTCCTGAAGTCCACGGCCGTCAGCGAGTCGAAGCCCAGTTCCTGGAACTGACGGGTGGCCCCGATCGCGGTCCCGTCCGTGTGTCCGAGCACCATGGCGGCCTGGTCCCGTACCAGCTTCAGCAGCACGTCGCGGCGCTCCTCACCGGCCAGCCCCGTCAGCCGTCGCGCGAGCGTGCCGACGGTCCGCGGAGCGGCCGTGGCGGCCCGCCTGGACGGGGTACGGATCAGGCCCCGCAGCAGGGGCGGGATCTCGCCCCGGGCGCGCAGCGCCGGCAGATCCAGCCGTACGGGGACCACCAGGGCCCGGGTGCCGGTGGCCATCGCGTCGAACAGGTCCACACCCCGGTCGGCGGAGAGCGGCGGCATGCCCGAGCGCGCCAACCGCCGCATGTCGTCCTCGGACACGGTGCCGGTCATCCCGCCCGTCCGCTCCCAGGGACCCCATGCCAGCGACACTCCGGGCAGACCCTCGGCGGCGCGGTGTTCCATCAGCGCGTCCAGGAAGGTGTTGGCGGCGGCGTAGTTGCCCTGGCCCGCGCCGCCGAACACCCCGGCCGCGGAAGAGAACACCACGAACGCGGAGAGGTCGAGATCCCGGGTCAGTTCGTGCAGATGCCAGGCCGCGTCCACCTTGGGACGCAGGACGGTGTCCAGCCGCTCCGGGGTCAGCGAGCCGATGGTCCCGTCGTCCAGCACACCCGCCGTGTGCACCACGGCGGTCACCGGACGCTCGGCGGGCACCGCCGCCAGTACCCCGGCCAGCGTGGCACGGTCGGCGACATCACAGGCCATGGCCGTGACGTCGGCGCCGAGACCCGCCAGCTCGTCGACGAGGTCCCCGGCGCCCTCGGCGTCGGGGCCGCGGCGGCTGAGCAGGAGCAGCCGCCGTACGCCGTGTTCCGCGACCAGGTGCCGGGCCAGGACCCCGCCCAGGCCACCGGTTCCCCCGGTGATCAGGACGGTGCCGCCCCGCTCCCAGTCGGCCCGGGTGGCCGAGGTGGCCGAGGCGGCCGGGGCGGCCGGGATGGCCGAGGCGGCCGCGGTGGCCGGGTCAGTCGGCCCGGGGAGGGACGCGCGCTCCAGCCTCGCGGCCCTCAGCCCGTCCCCACGGAGCACGAGTTGCGGCTCGTCCGACCCCAGAGCCTCGATCAGACCGGTGAGGACATCGCCCGCCGAATCCGCGGGTCCGTCCGCCACATCGAGATCCAGCAGACCGAAGCTGCCGGGATTCTCCGACTGCGCCGACCGCACCAGACCCCGGACGGCGGCCGCCGCCAGATCGGGCACTCCACCGCCCTCCACCGCCACCGCGCCCCGGGTGACGAACACCAGACGCGACCCGGTGAACCTGTCCTCGGCCGACCACCGCTGCACCTGCTCCAGCGTCCGGGCCAGGACCACCCGTACGGAGCCGGGTACGGCGTCGGCCGATCCACCGTGTACCGGCGATCCACCGTGCACCGGCACCAGAACGACATCCGGCACCCGGCCGTCCGCCGAGGACGTCACGGCCGCCGCGAGCGACGCCAGGTCCTCGTACGCCTCGACGCGTGCCCCCGACGCGGTCACGGCCCCGGCGAGCCCTGGAAGATCCGGCCCGATCAGGGCCACCGACCCGGGCACGGCCGGACCGCCCGGCACCGGAACCCACTCCACCGTGAACAGCGCGTCGTCACCGGTTCCGGTGGACCGGTTCAACTGCTCGCCGGACACGGCCCGTACGAGGAGCGAGTCCACCGAGGCGACCGGCGCGCCGGAGGTGTCCGCGACCGCGATCGACACCGCGCCCTTGCCCGAGGCCGGGGCGATCCGCACCCGGAGCGAGGAAGCACCCGTCGCGTACAACGACACGCCCTCCCATGAGAAGGGGAGACCGCCGGAGCCCTCCCCGCCGCCCCCTCGCGCGGTGTCGCCCGCCAGCAAGGAGGCGTGCAGTGCCGAGTCGAGCAGCGCGGGATGCAGACCGTACAGGGCCGCGTCGCTCTCCGAGCCGGACCGGGTGCCCGAGCCCTCCGGACCGTCCGAGCCGCCCCAACCGGCCAAGCCCTCCGAGCCCTCCGAGCCGTCCGGGAGGCTCACCTCGGCGAAGATCTCACCGTCACGGCGCCACGCCGCCCGGAGCCCCTGGAACACCGGACCGTACGCGAACCCGATTTCCGCGAAGCGCTCGTAGCACCCGTCGAGTTCCAGTGCTTCGGCCCCCCTCGGCGGCCACACCGTGGCATCGAAGCCGGTCTCCACCGCGTCGGCACCGCTGGTGAGCGAGCCGCTCGCATGCTGGGTCCACGGCGCGTCGGCGGTGTCCTCGGGCCGCGAGTAGACACCGACCGTACGGCGGCCCGACTCGTCGGGAGTGCCCACCGCGACCTGCACCTGTACGGCGCCGCTTTCGGGCAGGACCAGGGGCGCCGCGAGGGTCAGTTCCTCGACCCGGTCGCTGCCGACCTCGTCGCCGGCACGAATGGCCAGCTCCAGCAGGGCGGTCCCGGGCAGCAGGACCCGGTCCATCACCCTGTGGTCGGCAAGCCAGGGATGGGACTGTACGGAGAGCCGGCCGGTGAACAACACGCCCTGTCCGGCGGCCAGTTCGACGGCCGCCCCCAGCAGCGGATGCCCGGCGGAACCGAGCCCCGCCGCCCGCACATCACCGGCACCGGCACCGGCACCGGAGGACACGGCGGCGGGCCAGTACCACTGGTGCTGGAAGGCGTACGTGGGCAGTTCGACCCGCCGCGCACCGGTCCCGGCGAAGAACCGGCCCCAGTCCACGCCGGCACCGTGCGCATGCACCTGGGCCAGCGCGGCAAGGGCGGTCAGCTCCTCCTCCCAATTCTTACGGAGGACCGGTACGGTCACCGCCCCTTCCGGCACGGACTCCTGGGCCATGGCGGAGAGGACTCCGTCGGGGCCCAGCTCCAGGAAAGTCGTCACCCCCTGGGCGGCCAGGGTCCGTACGCCGTCGGCGAAGCGGACGGCCTCCCGGACATGCCGTACCCAGTACTCGGGCGAGCACAACTCGTCGGCCGACGCGAGCCCACCCGTCAGATTCGACATGACGGGAACGCGGGGCGCCCGGAAGGACAAGCCCTCCACCACCGCCCGGAACTCGTCCAGCATCGGATCCATGAGTGGTGAGTGGAACGCGTGCGAGACCCGAAGACGGCTGGTCTTGCGTCCCAGCCGTTCCCACTGGGCCGCGACCTCCAGGACCGCCTCCTCGTCACCGGAGATCACCACCGACGACGGCCCGTTGACCGCCGCGATGGAGACACGCTCCGAGAGGTACGGGACGACCTCGCCCTCGGTGGCCTGTACGGCGACCATCGCACCGACCGCCGGAAGCGCCTGCATCAACGAAGCACGCGCCGCCACCAGACGGCACGCGTCCTCCAGCGAGAACACCCCCGCCACATGAGCGGCAGCGACCTCACCGATCGAATGACCCGCCACGAAATCGGGGGTCGCCCCCCACGACTCCACCAGCTTGAACAGCGCCACCTCGATCGCGAACAACGCCGGCTGCGTGCAGCCCGTCCCGTTCAGCGGCTCAGCGTCCTCACCCCAGATCACCTCACGCAGCGGACGGCCCAACTCGCCGTCCAGCACGGCGAGTACGGAATCCAGCGCCTCCGCGAACACCGGGAAGCGCCCGTACAGCTCACGCCCCATACCGAGCCGCTGCGACCCCTGACCCGAGAACAGCAGGGCCGTCTTTCCGCCGAGGACAGAGCCCGAGACGGTCAGCGGGTCGGATGCACCGACGGCCAGCGCCGCCAGTGCGCGTGCGGCGTCAGCAGGGCCGGTCGCCAGCACCACCGCGCGGTGCTCGAACGCCGACCGGCTCGTGGCCAACGAGTACCCGATGTCCACCGGCCGGGCACCGCTCCCGCCCTCCACGAGGGACAGCAGGCGTGCCGCCTGCGCGGCCAGGGCCTCGGGCGTCTTGCCGGACAGCACCCAGGGCACTGTCACCGGCACCGCCCCGGCCGGTTCGTCAGCGGAGACCGATTCCTCCGTGGAGGCCAGTCCGTCCGTAGAGGCCAGTCCGTCCGTGGAGGTCGGCGCGAGCGCCTCGGTCGACGGCTGCTCCAGGATGACGTGGGCGTTCGTCCCGCTGATGCCGAACGACGACACTCCCGCACGCCGCACATGGGTTGCCTCGGGCCACCCGGTCTGCTCGGTCAGCAGCTCCACCGCGCCTTCCGACCAGTCCACATGCGACGACGGCGCGTCGACATGCAACGTCCGGGGCAGAACCCCATGCCGCATCGCCATCACCATCTTGATCACACCCGCCACACCGGCCGCCGCCTGGGTGTGACCGATGTTGGACTTCACCGACCCCAGCAACAGCGGACGCTCAGGATCACGATCACGCCCATATGTCGCCAGCAGCGCCTGCGCCTCGATCGGATCACCCAACGTGGTCCCCGTACCATGCGCCTCCACCACATCCACGTCGTCCGCCGACAAGCCACCGCTCGCCAGCGCCTGACGAATCACCCGCTGCTGCGACGGACCATTCGGCGCCGTCAAACCATTCGACGCACCATCCTGATTCACCGCCGACCCCCGCACCACGGCCAGCACCTCATGCCCCTGACGCCGAGCATCCGAAAGACGCTCCAACACCAGCATCCCCACACCCTCCGACCAGCCCACACCATCGGCCGAATCCGAGAACGCCTTGCACCGACCATCCACCGACAACCCACGCTGACGGGAGAACTCCACAAACGTGCCAGGAGTCGACATCACCGTCACACCACCCGCCAACGCCAACGAGCACTCCCCGCTGCGCAGCGCCTGGGCCGCCAGATGCATCGCCACGAGCGACGACGAGCAGGCCGTGTCGACGGTGACCGCGGGCCCTTCGAAGCCGAAGGTGTACGAGACCCGTCCCGAGGCCACACTGCCCGCACTGCCCTGACCCTGATGGCCCTCGAACTCCCTGCCGTTCAGCGTCGTTCCGTAGTCGCTGTACATCACCCCGGCGAACACACCGGTCTGGCTCTCCCTCAGCGAGACCGGGTCGATACCGGCCCGCTCGATCGCCTCCCACGACGCCTCCAGCAGCAACCGCTGCTGCGAGTCGGTGGCCATCGCCTCACGCGGCGACATACCGAAGAAGGCGGGATCGAAGTCGCCGGCGTTCTGGAGGAACCCGCCCGAGCGGGTGTACGAGGTTCCGGCGTGATCCGGGTCCGGGTGATAGAGCGATTCGAGGTCCCAACCGCGGTTGTCCGGGAATCCGGAGATCGCGTCCGTGCCCTCGGTGACGAGCCGCCACAGGTCCTCCGGCGACGCCACCCCGCCCGGGAAGCGGCAGGACATGCCCACGACCACGATCGGATCGTCGGCCGTCGGCGGCAGCAGCCGGACCGGGACCGATGCCTCGGTCCGGCCCTCGCCGCCGAACAGTTCGTCCCGGAGATGGTCCGCCAGCGCTGTCGCGGTCGGGTAGTCGAAGATCAGCGTGGCGGTGAGGCGCAGCCCCGTCACCGTACTGAGCCGGTTGCGCAGTTCGATCGCGGTGAGCGAGTCGAAGCCCAGGTCCCGGAACTGCGACGTCGTGTCGACGGCGCCGCCGCCGGCATGACCGAGCACCAGGGCCACCTGACTCCGTACGAGGTCCAGCAGAGCTTCCCTTCGCTCCACGGTGGTCAGCCCGGCCAGCCGGCCGAGAAGGCCGGTCGCGGTCGCGGATCCGGCGGCCGCGCTCCGGCGAGAACGGGCCGGGAGCAACGCCCTCAGCACCGCGGGGACTTCGCCCTGGGCGCGGAGCACCGGGAGGTCCAGCCGTACGGGGACGAGTGACGCCTCCCCGGTGGCCAGTGCGGTGTCGAAGAGTGCCACGCCCTGGTCGACGGAGAGCGGCGGCATTCCCGAGCGCGCCATCCTCCGCATGTCCGCCTCGGTGACCCCGCCGGTCATCCCGCCGCTCTGCTCCCACGGGCCCCATGCCAGCGATACGCCCGGCAGCCCCTCGGCCCGCCGGCGCTCGGCCAGCGCGTCGAGGAAGGCGTTCGCGGCGGCGTAGTTGGCCTGTCCGGCGCCACCGAACAGACCCGCCACGGAGGAGAAGACGACAAAGGCCGCGAGATCGAGATCCTTGGTCAGCTCGTGCAGATACCAGGCGGCGTCCGCCTTCGGCCGCAGTACGGTGTCCAGCCGCTCGGGCGTCAGCGAGCCGATGATGCCGTCGTCCAGCACACCCGCCGTATGCACCACGGCGGTCAGCGGACGCCCGGCGGGCACCGAGGCCAGCAGCGCGGAGACGGCGGACCGGTCGGCGACGTCACAGGCCGCCACGGTGATCCGGGCACCGTACGAAGTGAGTTCGGCGACCAGTTCGGGCGCGCCGGGCGCCTCGGGGCCCCGACGGCTGGCCAGCAGGAGATGTCGTACTCCCCGTTCGGTGACCAGATGCCGGGCGAACACCGCGCCCAGACCACCCGTGCCGCCCGTGATCAGCACCGTACCCTCGGGGTTCCAGGCCGGACCGGTCCCGATTCCGGTCCCGGTTTCGGCTCCGATGTCCGCTCCGATGTCGGAGGCGGTGTCGGAGGCGGTGTCGGTGTCGATGTCCGCCTGAGCCTCGACGTGGCCCTCGGGATGGGGCTCGGGACTGGGCCCGGACTCGGTGAAGGCGTTCGTCCGGACCAGGCGTCCCGCGAGGATCTCACCGTTACGGATCAGCAGCGCGGGCTCGTCCGTGGCGAGAGCGTACGGAAGTGCGGCGAGCGACGACGCGTCGGCGCCGAGATCGATCAGCCCGAAGGAGCCGGGGTGCTCGGTCTGCGCGGAGCGTACGAGACCCCAGACCGAGGCCGCCGCCACATCGACGGCACCGTCGGCACAGCCGCCCCCGACCGCACCCCGGGTCACGAACACCAGCCGGGAGCCCGCGAACCGCTCCTCGGCCGCCCATTCCCGCACCCACGCGAGCGCGGCAGCCGTCAATGTGTGGACGGACTCCACGACCCCGTCCTCGGCCGCACCGGCGATGCCCACCAGTACGGTGCCTGGAACCGGCCCCTCCCCCGCCGCCAGCGACGCGAGATCGGCGTAGGTCCCGACGCCGGGAGCCGGCCCCGCCAGCGGTTCGGCGAGGTCCAGTACGTCGGTTCCGAGGACGGCGACCGACGGCGGAGCCTCCGGACCGGCGGCCACCGGAGCCCAGGTGAGCTGGAACAGGGCGTTGGTGGCGGCGGACCCGCTGTCGCCGAGCCCGTCGCCCGACACGGCTCGTACGAGCAGCGAGTCGACGGAGGCGACCGGCGCACCCGAGGTGTCCATGACGGCGATCGACACGGCGTCCTTGCCCGCGACCGGGGCGATCCGTACCCGCAGCGCCGAGGCGCCGGTCGCGTACAGCGAGACGCCCTGCCACGAGAACGGCAGGCCCCCGCCGCTCCCTTGCGCGGTGTCGCCCGCCAGCAAGGAGGCATGCAGTGCCGAGTCGAGCAGAGCCGGATGCAGACCGTAGACGGCCGCGTCACCCGCCGGGCCCGCCGGGCCGGCCGCGTCACCACCCGCGTCGCCCGAATTGCCCGAGCCGTCCGGGAGACTCACTTCCGCGAAGATCTCACCGTCGCGGCGCCAGGCCGCGCGGAGTCCCTGGAACACCGGTCCGTACATGAAGCCCATCTCGGCCAACCGCTGGTAGCAACCGTCGAGTTGTAGCGCCTCGGAACCCTTCGGCGGCCATACCGCGGTGTCGAAGCCGGTGGGCCGCTGCTGGGTGCCGACCGTCAGCGTGCCCGTGGCGTGCTGCGTCCACGGCATGTCCGCGGCGCCCTCAGGACGGGAGTGGACCGTGACCGTACGCCGACCGTGACCGTCGTCCGTCCCGACCCGCACCTGGGTCTGGACGGCGCCGCGCGCGGGCAGCGTGAGCGGGGCCGCGAGCGTCAGTTCCTCGACCCGGTCGCAGCCGACCTCGTCGCCCGCCCGGAACGCCAGTTCCAACAACGCCGTTCCCGGCAGCAGAATCCGGCCCATCACCGTGTGATCGGCGAGCCATGGATGCGATCCGGTGGAGAGCCGGCCGGTGAAGAGGACGCCTTCGCCCTCGGCCAGTTCGACGGCGGCGCCCAGCAGCGGATGCCCGGCGGAACCCAGCCCCGCCGCCCGCACATCACCCGTACCGGCGAACGATCCCGTGGGCCAGAACCACTGGTGCTGGAAGGCGTATGTGGGCAGTTCGACCCGCCGCGCACCGGTCCCGGCGAAGAACCCGTTCCAGTCGACCGTCACACCCTGCGCGTGCGCCTGAGCCAGCGCGCTCAGCGCAGCCCGCTCCTCGGGCCTGTCCTTGCGCAGGACCGGCACTAGGACGGCGTGGTCCCCGGCGGACTCACGGGCAAGGGCGGAGAGCACCCCGTCCGGGCCCAGCTCCATGTATACGGTGACGCCTTGACCGGCCAGGGTCCGTACGCCGTCGGCGAAGCGGACGGCCTCCCGGACATGCCGTACCCAGTACTCGGGCGAGCACAACTCGTCGGCCGAGGCGAGCCCACCCGTCAGATTCGACACGACGGGAACGCGGGGCGCCCGGAAGGACAACCCCTCCACCACCACCCGGAACTCGTCCAGCATCGGATCCATGAGTGGTGAGTGGAACGCGTGCGAGACCCGAAGACGGCTGGTCCTGCGACCCAGCCGTTCCCACTGGGCCGCGACCTCCAGGACCGCCTCCTCGTCACCGGAGATCACCACCGAGGACGGTCCATTGACGGCCGCGATCGACACCCGGTCGGAGAGCAGCGGACGGATCTCGTCCTCGGTGGCCCGTACGGCGACCATCGCACCGCCGGACGGAAGCGCCTGCATCAACGAAGCACGCGCCGCCACCAGACGGCACGCGTCCTCCAGCGAGAACACCCCCGCCACATGAGCCGCCGCGACCTCACCGATCGAATGACCCGCCACAAAGTCGGGCCTCACACCCCACGACTCCACCAGACGGAACAGCGCCACCTCGATCGCGAACAACGCCGGCTGGGCGAAGCCCGTCCCGTTCAGCAGCTCGGCGTCCTCGCCCCAGACGACATCCCGCAGCGAACGGTCCAACTGGCCTTCCAGCACGGCGAGTACGGAGTCGAACGCCTCCGCGAAGACGGGGAACCGCCCATACAGCTCACGGCCCATACCGAGCCGCTGCGAGCCCTGCCCCGAGAAGAGGAACGCGCGCTTTCCGGGAACGGGCCGACCTGAGACCACCGACGGATCCGGCTCGCCGGCCGCCAGCGCGCGCAGCGCACGCAGGTGATCGGCGGGCTCACCCGCCAGCACCACCGCACGGTGCTCGAACACCGACCGCCCCGTGGCCAAGGAGAGGCCGACATCCACCGGGCGCAGCTCAGGCCGCGCCTCGACCAGCGACAACAACCGCGCCGCCTGTGCCCGCAGCCCGTCCGCCGTCTTCCCCGACAGCACCCACGGCACCGTCAGCGCCTCGGCCGACCCCTCCTGCGTCGGGGGCTGTGACGACGCCTCGGCCACGATCGACGGCTGCTCCAGGATGACGTGGGCGTTCGTCCCGCTGATACCGAACGACGACACCCCCGCACGCCGTGTACGACCTTCCTCGGACCACGTTGTCGCTTCCGTCAGCAGTTCGACCGCGCCGGCCGACCAGTCGACGTGAGACGACGGCTCGGTCACATGCAACGTCCGGGGCAGAACTCCGTGGCGCATCGCCATCACCATCTTGATGATGCCCGCGACGCCGGCCGCCGCCTGGGTGTGACCGATGTTCGACTTCACCGACCCCAGCAACAGCGGGCGCCCAGGGTCACGGTCGCGGCCATATGTCGCGAGCAGCGCCTGCGCCTCGATCGGATCACCCAACGTCGTCCCCGTACCATGCGCCTCCACCACATCCACATCACCCGCCGACAAGCCACCACTCGCCAGCGCCTGACGAATCACCCGCTGCTGCGACGGACCATTCGGCGCCGTCAGACCATTCGACGCACCATCCTGATTCACCGCACTGCCCCGCACCACGGCCAACACCTCATGACCAAGACGCCGAGCATCCGAAAGACGCTCCAACACCAGCATCCCCACACCCTCCGACCAACCCACACCATCGGCCGAATCCGAGAACGCCTTGCACCGACCATCCACCGACAACCCACGCTGACGAGAGAACTCCACAAACGTGCCAGGAGTCGACATCACCGTCACACCACCCGCCAACGCCAACGAGCACTCCCCGCTGCGCAGCGCCTGCATCGCCCAGTGCATCGCCACCAGCGACGACGAGCACGCCGTGTCCACCGTCACCGCCGGGCCCTCGAAGCCAAAGGTGTAGGCGACCCGGCCCGAGGCCACGCTGCCCGCGCTGCCCTGCCCCTGGAAGCCCTCGAACTCCTCGCCCTTGAGAGCCGTTCCGTAGTCGTTGTACATCACCCCGGCGAACACACCGGTCTGGCTCTCCCGCAGTGAGACCGGGTCGATACCGGCCCGCTCGATCGCCTCCCACGACGCCTCCAGCAACAACCGCTGCTGCGAATCCGTCGCCATCGCCTCACGCGGCGACATCCCGAAGAACGCCGGATCGAACGCGCCCGCGTCATGCAGGAATCCGCCGGAGCGGGTGTAGGAAGTCCCGCTGTGGTCGGGATCGGGGTCGAACAGCGCGTCCACGTCCCAGCCCCGGTTGACCGGGAAATCCGACACCACATCGGCGCCCTCGGAGACCACGCGCCACAGGTCCTCGGGCGAGGCGACCCCGCCCGGGAACCGGCAGGCCATCCCGACCACCACGATCGGGTCGTCGGCCGTGGGCGGCAGCGATGACACCGGGACGGGCAGCTCCGCCTCGGCTCCGAGCAGTTCGTCGAGCAGATGGTCCGCCAGCGCCGACAGGGTCGGATGGTCGAAGACCATGGTGGCCGGCAGGCGCAGACCCGTCACGGTGTTCAGCCGGTTCCGCAGCTCCACCGCCGTGAGCGAGTCGAAGCCCAGATCACGGAATGCCCGCGCCGCGTCGATGTCGGCGCCGCTCGCGTGTCCCAGGACCAGGGCGGCCTGGGCCCGTACGAGATCCAGCACCGCTTCCCTGCGGTCCGCCGGTTCCAGCGCGCCCAGCCGTCGTACCAGGCCGCCGTCCGCGCCCGAGGCCGCCGTCGCCGTCCGGCGCGACGGCGTCCGCATCAGACCCCGAAGCAGCGCGGGTACGGTCCCCAGGGCACGCAACGCGGAGAGGTCGAGCCGTACGGGTACGACGGCGGCCTCGCCGGTCCTGAGCGCCAGGTCGAACAGGGCGAGCCCTTGCTCCACCGAGAGCAGTGGCATGCCCGACTCGGCGGCCCGGCGTACGTCGCGCTCGTCGAGCCCGCTGGTCATGCCCGCGCCCTGATCCCAGGGACCCCAGGCGAGCGACAGACCCGGCAGGCCCTCGGCCCGCCGATGAGCCGCCAACGCGTCCAGAAAAGCGTTACCCGCCGCATAGTTGGCCTGCCCGGCACCACCGAACGTACCCGCCACCGACGAGAAGACCACAAACCCGGCCAGATCGAGATGCCGGGTCAGCTCGTGGAGGTGCCAGGCCGCATCCACCTTCGGGCGGAGTACGGAGTCCAGCCGCTCAGGCGTCAGCGAGCCGATCACCCCGTCGTCCAGCACACCCGCCGTATGCACCACCGCCGTCAACGGATGCTCCACCGGCACCGACGCCAGCAGACCCGCCAACGCCTCCCGGTCCGCCGCATCACACGCGACGACCGACACCTCCGCACCCAGAGCCCGCAACTCCGCCGCCAACTCGGCGGCACCCGGCGCCCCCGCGCCCCGCCGACTCGTCAACAGCAGACGCCGCACACCCCGTTCGACCACCACATGGCGTGCCAGCACACCACCCAGGCCGCCCGTGCCACCGGTGATCAGGACCGTGCCCTCCGGGTCCCAGTCGGAGCCGCCCGCGCTCGGCAGGAGGGACGGCTCGGCAATGCTCTCGGGGATGGCCTCGGTGACGGGCACGGTCATCCGGGTCAGACGTCCGGCGCGGATTCCGCCGTCACGGACGAGCAGTTGCGGCTCGTCGACATCGAGTGCCGCCGTCAGCAGGCTCACGGAGGACTCGGCGGAGTCCAGGTCCACCAGGGCGAAGCAGCCAGGGTTCTCCGTCTGCGCGGAGCGCACCAGGCCCCAGACCGAGGAGGCCGCCACATCAGCGACCTCCTCGCCGCCACCCGCGACGGCCCCCGTGGTGACGAACACCAGCCGGGAGTCCGCGAACCGCTCCTCGGCCAGCCACTGCTGCACCAGGGCCAGCGCCTCGGCGGTCAACGCGTGCACGGATTCCGTGACATCGGCTCCGTACGTACTGGCCACACCCACCAGCACCGTGCCCGGCACCGGAGACTCCCCGGCCGCGAGCGATGTCAGATCGGCGAACCGGCCGACCTCGACGCCTGTGCGCTCCAGCCCTTCGGCAAGTCCGACGGCATCGGGACCCACCAGCGCGACCGTGCCGTCCGCGGACACGGACGGCAGAGCGACCGGTACCCATCCCACTCCGAACAGCGCGTCGCGGGCGAGCCCGGCGGTGCCGCTCAACTGCTCGCTCGACACGGCCCGTACGAGCAACGAGTCGACCGAGGCGACCGGAGCCCCGGCGGTGTCGGCGACGGCCATCGAGAACGCGTCGTGATCCGTCGGGGCGATCCTCACGCGGAGTGCCGAGGCGCCCGTGGCATGGAGCGAGACACCCTCCCACGAGAAGGGCAGACCGCCACCGGAACCCTCCTCACCATCACCGGCGAGAAGGGACGCGTGCAGCGCCGAGTCGAGCAACGCCGGATGCAGACCGAACGCACCCGCCTCCACCCCCTCGGGCAGACCCACCTCCGCGAAGACCTCATCGCCACGCCGCCACGCCGCCCGAAGACCCCGGAACACCGGACCGTAACCGAACCCCAGCTCCTCGAACCGCTCGTAACACCCCTCCACCGCCATCGG
>NZ_JBIASO010000029.1:0-76314 GCF_042890865.1 Streptomyces sp. NPDC002018
CCGATACGACAAGCGCGGCTACATCTTCCTCGGCACCGCAACAGCGGCAGCCCTCACCATCTGGCTCCGAACATGATCGGCCGGACAAGTCCTAGACGCGCGCCCCGGACCGGCACATCGGCCGACCGGCCACGCCCACGGTCCGACCGGCCACCCCGCCGGTCCGACCGGTCACCCCCGCCGGTCCGACCGGTCACCCCCGCCGGTCCGACCGGCCATGCTCGCAGTCCGACCGGCCGCGGCCTCACCGCTTCGTCATCGACGGCGGGCTTCCCGCATCGGCCGAACCAGGGTCCGCCGGGGCCTTCCTGGGCCAGATCGCGTACGTCAGGGCGATCAGGCCGTGGATGCCCACGACCCGCAGCGCCGTGAACTGCCACCCCGTCAGCGATCCGGTGCGGCTGTCGTCGCCCACGTACAGGACGGCGAGTTGGAGCAGGGTGATCGCGACGGCGGCGGCCAGGACCGTACGGAGCCACAGCCGGCCCTCGTGGCGGGCACGGGCCATACCGTGGCGCGGGGGCCCGACCGGGGGCGGGGCGCCGGCGAGGCGGTGGGCGGCATGGCCGTCGATCCACATGACCGTGTAGTGGCCGTAGGCGACGGTGTAGCCGAGGTAGAGCGCGGCGAGACCGTGCTTCCAGTCGGGCTCGGCCCCGTTCTTGAGGTCGACGGCGGTGACGACGAGCAGGACGATCTCCAGCAGCGGCTCCATGAGCAGGACGGCCGCGCCCAGCCGCCGCATGCCCACCAGATAGCGCAGGGCCAGCCCGGCGGCCAGCAGCACCCAGAAGCCGGCCTCGCAGACGACGATCAGCGTGACGATCACGGACCTCTCCCTCCGGCCTTCGCCTCGGATCCTGTTCAGCCTCCCGTGCGCGCGGCCGGGGTACGTCGTCGTCAGTGACGAACCGGGCCTGCATCCTTCGATGTATCCGGCGCTCCCCCGGGATGAGGACGTCCGGGGCCCGGGGGCCGTGTTTCATGGGAGGGTGAGCGTTCCCCTCCGGCTTCCGCGCCCGTTCCGCGACGGCCTCCCCCGGCGTGACGCCCTCTCCCGTGACGCCCTCCCCAGCGACGCCCTCCCCCGTCCCGTCGGCCGTCCCGTCGGCCGCCCGCACCGCCACCGCCGCCCGCACCGCCACGATCTGCTGATCGCCGCCGCCGGGCTGCTCGGCGGTCTGGCGCTGTGGGCCGTCGGGCTGCGCACCATCCAGGACCCACGGCCGCTGACCGGCGCCTGGGTGCTCGTGCCGGTGGGCGTCATGGCCGGGCTGGAGGCGCTGCGCAGGACCGCGCCCCGGACGACCGTGTTCGCCGGCACCCTCACCCTGGTCGCCGACCAGTTCACGAGCGGCAGCCTGGCGACGCTGGTGATGTTCACGGACCTGATGTACGCGGCGGTGCTGTACGGGACGCCCGCCGCGGCCCGTCGTATCCCCTGGACCTCGGCGATGGTCACGGTCGCGGTGCCGCTCGGGCTCCTCACCTGGCTCCCCCAGGCGGACGCGCTGCTGGTCGGCCTGTTCACCGGGATGATCAGCTTCGGTCCCGCCGCCACCGGCGCCCTGGTGCGCAACCACCGCGACGCCGCGGAGGCGGCCCGGCTGCGGGCCGAGCAGACCGCGCTGCTGGCCGAGATCGACCGCGGTCAGGCGGTGCTGGCCGAGCGCGCCCGGATGGCCCGTGAGCTGCACGACGTCGTCGCCAACCATCTCTCGGCGATCGCGATCCACTCGACCGCCGCGCTCTCGCTGGACGACGAGCGGACGACCCGGGACGCGCTCTCCGTCATCCGGCGGAACAGTGTCGAGGGGCTGGCCGAGATGCGCAGACTGATCGGGCTGCTCCGGGACAGCGGCCGGGACCAAGGTGGAGGCGGGGGCTCGGACGGCGGTTCGGGCGGGGGCTCGGGAGGCGACGGCACCGCACCGGCCGCCGCGCCGACCTTGCGCGCGCTGGACACGCTGCTGGAGCAGGCCCGGACGAACGGCGCGTCCAGCGGTCTCGACTTCGCCCTGGACGACCGGCGCCGGAGCCGGCCCTCCGCACACCGGCCGCACGCACACCAGCCGCACGAGCACGGAGCCCGCGAGCACGGACCCCGTGAGCACGAGCCGCACGAGCACGTACCGCGCGAGCACGAGCCGCACGAGTACGGACCCCGCGAGCACGAGCCGCACGAGCCGTACGACCACCGGGGCGACGCCCCCGCCCTTCCCGTCCCGGTCGATCTGGCCGCCTACCGCATCGTCCAGGAGTCGCTGACCAACGCGCTCAAGCACGCGGCGCCCGGCACCGTCACCGTCGAACTGGCCTGGTCGGAAAGGGCGTTGACCATCCGGGTCGGCAGTCCGTTCGGCGTCCGGCCGGGGCCCCGCGCACCGGGCTCCGGCGCCGGTCTGGTCGGGATGCGCGAGCGGGTGGCGCTGCTGGACGGTGTGTTCGAAGCGGGTCCCGTCACCACCGGTGGCGGCGGCAGGATCTGGCTGGTACGGGCCGAACTGCCCGTCGGGGAAGGGAGCGGGTACGGGATGACGAGAAGCGGTACGGCATGACGATCCGGGTCCTGGTCGCCGAGGACCAGTCGGCGGTCCGCGCGGGTCTGGTGCTCATTCTGCGCAGCGCGCCGGACATCGAGGTCGCCGGGGAGGCCGCGGACGGCGAGGAGGCGGTCGCGCTGGCCCGTGAACTCCGCCCCGATCTGGTGCTGATGGATGTGCAGATGCCCCGGCTCGACGGTGTGTCGGCGACCCGGAGAGTGGTCGCGGAGGGGCTCGCGGACGTCCTCGTACTGACGACCTTCGATCTGGACGAGTATGTCTTCGGGGCGCTGCGCGCCGGGGCCGCCGGTTTTCTGCTGAAGAACGCCGAGGCCGGGGAACTGCTCGCGGCGGTGAGGACGGTGGCCCGGGGCGAGGGTCTGATCGCCCCCGCCGTGACCCGGCGGCTGATCGCCGAGTTCGCCGCGCGGACGCCCGCCCGGCCGGCCGGCGCGGCCGGGCCCGAGCCGCTGAACGCGCTGACGCGCAGGGAGCGCGAGGTGCTCTCGTGTCTCGGTGAAGGTCTGTCGAACGCGCAGATCGCCGTACGCCTGACGATGGCGGAGGCTACGGTGAAGACGCATGTGAGCAGGCTGCTCGGCAAGCTTGAGCTGCGCAGTCGTGTGCAGGCGGCTGTTCTGGCCCAGGAGTTGGGTATCTGATCCCCGGGCCCCGGCCGGCCCGCGGGCCGGCCGTTCTCGTGCCCCGTGTCACCGCGCCTTTGGTCTGGACCTATTGACGAGTGGTCCAGACCTTCCTACTCTCACCGCACACACTGCGGTGAGCCGTCGCAGGGTGAGCAGTGCACGGACCCACCCCCGCTTTGTCCGGTACTCACCTGAGGAGCACGCTTGAACATCCAGACCGCCCTCCACAGAACGCGATTCAGATCCAAGGCCGTCGCCGGCCTGACCGCCCTGCTGCTGCCGCTCGCGGCGCTGGTCGGACTGGCCACCCCTGCGGAGGCCGCCGCCTCGGCGACCGCCACGTACACCAAGGCCTCCGACTGGGGCACGGGCTTCGAAGGCAAGTGGACGGTGAAGAACACCGGCACCACCAGCCTCAGCTCCTGGACGGTGGAGTGGGACTTCCCCTCCGGCACCGCCGTCACCTCCGGCTGGGACGCCGACATCACCGGTTCGGCCAACCACTGGACCGCCAAGAACAAGTCCTGGAACGGGACCCTGGCCCCCGGCGCCTCCGTCAGCTTCGGCTTCAACGGCAGCGGCTCGGGAGCGCCCTCCAACTGTAAGCTCAACGGCGCCTCGTGCGACGGCGGGCCGAGCGTCCCGGGCGACAACCCGCCCTCGGCTCCCGGCACCCCCACCGCGAGCGACATCACCAACACCTCGGTGAAGCTGAGCTGGACCGCGGCCACCGACGACAAGGGCATCAAGAACTACGACGTCCTGCGGGGCGGTTCGAAGATCGCCACGGTCACCGGTACGACGTACACCAACACCGGTCTGACCGCGGGCACCGACTACTCGTACACCGTCCAGGCGCGTGACAGCGCCGACCAGACGGGCCCGGTCAGCGGCGCCCGCGCGGTCCGCACCACCGGTGGCGGCGGCACCGACCCGGGCCCGGGTCCCGGCGGCAAGGTCAAGCTCGGCTACTTCACCGAGTGGGGCGTCTACGACCGCAACTACCACGTCAAGAACCTCGACACCTCGGGTTCCGCGGCCAAGATCACGCACATCAACTACTCGTTCGGCAATGTCACCGGCGGCAAGTGCGTCATGGGTGACGCCTACGCGGCGACCGACAAGGCGTACACCGCCGACCAGAGCGTCGACGGCGTGGCCGACACCTGGGACCAGCCGCTGCGCGGCAACTTCAACCAGCTCCGCAAGCTGAAGGCCAAGTACCCGCACATCAAGGTCCTCTGGTCCTTCGGCGGCTGGACCTGGTCCGGCGGCTTCGGCCAGGCCATGCAGAACCCGACCGCCTTCGCGCAGTCCTGCTACGACCTGGTGGAGGACCCCCGCTGGGCCGATGTCTTCGACGGCATCGACCTGGACTGGGAGTACCCGAACGCCTGTGGTCTGTCCTGCGACACCAGCGGCCCGGCCGTCTTCAAGAACATGATGCAGGCCATGCGGGCCCGCTTCGGCACGAACAACCTGGTCACGGCGGCCACCACGGCGGACGCCTCGGCCGGCGGCAAGATCGACGCGGTCGACTACGCGGGCGCGGCCCAGTACATGAACTGGTTCAACGTCATGACCTACGACTTCTTCGGCGCCTTCGCCGCGCAGGGTCCGACGGCTCCGCACTCCCCGCTCACCTCGTACCCGGGCATCCCGCAGGCGGGCTTCAACTCCGCCGACGCGATCGCCAAGTTCAAGGCGCAGGGTGTGCCGGCCGGCAAGCTGCTGCTCGGCATCGGCTTCTACGGACGCGGCTGGACCGGTGTGACCCAGGCGGCGCCCGGCGGCACCGCGACCGGCGCCGCTCCGGGCACGTACGAGGCCGGTATCGAGGACTACAAGGTCCTCAAGAACACCTGCCCGGCCACCGGCACCGTCGCCGGGACCGCTTACGCCAAGTGCGGCAGCAACTGGTGGAGCTACGACACCCCGGCCACCATCGCCACCAAGATGGCCTGGGCGAACCAGCAGAACCTGGGAGGTGCCTTCTTCTGGGACTTCACGGGAGACACCGCCAACGGTGAGCTGGTGACCGCGATCAAGAACGGTCTCGGATAACACCCGGGACACAGCACGACTGAGGCATGACTGAAGGGGGCGGCGCCCGAGCGCCGCCCCCTTCACCGTGTTCCGCACGAGCGCCGTTCCGTACGAGACCTGTCGCGTACGACGAGTCCTGTCGTGTACGGGGGCGGGCTCAGGCCACGTTCACGCGCTGTCCGGGCGGAGCCGCCTCCAGCCAGGCGAGAAAGCCCGTCAGGGCGTCGTCGCTCATGGCGAGTTCCAGCCGGACCCCGCGGTGCGTACAGCCGAGAATGACCGCGTCGGAGAGCAGTGCCAGCTCCTCCTCGCCCTCGGGCGCCCGGCGGGCCAGCACCTCGATCGCGGAGCGCTCCAGGGTACGGCGCGGGCGGGGGGCGTACGAGAAGACCCGGTACCAGTTGATCCGGTCGCCGTTGTAGCGGGCGACGCCGTACACCCAGCCCTTGCCGGAGGGGTCGGGTTCCTCCGGCACGTTCCAGCGCAGACTGCAGTCGAACGTCCCGCCGGATCGCTGGATCAGCCGCCGGCGCAGGCCGAAGACGAAGAGCCCCGCCGCAACCAGTACGACGACCAGTCCGCATACGAGCAGAGCGAGGACCATCAACACCGACCTCCTCGCCTCATCCAGTACCGGAACAGAAACCGCACCCGCATCGCCTCAGCCGCGACCCGGTCTGGAGAAGTCCAGCCAGGGCCGCGGCTGAGGGTAGAACCGTTGTGACAGCGCTCAGCGCACCGCCACCGCACGCAGCCGGACATCGGCGCGCCGTTCGGCACCGGCGTCGTCCTCCGACTTCGCGCGCTCCAGCGCCAGCTCCGCGCGCTGGGTGTCGATCTCGTCCGCCAGCTCGGCGATCTCCGCCAGCAGCGAGAGCTTGTTGTCGGCGAACGAGAGGAAGCCGCCGTGCACCGCGGCCACCACCGTTCCACCGTCACTCGTACGGATGGTCACCGGGCCCGACTCCAGCACACCGAGCAGCGGCTGGTGACCGGGCATGACGCCGATGTCGCCGGACGCGGTGCGCGCGACGACCAGGGTGGCCTCGCCGGACCAGACACTGCGGTCAGCGGCGACCAGCTCGACATGCAGCTCAGCAGCCAAAGGTGGCTCCTCGGGTCACCACCCGGCTGTTCGGCCGGGTGTTGGGCTTGATTCTATGGGGTGTCGACGAGAGCGTCGGAGGGGGGCGGGACGAACCCGCCCCCCTCCATGAGCCGAGGGCTCAGGAGACGCCCAGCTCCTTGGCGTTGGCCTTGAGGTCCTCGATGCCACCGCACATGAAGAACGCCTGCTCGGGGAAGTGGTCGTAGTCCCCGTCGCAGATCGCGTTGAACGCGGTGATCGACTCGTCGAGCGGCACGTCGGAACCGTCCACACCGGTGAACTGCTTGGCGGCGTGGGTGTTCTGCGACAGGAAGCGCTCGACACGACGGGCACGGTGGACAACGAGCTTGTCCTCCTCGCC
The DNA here is from genome assembly GCF_042890865.1 of Streptomyces sp. NPDC002018. NCBI lineage: Bacteria > Bacillati > Actinomycetota > Actinomycetes > Kitasatosporales > Streptomycetaceae > Streptomyces > Streptomyces sp. NPDC002018. The sequence goes on from NZ_JBIASO010000029.1 coordinate 6,706, forward strand.
CAGCTCGTCGATACCGAGGATCGCGATGATGTCCTGGAGGTCCTTGTACTTCTGAAGGATTCCCTTGACGCGGCTGGCCGCGTCGTAGTGCTCCTGCGAGATGTAGCGCGGGTCCAGGATGCGGGACGTCGAGTCCAGCGGGTCGACCGCCGGGTAGATGCCCTTCTCCGAGATCGGACGCGACAGCACGGTCGTCGCGTCGAGGTGCGCGAAGGTCGTGGCCGGGGCCGGGTCGGTCAGGTCGTCCGCGGGCACGTAGATCGCCTGCATCGAGGTGATCGAGTGACCGCGGGTCGACGTGATGCGCTCCTGGAGCACACCCATCTCGTCCGCCAGGGTCGGCTGGTACCCCACCGCGGACGGCATGCGCCCGAGCAGCGTGGAGACCTCGGAACCGGCCTGGGTGAAACGGAAGATGTTGTCGATGAAGAGCAGCACGTCCTGCTTCTGCACATCGCGGAAGTACTCCGCCATGGTCAGCGCGGAGAGCGCCACCCGCAGACGGGTGCCCGGCGGCTCGTCCATCTGGCCGAAGACCAGCGCGGTCTTGTCCAGCACGCCCGACTCGGCCATCTCGTCGATCAGGTCGTTGCCCTCACGGGTGCGCTCACCGACACCGGCGAACACGGAAACACCATCGTGCAGATTGGCCACACGCATGATCATTTCCTGGATGAGGACGGTCTTGCCGACGCCCGCACCACCGAACAGACCGATCTTGCCGCCCTTGACGTACGGGGTCAGCAGGTCGACGACCTTCAGGCCGGTCTCGAACATCTCGGTCTTGGACTCGAGCTGGTCGAAGGCCGGGGCCTTGCGGTGGATCGGCCAGCGCTCCGTGATCTGGGACTCGGCCTCCGGCTCGTTCAGGATCTGACCGAGGGTGTTGAACACCTTGCCCTTGGTCACATCGCCGACCGGAACGGTGATGCCGTTGCCCGTGTTGACCACCGTCGCCTGGCGGACCAGACCGTCGGTGGGCTGCATCGAGATCGCGCGGACCAGGCCGTCACCCAGGTGCTGGGCGACTTCGAGGGTCAGCGTCTTCTTCTTGCCGTCCTCGGCCGGGTCTGCGACCTCGACATGGAGGGCGTTGTAGATGTCCGGCATCGCGTCGACGGGGAACTCCACGTCGACGACCGGGCCGATGACCCGGGCGACGCGGCCCGTGGCCGCGGCCGTCACAGCATTCTCGGTAGTCGTCGTCATTTACTTGTCACTCCCCGCGGTCGCGTCGGCCAGAGCGCTGGCGCCTCCGACGATCTCGCTGATTTCCTGGGTGATTTCGGCCTGGCGGGCCGCGTTGGCAAGCCGGGAGAGGCTCTTGATGAGGTCCCCGGCGTTGTCGGTCGCCGACTTCATCGCGCGCCGCGTGGCGGCGTGCTTGGAGGCGGCGGCCTGCAACAGCGCGTTGTAGATACGGCTCTCGACGTACCGCGGCAGCAGGGCGTCGAGGACGTCCTCCGGCGACGGCTCGAAGTCGAAGAGCGGAAGGATCTCGCCCTTCGTGCCCGACTCCTCGGCCGCCTCGTCGAGGCTCAGCGGCAGCAGCCGGCGCTGGACCGGCGTCTGCGTCAGCATCGAGACGAACTCGGTGAAGACGATGTGGAGCTCGTCCACGCCGCCCTCGGCCGTGTCCTGCCGGACGGCCTCGATCAGCGGCGCCGCGACCCTCTTGGCATCCGCGTACGTCGGGTTGTCGGTGAAGCCGGTCCACGACTCCGCGACCTTGCGCTCACGGAAGCCGTAGTAGGAGACACCCTTGCGGCCGACGATGTACGAGTCGACCTCCTTGCCCTCGCCACGGAGCCGCTCGGTGAGCTGGTCCGCCGCCTTGATGGCGTTCGAGGAGTAGCCGCCGGCCAGACCGCGGTCGCTCGTGATGAGCAGGACCGCGGCGCGGACGGGCGTCTCCGCCTCGGTGGTCAGCGGGTGCTTGGTCGTCGATCCCGTCGCCACCGCGGTGACCGCGCGGGTCAGCTCGGTCGCGTACGGCGTGGAGGCCGCCACCTGGCGCTGCGCCTTGACGATGCGCGAGGCGGCGATCATCTCCATCGCCTTGGTGATCTTCTTGGTCGCGGTGACGGATCGGATGCGACGCTTGTAGACCCGGAGCTGGGCTCCCATGAGTCAGGTCCCTTCCGTCGTCACTTGGAGACGTTGGTGGCCGGTGCGTCGTCGCCCAGGAGCTTGCCGTCCGAGGTCTCGAACTGCCGCTTGAAGGCCGTGATGGCGTCCGCGACGGACTGCAGGGTGTCGTCGGACATCTTGCCGCCCTCGGCGATGCTGGTCAGCAGCTCCTTGCGCTCACGGCGCAGGTACTCCAGCAGCTCCGTCTCGAAGCGGCGGATGTCGCCGACCGGTACGTCGTCCATCTTGCCGGTGGTGCCGGCCCAGACGGAGACGACCTGCTCCTCGATCGGGTACGGGGAGTACTGCGGCTGCTTCAGCAGCTCGACCATGCGCTTGCCGCGCTCCAGCGACGCCTTGGAGGCCGCGTCCAGGTCGGAGCCGAAGGAGGCGAACGCCTCCAGCTCGCGGTACTGGGCGAGGTCCACACGCAGTCGGCCGGAAACCTGCCGCATGGCCTTGTGCTGGGCGGAGCCACCGACACGGGAGACCGAGATACCGACGTTCAGCGCGGGCCGCTGGCCGGCGTTGAACAGGTCGGACTCCAGGAAGCACTGTCCGTCGGTGATGGAGATGACGTTGGTCGGGATGAACGCCGACACGTCGTTGGCCTTCGTCTCGACGATCGGCAGACCCGTCATCGAACCGGCGCCCATGTCGTCGGAGAGCTTGGCGCAGCGCTCCAGCAGACGCGAGTGCAGGTAGAAGACGTCGCCCGGGTAGGCCTCACGGCCCGGCGGACGGCGCAGCAGCAGGGACACGGCGCGGTAGGCGTCGGCCTGCTTCGAGAGGTCGTCGAAGATGATCAGGACGTGCTTGCCCTGGTACATCCAGTGCTGGCCGATGGCCGAGCCCGTGTAGGGGGCCAGGTACTTGAAGCCGGCCGGGTCGGACGCGGGGGCGGCGACGATCGTCGTGTACTCGAGCGCGCCCGCCTCCTCCAGCGCACCGCGTACGGACGCGATGGTGGAGCCCTTCTGGCCGATGGCGACGTAGATGCAGCGGACCTGCTTGTTCGTGTCGCCCGAGCGCCAGTTGTCCCGCTGGTTGATGATCGTGTCGACGGCCAGCGCGGTCTTGCCGGTCTGGCGGTCGCCGATGATGAGCTGACGCTGGCCGCGGCCGATCGGCACCATGGCGTCGACAGCCTTGTAGCCGGTCTGCATCGGCTCGTGGACGGACTTGCGGACCATGACGCCCGGAGCCTGGAGCTCCAGGGCGCGGCGGCCTTCGGTCTCGATCTCGCCGAGGCCGTCGATCGGGTTGCCGAGCGGGTCGACGACGCGACCCAGGTAGCCCTCGCCGACAGCGACGGAGAGGACCTCGCCGGTACGGGTGACCGACTGTCCCTCCTCGATACCGCTGAACTCACCGAGGACGATCGAACCGATCTCGCGCTCCTCGAGGTTGAGGGCGAGACCGAGGGTGCCGTCCTCGAACTTCAGCAGCTCGTTCGCCATGGCCGAGGGAAGCCCCTCGACCTTCGCGATGCCGTCGCCGGCAACGCTGACCGTACCGACCTCCTCGCGCGAGGCCGCGTCCGGCTTGTACGACTGGACAAAGTTCTCCAGCGCGTCCCGGATCTCCTCCGGCCGGATCGTGAGCTCCGCCATCTGGGTTCCCTGCTCTCCTTGTTGGGCCCGAAGTTTCTTTGGGGGTCTGCGTGCATCGGGGTCTGGGGGCGACCCCCAGGAATCTTCTGCAATCTCTGCACGGCCCAACCGGGCCGCTGGTGTTGCTCTGTTCTGTTGGCCGGCGTCCGCCGTCCGGCCGCTGCCCGCGGTCAGCCGGCGAGCCGCCGTTCCGCCTCTTCGAGACGGCCCGCGACCGTGCCGCTGATCAGCTCGTCGCCGACCCGCACCGAGACCCCGCCGAGGACCTCGGGGTCCACGTCCAGGTTCAGATGCATCGGGTGGCCGTACAGCTTCGCCAGTGCCGCGCCGAGGCGCCGCTTCTGTCCCTCGGTGAGCGGTACCGCCGAGGTGACGACGGCGACCATCCGGTCCCGGCGCGCCGCGGCGAGCCGGGACAGGGTCTGGAGACCCGCTTCCAGGCTACGTCCCCGGGGCTGCGTCACAAGACGCGCGACCAGGCGTTCGGTGGTCGGGTTGGCCCGGCCGCCGAGCAGGCTGTGCAGCAGGGCGGTCTTGGCGGCGACCGTGGCCGAGCGGTCGGTCAGCGCGGCGCGCAGCCCGGTGCTGGACTCGATGATCCGGCCGAACCGGAACAGCTCGTCCTCCACGTCGTCGAGCGTCCCGGTCCGCTGCGCGGCGGTCAGCTCGGCGAGGGACGACAGCTCCTCGACGGAGTCGACCAGGTCACGCGGCTGCGACCAGCGGGAGCGGACCATACCGGCGACCAGATCGGCGGTCGGGCCGCCCACCCGGCCGCCCAGCAGGCGTCCGGCCAGCTCGGCCTTGGCCTCGCCGGGCTGCGCCGGGTCGGTCAGGACCCGGCGCAACGACACCTCGCGGTCGAGCAGCGCGGTAACGGCGGCCAGCTCCTCGGCGAGCTTCGCGGCGTCGACCGACGTGCTGTCGGTCAGCGCGTCGAGGCGCTCACGTGCGGCGGCCAGTGCCTCGCGGCTCGCTCCGTTCATCGCCTGGCCTCGGCCTTCTCGGCGCCGTCCTCGAGCTCGTCGAGGAAGCGGTCGATGGTGCGGCTCTGCCGGGCGTGGTCCTCCAGGGACTCACCGACGAGCTTGCCGGCCAGTTCCGTGGCGAGCTTGCCCACGTCCTGACGCAGCGCACTGGCCGCGGCCTTGCGGTCGGCCTCGATCTGGGCGTGACCGGCGGCGATGATCTCCTCACGCTGCCGCTGTCCCTCCGCCTTCATCTCCTGGATGATGACGGCGCCCTGCTCGGTCGCCTCCTGGCGGAGACGAGCGGCCTCGTGGCGGGCTTCGGCGAGCTGGGCCTTGTACTGCTCCAGCACGCTCTGAGCCTCGGTCTTGGCCTCCTCCGCCTTCTCGATACCGCCCTCGATGGCCTCTCGGCGCTCTTCCAGAACCTTGTTGATGTTCGGGAGGAGCTTCTTGGCGAGGAAGCCGAAGACGATGACGAAGGCGATCAGGCCGATGACAAGCTCGGGAATCGGCGGAACCAGCGGGTTTTCCATCTCCGCAGCCGCGACATTGAGCATTGCGCTCACATCAGTGCCTTTCGTCTAGTGGGCTGGTCGTGAATCAGAGATCACGGGCCGTAGACGAACGGCATGACCAGACCGATGAGGGCGAGCGCCTCACAGAACGCGAAACCAAGGATCTGGTTCGTACGGATCAGGCCGGCCGCCTCGGGCTGACGGGCGAGGGCCTGGGTGCCGTTACCGAAGATGATGCCGACGCCGACGCCGGGACCAATGGCGGCCAGGCCGTAGCCGATGGAGCCGAGCGAACCGGTGACGGCGGCAAGAGTCTGGGACATGCCAGTTCTTCCTTCTCTTTCACGGACCGGTGGGGGTTGGCCACCGGACGACTGTGGGGTCTGGGACGGGAGGGCGATCAGTGGTGCTCGGCGAGCGCGCCCTGGATGAAGCTGCACGTCAGAAGCACGAAGACATACGCCTGAAGGGCCTGGATGAACAGCTCGAAGACGGTCATGACGATGACCATCACGAACGACACACCGGCGTAGGCAATGCCGATACCGTTCAGCAGGTACCAGCTCGCGATCGTGAAGAGCAGCAGCAGCGTGTGGCCCGCGAACATGTTCGCGAAGAGTCGCACCGCGTGGGTGAAGGGGCGGACCAGCAGGTTCGAGAACAGCTCGATGGTCATCGAGAGCGGCAGGACCGCGCCGAGCGACTTGTCGTAGCCGCTGAAGTTCTTGAAGGCGCCGACGAAGCCGTGGCGCTTGAAGGTGAGCGACACCCACACGACGTAGACGATCGCCGCGAGCCCCGCCGGGTAGGAGATGATCGCCGTCACCGGGAACTGCGCGACCGGGACGATCGACCAGAGGTTCATCATCCAGACGAAGAAGAAGAGCGAGACGATCAGCGGTACGTACTTCTCGCCCTCCTTCTTGCCGATGATCTCGTAGACGACATTGCGGCGCACGAAGTCGTAACCGGCCTCGGCCACTATCTGAAGCTTGCCCGGGACAACCTTCGGCTTGCGGAACGCGGCCCAGAAGAACCCCACGATGATGAGGGAGCCCAGCAGCGCGAGCAGCATCGTCTTGTTGAAGTACACGCTGCTGTCCGCACCGCCCACGAGGGGCTCGAACAGGAACGAGTGCAGGCCGGGTGCCGGGAAACCACATCCGTCGAAGATGTGGCAGTCGGTCTCGAAGGCGAGCACCTGCGTCGGGTCAGCACTCACCGCGGGCTCCTTCAGCATGGCGCATAGGTACGGCAACCTCGTTGTGTCGGCGCGGCGCGGAGCCGCGGTTCGGCACTGGACTGGGGGTGTTACGGATGTGGAGACGGCGGTCGGGCGTTGAGCCTCGCGTGAGAACAGGCGTCAGCTCGGATGCCCGCGCCCGCAATGCCGCAGTTGGCACCGGACGATAGCAGGATCTCGAACGGACACTTATCCCGGCCCTACTCCTCACGCCGACGATCCCGACTTCTCGGACGCGTCGGCGGACTTCTCGGAGGAGGCCGCGGGGTCGACGTAGAGGATCTTGGCCTTCATATGGGCACGTGCCTGGGCGGCGACCCAGACGAGGGTCGCCACAACGAGCGTGAGGGCGAAGGCCTTCGGGTCGAACAGCGTGGTGTTCTTGAACGCGGCCACGAAGATGAAGAGCAGCAGGAGCTGGGCGGTGTAGAGCATCAGGCCCATCGCCTGGAACAAGTGCGGAAGCGACCTCGCCGTTCGCTGGAGGACCACCAGCCCGATGCCCATGAAGACCACGACCACCAGCGCGCCGACAGCGGCTCCCAGCGCCCCCTTGCCGCCCGCGACCACTCCGGCGGTCACCGTGGCGAGCACGCCGACGGCCGCCGTGGGGACGGCGGTGTGCAGGAGAATCCGGGCGTCGTTGGACGGCATGGCGGCAGCTCCGCTTACTGGGTGGGGCAGATGGTGTCGTCATGGACGAGCGTAGGCCCGGTCCGAGAGAAGGTTTCTCGGGCCAACGAACCGTCGCACTACGGTCCTTCGGCTCTGTCGCCGGGTCTCGTGAACAGTATCACAAACTATTTGATGAGGTCTTTACCATGGTGGTGTGCTAACTGTCACACGTGAGAGTTACCCCGCGCGTGTGTGCAGGACACCACGCCATGTTGTCTGCTATTGCCCCTCGGTGAGGGGAATGACAGCGGGGTCAGTTCCTCGAACCGGCCTTCCGGCGATCGGGAAAACGCGAACGAGCGCCGAGCGCGGTCGCCCCGTTGACGCCCGCGGGAACAGGCGTGCGCTCCTCGGGCGCGGGCGGTGTCTCCCGCACGGGCGACGCGAGCGCGGCCACGGGAGCGAGGTCATCCGCGGCCTCCCCGCCGGCCGGCCCGCCCCTCCGCTTACGGCGGTAGCGCGGCGGTACGAACGACTGCGCCCAGAGCGGGGCCCGCGGGGTGAAGCGCGGCAGCAGCAGAAGCACCAGGCCCACCGCGCTCAGCGCGACGATCACCAGCAGGATCCACATCGACGCGGAGTGCACCGAGTAGGCGACCACACCGAACGCGATCAGCGCCGACCAGAAGTACATGATCAGCACCGACCTGCTGTGCGAGTGCCCGATCTCCAGCAGCCGGTGGTGGAGATGGCCCCGGTCGGCGGCGAACGGTGACTGGCCGTTCCAGGTACGGCGCACGATCGCCAGCACCAGGTCGGCGAAGGGGATCGCGATGATCGTCAGGGGCAGCAGCAGCGGGATGAAGACCGGCAGCGCGGCGTGCGTGGCCTCACGGGTGGAGCCCTCGAAGATCTTCAGCACATCGAGGTCGACCTGGCCGGTCACCGAGATCGCGCCCGCGGCCAGCACCAGACCGATCAGCATCGATCCCGAGTCGCCCATGAAGATCCGGGCGGGGTGCATATTGTGCGGCAGGAAACCCACGCACATGCCCATCAGGATCGCCGAGAAGAGTGTGGCGGGGGCCGCCGCCTCGATGCCGTAGCCGTACCAGAGACGGTAGGTGTACAGGAAGAAGGCCGCGGCGGCGATGCACACCATGCCGGCCGCGAGGCCGTCGAGACCGTCCACGAAGTTGACGGCGTTGATGGTGATCACGACCAGCGCGACGGTGAGGAGCGTGCCCTGCCAGGAGGTCAGCGAGACCATCCCGGCGCCCGGCACCGGGATCCACAGGATGGTCAGACCCTGCATGACCATCACACCCGCGGCGATCATCTGGGCGCCGAGCTTGATCAGCGCGTCGATCTCGAACTTGTCGTCCAGGACACCGATCAGCCAGATCAGGGCGGCACCGGAGAGCAGCGCGCGCGGCTCGTTGGACAGCTCGAAGACCCCGTTGAGGTTCTGGAGGTTGTCCGCGACGAGCAGTCCGGCGCACAGGCCGAAGAACATGGCGATACCGCCGAGCCTCGGCGTCGGTTCGCGGTGCACGTCTCGGGCGCGGATCTCCGGCATCGCTCCGGTCGCGATGGCGAACTTCCGCACCGGGCCGGTCAGCAGATAGGTCACCGCAGCCGTCACACAGAGCGTCAGCAGATAATCACGCACGGGCTGCCCCACAGGAATAGCTGGCCATCTCAGCCCCACACACTAGCCCGCGCCGGACCCACTGTCGGATACCGAGTCGCCATATGAGCCAGGACGGGCGGCTGAGCGGGATTGGTTGCACGGCTCTGCGCCGCACCGTGTTCCCGTCAGGAGAGCTTCCCATACGGAGGGAACCGGCCGACCAGTTCCCGCACTTCGGCACGGACCCCGCGCGCCGTCTCCGCACCCCCGCGCAGCGCCGAGGCGAAGAGCTGCGCGATCCGCGCCATTTCGGCCTCCGCCATGCCCTGGGTGGTCACGGCGGCGGTGCCCAGCCGGATGCCCCGGCCTCGCGCGCACGGCAGCGCGCATGTGTCGAGAACCACACCCGCGGCGGCCAGCCGGCCGCGGGCCGTCCTGCCGTCCACCCCGAGCGGCCCCGGATCGGCGGTGATGAGATGGGTGTCCGTACCGTCCGTGGTGATGTGGAGACCCTCCGCGGCCAGGGCCTTGGCGAGCGCGCGGGCGTTGGCGACGACCTGGTGCGCGTACGCCGAGAACGCCGGGGTGGCCGCCTCGCCGAACGCGACGGCCTTCGCCGCGATCGTGTGCATCTGCGCGCCTCCCTGGGTGAACGGGAACACCGCGCGGTCGACGCGCTCCGCCAGCTCCTCGCCGCAGAGGATCATCCCGCCGCGCGGGCCGCGCAGCACCTTGTGGGTGGTCGCGCACACGACATCGGCGAACCCCACCGGACTGGGGGCCGCTCCCCCGGCGACCAGCCCGATCGGATGCGCGGCGTCGGCGATCAGATACGCTCCGACGTCATCGGCGATCTGCCGGAACAGGGCGTAGTCGATATGGCGCGGATACGAGATCGACCCGCACACGACGGCCTTCGGGCGGTGTGCGCGGGCCAGGGCGCGCACCTGGGGATAGTCGATGACGCCCGTCCCGGCGTCGACCCCGTACCCGACGAAGTCGAACCAGCGGCCGGAGAAGTTCACGGGCGCGCCATGGGTGAGGTGCCCCCCGTACGGCAGCCCCATGGCCAGCACGGTGTCCCCGGGCCGCAGCAGCGCGGCGTACGCGGCGAGGACGGCGGAGGAGCCGGAGTGCGACTGCACATTGGCGTGCTCGGCGCCGAAGAGTGCCTTCGCCCGCGCGATCGCGATCCGCTCGGCGGCGTCGACCAGCTCGCATCCGCCGTGGTGGCGGTGGCCGGGGTAGCCCTCGGCGTACTTGTTGGCGAGGGGGGAGCCGAGGGCGGCGAGCACGGCGGGCGAGGTGAAGTTCTCGGCGGCGATGAGCTGGAGGCTGTCGGCCTGGCGGCGGGTCTCCCCGAGGATCACCTCGGCCATCTCGGGATCCTGCCGCAGCAGCGCGTCCGACAGGGCCGTGTGGGGTGATGCGCTGACGACCGGCATGGCGGGCTCCGGACCTCGGGGGTACGTGCGCTCTCCAATGTAGGCCGATCCGCCTCCCGGCGGGCGGCGCGGCGCCCCGCGGTCCCCCGTCGGGAGGCGGCCCGCGCCGGGTCCTCAGACGTCCGACGGGACGCCCGTCAGCGCCGTGACCACCGGATCCAGCGCCTGGTGGATCTCCTCGCCGATCGAGCGGAAGAATGTGATCGGTGCCCCGTACGGGTCGTACACCTCGTCCGCCTCGGCCGTGGGGGCCAGCAGCCAGCCGCGCAGGGCCGCCGCCGCGCGCACCAGGGCGCGGGCGCGCTCGACCACGCCCTCGTCGACCGGGTCGGGCAGCGTCGCCGGGTCTATGGCCCGTACCAGCCGGGTGAACTCCTTGAGCGTGAAGGTGCGCAGCCCCGCGGAGTGGCCCATGGAGATCACCTGGGCACGGTGGTCGCGGGTCGCGGTGAGGACCAGGTCCGCGCGGATCACATGCTCGTCGAGCAGCTCACGGCCGACGAAGCCGGACGCGTCCGCGCCGAAGTCGGCCAGGACGGCCTCGGCGTTGGCCTCCATGGGGGCGCCCTCGTGCCCCCAGGTGCCGGCGCTCTCCACGATCAGACCGCCGGTGAGCCGCTCGCCGAGGCGGACGGTCAGGGCATGCCTGTTCAGCCGCTCGGTGATCGGCGAGCGGCAGACATTGCCGGTACTGACGTGGAGGATGCGGAAGGTGTTGCCGGTGTGTGCGGTCTCCGCTATGCCACGCCCCTCAGGGGCGGTCAATTGGCCACCTCGAGGTCGGGTACCACCTTGCGCAGCTCCTCCGCGTCGAGGGCGCCGGCCCGCAGCAGCACCGGGACCGCGCCCGTCACATCGACGATGGAGGAGGGCACGATGCCGGGCGTCGGACCGCCGTCGAGGTAGACGGAGACGGAGTCCCCGAGCATCTCCTGCGCGGCGTCGCAGTCCTCGGGCGCCGGGTGTCCCGTGAGGTTGGCGCTGGAGACCGCCATCGGGCCGACCTCGGTGAGCAGTTCGATGGCGACGGGGTGCAGCGGCATCCGGATCGCCACGGTGCCCCGGGTGTCGCCCAAGTCCCACTGGAGGGACGGCTGGTGCCTGGCGACCAGGGTGAGCGCACCGGGCCAGAACGCGTCGACCAGTTCCCACGCCTGCTCGGAGAAGTCGGTGACCAGGCCGTGCAGGGTGTTCGGGGAGCCGATCAGCACGGGCGTGGGCATATTGCGGCCCCGGCCCTTGGCGTCGAGCAGATCGGCGACCGCCTCCGAGCCGAAGGCGTCCGCGCCGATCCCGTACACGGTGTCGGTGGGCAGCACGACCAGCTCACCACGGCGTACGGCCGACGCGGCCTCGCGCAGACCCGTCGAACGGTCGGTCGCGTCGTTGCAGTCGTATCGCCGTGCCATCAGCCTGACTCCCTGTTGTGTGGGGCTCGGCTCGCCGCCGGGGCGCTCGGTGCCCCCGCCGACGGCCGACCGTGCTCGATCCGTTCGTCCCTCTCGAACCTCCCCGTCACGGCAGTGCCTTGCGCGCCGTGGCGAAACGAGGGCGCTTGTTCAGGTCCGGGTGGTCCGCGGCGTCCGCCCAGCCGGACTCCTCGCTGAAGATCCACGGGACCTGTCCGCCCTGGGTGTCCGCGTGTTCGACGACGACCAGCCCGCCCGGCCGCAGCAGCCGGTGCGCGGTGCGCTCGATACCGCGGATGGTGTCGAGACCGTCCTCACCGGAGAAGAGGGCCATCTCCGGATCGTGGTCCCTGGCCTCGGGCGCGACGTACTCCCACTCGGTGAGCGGGATGTACGGCGGGTTGGAGATGACCAGGTCGACCTGGCCGTCCAGCTCGGGGAGGGCCCTCAGGGCGTCTCCCTGGTGCACGGTGACCCTGGACCCCTCGGCGTTCTTCCGCGTCCACGCGAGGGCGTCCTCGGACAGCTCCACGGCGTGCACCCGTGACCGCGGCACCTCCTGCGCCATGGCGAGCGCGATCGCGCCGGAGCCCGAGCACAGATCGACGATGAGCGGCTCGACCACGTCCATCGCCCGTACGGCGTCTATGGCCCAGCCGACGACCGACTCGGTCTCCGGGCGCGGCACGAACACCCCGGGCCCGACCTGGAGTTCCAGATAGCGGAAGAAGGCGCGCCCGGTGATGTGCTGGAGCGGCTCCCTGGCCTCGCGGCGGGCCACCGCCTCCCAGTAACGGGCGTCGAAGTCCGCGTCCTGGACGCGGTGCAGTTCCCCGCGCTTGACGCCGTGGACGTACGCGGCCAGTTCCTCCGCGTCGAAGCGGGGTGAGGGTACGCCCGCGTCCGCCAGCCGCTGGGTGGCCTGCGCCACCTCGGCGAGCAGCACGGAGCGGGGGTGCGGGGGTCGCCCCCCGGGGGGTAGCTGCACGCTGGTCCTCCGGGCTGGAGTCGTACGGTCGTTTACGCGGGTGCTTGCTTACTGCGCGGCCGCGAGCTTCGCGGCCGAGTCGGCGTCCACACAGGCCTGGATGACGGCGTCCAGCTCTCCGTCGAGCACTTGGTCCAAGTTGTACGCCTTGAAACCGACACGGTGGTCCGAGATCCGGTTTTCCGGGAAGTTGTACGTACGGATCTTCTCGGACCTGTCGACGGTACGGACCTGGCTGCGCCGCGCGTCGGCGGCCTCCTTCTCCGCCTCCTCCTGCGCGGCGGCGAGCAGCCGCGAGCGCAGGATACGCAAGGCCTGCTCCTTGTTCTGGAGCTGGCTCTTCTCGTTCTGGCAGGAGGCGACCACACCGGTCGGCAGATGGGTGATGCGGACGGCGGAGTCCGTCGTGTTGACGGACTGGCCGCCGGGCCCGGAGGAGCGGTAGACGTCGATGCGCAGATCGTTGGGGTTGACCTCGACGTCGATCTCCTCGGCCTCGGGTGTCACCAGCACACCGGCGGCGGAGGTGTGGATACGGCCCTGGGACTCGGTCGCGGGCACACGCTGCACACGGTGCACACCGCCCTCGTACTTCAGCCGGGCCCAGACGCCCTGTCCGGGCTCGGTGGCGCCGTTGCCGCCCTTGGTCTTCACCGCGACCTGGACGTCCTTGTAGCCGCCCAGTTCGGACTCGGTGGCGTCGATGATCTCGGTCTTCCAGCCGACGCGCTCCGCGTACCGCAGATACATCCGCAGCAGGTCACCGGCGAAGAGCGCGGACTCGTCGCCGCCCGCGCCGGCCTTGACCTCCAGGATGACGTCCTTGTCGTCGCTGGGGTCGCGCGGTACGAGCAGCAGCCTGAGCCGTTCGGTCAGCTCCTCGCGCTGCTTCTCCAGGTCCTTCACCTCGGCCGCGAAGTCGGGATCGTCGGCCGCGAACTCGCGGGCGGTGACGATGTCCTCGCCGGTCTGCTTCCAGGAGCGGTACGTGCCGACGATCGGGGTCAGCTCGGCATAGCGCTTGTTGAGCTTGCGTGCGTTCGCCTGGTCCGCGTGGACCGACGGGTCGGCGAGCTTCTTCTCCAGATCGGCGTGCTCGCCGATCAGTTCCTCGACCGCCTCGAACATCGGGTGCTCCTGGGTTCGTACGAAAGTGCTTCGGGACGCCAAAGCGCCGGTCTCGGCACCCCGGGACGGGGCACCGAGAACCGGCGCAGATGGCTCGCTACTTCTTGGCGGAGGCGGCGGCCTTGCCGAAGCGGGCCTCGAAGCGGGCCACGCGGCCACCGGTGTCGAGGATCTTCTGCTTGCCCGTGTAGAACGGGTGGCACTCGGAGCAGAGGTCCGCACGGATGGTGCCGGACTCGATGGTGCTCCGGGTGGTGAACGACGCGCCGCAGGTGCAGCTCACCTGGGTCTCGACGTACGCGGGGTGGATGTCGCGCTTCAAGGGTTTCTCCTAGTTCAGGGAGGGCTCCGGGTCGTACACGCGGATTGCTCGTACGTGAACCGGGGCCGACGTACCAGTCTGCCAGGACCGGCCGTATCTCCCAAAACCGGGGGGGCGCCCGGAGGTATTCCGGCTTCCGGACCGCGGCTTCCGGACCGCGGCTTCCGGGCGGGGCCGTCCCGCGCTCAGCCGCCCTCGACCGTGCCCGCGCCCTCGCCGGTCTCGCCCGCGGAGTCCTCGGTCGCGGAGGCGGGGATGGGTCTGTCCTCCCTGAGCGCGGTCCAGACCTGCCGGACGCCGGAGGGGATGGGCAGGACCCGGTTCGGGTCGGCGGGGTCGTAGGCCACCGGGAGTGTGATCATCCGGACATTCCTGGTGTCGAGGTCCTTGAGTCCGCCCGCGAATCCGATCAGCGCCTGCACCGAGTCGAGCCGGGAGTCCGGGGTGATCGCCCGGGTGGCGGTGTCGGCGAGGTCGTAGAGCTTCTTCGGGCTGCTGAACAGGCCGACGCTCCTGACCTGCTCGATCAGCGCCCTGACGAAGGCCTGCTGGAGCTGGATGCGGCCCAGGTCGCTGCCGTCGCCCAGGCTCTTGCGCGTCCGTACGAGACCGAGGGCCTGTTCCCCGTCGAGGGTGTGGGTGCCGGGTGGCAGGGTCAGATGGCTCTTGGCGTCGTCGATGGGCCGGGTGGTGGTGATCCTGACCCCGCCCAGTTCGTCGACGAGGTTCTTGAAGCCGGTGAAGTCGATCTCGATGTAGTGATCCATCCGGATGCCGGACATCGTCTCGACGGTCTTGACCGCGCAGGCGGCGCCACCGACCTCGTAGGCGGTGTTGAACATGGCCAGCCGCTGTCCCGGGACGGTGCCGCCGTCGGGGCCGGCGCAGTCGGGGCGGTCGATCAGCGTGTCGCGGGGTACGGAGACCACACTGGCCTTCCGGTGGCCCGGATAGACATGGATGATCATGGCGGTGTCGGAGCGGGCGCCGCCCCCGTCCCTGCCGTACACCGCGTTGGCGCCGGCGCGGGAGTCCGAGCCGAGGACCAGGATGTCCTCGGAGCCGTTGTCGACATCGGCGGGACGGTCCCGGCCGAGGATCCGGTCGATGTCGATGCCTCTGAGGTTGCCGTCGAGCGTGACATAGACATATCCCAGTCCCGACCCGCCGAGCAGGAGCAGGACGGCGGCCGACCACGCGACGACGGTGGCGGCCCCGCGGCGCCTGCCGCGTCCACCGCGCTCCGCGCGGCGCCCGCGACGGCCGGGTATTCGGCTGCTGCTCCCGTCGGTCATGGTCTCCCTCTGTCCGTGGTCCGGTCCCGCCGCCTCCAGCCCTGGGTGATGAAGCGCACCATGTCCTTACATATCCAGCCAGTGAAACACCACGCAGGGGGCCCGGCACCCCGGGGGCGGCCGACCAGGGGGCGGAAGGGGCCTGTGGGGCGCCCGGCGGCGGCCCTGCCCGGGGGCGGGGGCTCCGGGGCGGCGCGGGGCCCGATGCCGCGCGTACGGGCCCCTCAGGCCCCGCCCGTCCCCCGCCCGTCCCCCGCGCGGCGTGCGCGGCAGCGGGCGCGCGGGGCGGACAGGACGGAGGACGGGCGGACGGGCGGACGGGACGGAAACGGAGAACCGCCCCGGCGCACAGGCGCCGGGGCGGTTCTCCGTGAAGGACGGGCAGGGTCAGTCGTTGCCGTTGCCCGGACCGGGCGTCGTCTTCTGGATCTGGAGCAGGAACTCCGCGTTCGACTTCGTCTGCTTCATCTTGTCCAGGAGCAGCTCGATCGCCTGCTGCTGGTCGAGCGCGTGCAGCACCCGGCGCAGCTTCCAGACCACGGCCAGTTCCTCGCCGCCGAGCAGGATCTCCTCCTTGCGGGTGCTGGACGCGTCCACGTCCACCGCCGGGAAGATGCGCTTGTCGGAGAGCTTCCGGTCGAGCTTGAGCTCCATGTTGCCGGTGCCCTTGAACTCCTCGAAGATCACCTCGTCCATGCGCGAGCCGGTCTCGACCAGCGCGGTGGCCAGGATGGTCAGCGAGCCGCCGTCCTCGATGTTGCGCGCGGCACCGAAGAAGCGCTTCGGCGGGTAGAGCGCGGTCGAGTCGACACCACCGGACAGGATGCGTCCGGAGGCGGGCGCCGCGAGGTTGTACGCACGGCCCAGACGGGTGATGGAGTCCAGCAGGACGACCACGTCGTGACCCAGCTCGACCAGGCGCTTGGCGCGCTCGATGGCCAGCTCGGCGACGGTGGTGTGGTCCTCGGCCGGACGGTCGAAGGTCGAGGAGATGACCTCGCCCTTGACCGACCGCTGCATGTCGGTGACCTCTTCGGGACGCTCGTCGACCAGGACGACCATCAGGTGGCACTCGGGGCTGTTGACCGTGATCGCGTTGGCGATGGCCTGGAGGATCATCGTCTTGCCGGTCTTCGGCGGGGCCACGATCAGACCGCGCTGGCCCTTGCCGATGGGGGCGACCAGGTCGATGATCCGCGTGGTCAGCACACCCGGGTCGGTCTCCAGCCGGAGCCGGTCCTGCGGGTAGAGCGGGGTCAGCTTCTGGAACTCCGGGCGGCCGCGGCCGGTTTCGGGCGCCATGCCGTTGACGGAGTCGAGGCGGACCAGCGCGTTGAACTTCTCACGGCGCTCGCCCTCCTTGGGCTGGCGCACGGCGCCGGTGACATGGTCACCCTTGCGCAGACCGTTCTTGCGGACCTGGGCGAGCGAGACATACACGTCGTTGGGGCCCGGCAGATAGCCGGAGGTCCTGATGAACGCGTAGTTGTCGAGGATGTCGAGGATGCCCGCGACGGGGATCAGCACATCGTCGTCGGCGACCTGCGGCTCGCCGGGGCCGAACTCGTCACGGCCGCGGCGTCCCCGGCGGTCCCGGTACCGGCCGCGCCGGCCGCGCCGGCCGCCCGCCTCGTCGTCGAAGTCGTCCTGCGGGCCGGTGTTCTGGCTGCCGCGGTTGTCGCGCTGCTGGCGCTGTCCGCCGCCCTGCGGCTGGCCGCCACCCTGGCCGCCCTGCTGCTCGTCGGTCTTGCCCCGGCGGTCGCGCTGGCGGTCGCGGCGGTCCCCGCGGTCACGGTCGCCGCGCTCGCCGCGCTGGCCGCGGTCCTGGCGCTCTCCGCGCCGGCCGTCGGCGTCGCCCTGGGCGGCTCCCGCTCCGGAGACGGCGACAGCGGCCTCGGCCCTGCTGTCGGTCTGCGCCTCGACCTTGACGTCGGCCGGGGCCTCCGTGGTCTCGGGGCTGCCGGCCTGCGCGGTGGCCCGGCGGCGACGGCGCTCGCCCGCGGGCTGGTCGTCGCTGGCGGGCTGGCCGGGGATGTCGATCTGCTGCGGGGCCACGGCCTTGCCGGCCTCGCCCGCGCTCTCCCCGCCGGCCGCGGCCTCACCCGTACGGGCCTTGGAGGTGGCGCGCCGCTTCGGCTTGGTCTCGGCGTCTGCGCTGCCCGTGTCGGTGGCCTTGGACGCGGACGGCGAACCGGCCTGCGCCTCCTTGATGACCTCGATCAACTGGCTCTTGCGCATGCGCGCGGTGCCCCTGATACCGAGGCCGGACGCGACCTGCTGCAGCTCGGCCAGGACCATGCCCTCGAGGCCGGTGCCGGAGCGGCGGCGCCGTGCGGTGGTGCCAGTGGCAGCACCTGTGGCGGGCGCGGTGGCGTCGACACTGTTGTCGGCAGTCACGCCCATCAGATCGGTGGTGTCGCTCACGAAGGGTCCTTCCCTGGAGCGGACGTCGGCCTTCTGGCTCGGCGACCGGTTGTGCTGTCCGACGGCGGTCCCATCCTGTGGACCGTGCCGGGGCGGTGGTCCCGCCGGGTACGGCGGAGAAACATGCGTACGTGCGATGGGTCCGGCCCGAGGTCCCCCTGCTCGGCCCTCCGCTAGGAAAAACGGGGGGTGTCGTGCCGGTTCCGGTGCGTGCTCAAAACTGCTCAGGCAGGCTGCTCAGGCAGTTGGGGAGGCTCCCGGAAGAAGGTTGGCCCCGAAACGGGACACGAAGCACCGCGCCTCAAAGACGTCGGTTGCAGACTTGAGGTTAACACTACCGGCTCCAACAAACATTCCCCCTCTCCCTCACCGGCAATCTCGCGCTCTAGGCGCCGAGCGGCAGAACACTCGCACCCGCGGCGTCGAGGGAGAGCCGGTTGGCCGCCCACCCCTCTCCCGCGAGCCGTGCGACCTTGTCGGCCGCACCGTCCTCGACCAGCGCGAGCACCGTGGGGCCCGCGCCGGAGATGACCGCGGGGACGCCGTCCGCGCGCAGTCGGTTGACCAGGGCGACGCTCTGCGGCATCGCCGGGGTCCGGTAGTCCTGGTGGAGCCGGTCCTCGGTGGCCGGGAGCAGCAGCTCGGGGCGCCTGGTCAGCGCCTCGACGAGCAGGGCCGCGCGGCCGGCGTTGACCGCGGCGTCCACATGGGGAACCGTGCGCGGCAGCAGGCCGCGCGCCGTCTCCGTGAGCACCGGGCTGCCGGGCACGAAAACCACCGGAACGATGGAATCGGCGGGATCCATCCTGATGGCGCGCGCCGCTCCCCCGTCCATCCAGGCCAGTGTGAATCCGCCGTGGAGACAGGCCGCGACATTGTCGGGGTGTCCCTCGATCTCGGTGGCCAGTTCCAGCAGCGCCGCGTCGTCGAACCGGGCGTCCCCGCCTATGGTCACGGCGCGGGCGGCGACGATCCCGGCGCAGATCGCGGCCGAGGAGGAGCCGAGACCGCGGCCGTGCGGAATGCGGTTGGCGCAGACGACCTCCAGGCCGCGCGGCTGTCCGCCGAGCAGGTCGAAGGCCGTGCGCAGGGCGCGTACGAGCAGATGACTCTCGTCCCGGGGCAGCGTGTCCGCGCCCTCACCGGCGATGTCGACATGCAGGCCGGAGTCGGCGACGCGGACGACCACGTCGTCGTAGAGCCCCAGCGACAGACCCAGGCAGTCGAAGCCCGGACCGAGATTGGCGCTGGTGGCGGGGGTGCGCACCCGTACGGCGGCGGCGCGGAACGCGGGACCGGCCATCGCTCTGACGACTCTCCTTGTGACGACGTGACTGCGTGCTGGGGACTGGGCTGACTGGGGCTGTGGTGTGGTGCGACGGGCGAGATGTTCGAGGACACGCGGAATGCCCGGGGGCCACGGGGGCGACAACACCGCGGCATATGCGGCGGGGCGGGTGGGGTACAGCCTATCGAAGGAAGGTTGTATGGCGACATAGGGCGCACAGGAGGCGCACGATGCGTGTCGCGTGCCTCCTGTGCGCCTTTGTCGGCCTTGCCGCCCTTGCGCGGTGTCCGGGACGCGCCGCGGCGCGGTCCCGGTGTCCGTCGGGCTGTCCGTCCGGCCCGGCTCCGGTGGCGCTCCGGAGGGTTCCTGGCGGGTTCCGGCGGGGTCCTGGCGGGGTCCCTGCGTCAGCTCAGACCGAGGCGCCGCGCGGCGACGGTGGCGTCGACCGGCACGGTGACCGGCTGGGGCGCTCCGGCGACCGCCCAGTCCGGGTCCTTGAGGCCGTTGCCCGTGACCGTGCAGACGATGCGCTGGCCCCGGTCGACCTTGCCCTCTTCGGCCGCCTTGAGCAGACCGGCCACGGAAGCGGCCGAGGCGGGCTCGACGAAGACGCCCTCCTGGGCGGCCAACAGCCGGTAGGCGGAGAGGATCTGCCGGTCCGTCACCGCGTCGATGAAGCCGCCGGACTCGTCGCGGGCGGCCAGCGCGTACTGCCAGGACGCGGGGTTGCCGATCCGGATCGCGGTGGCGACGGTGTGCGGGTCCTTGACGACCTCGCCGCGCACGATGGGCGCGGAGCCGGAGGCCTGGAAGCCCCACATACGCGGCGTACGGGCCGCCGGTCCGTTGGCGGCGTACTCGGTGTAGCCCTTCCAGTACGCCGTGATGTTGCCGGCGTTGCCGACCGGCAGCACATGGATGTCCGGGGCGTCACCGAGCGCGTCCACGATCTCGAACGCGGCGGTCTTCTGGCCTTCGATCCTGACCGGATTGACCGAATTGACCAGGGCCACCGGGTAGTTGTCGGAGAGCGACCGCGCCAGTGTCAGACAGTCGTCGAAGTTGCCGTCCACCTGGAGGATCTTCGCGCCGTGGACCAGCGCCTGGCCCATCTTGCCGAGGGCGATCTTGCCCCGGGGCACGAGGACGGCGCAGACCATGCCGGCCCGTACCGCGTAGGCGGCGGCCGAGGCCGAGGTGTTGCCGGTGGAGGCGCAGATGACCGCCTGGGCGCCCTCCTCCTTGGCCCGGGTGATGGCCATGGTCATGCCACGGTCCTTGAAGGATCCGGTGGGGTTGGCGCCCTCGACCTTGAGATGAACGTCACACCCCGTCCGCTCGGACAGCACCTGCGCCGGGACGAGCGGCGTGCCGCCCTCGCGGAGCGTGACGACCGGCGTCGTGTCCGTCACCGGGAGGCGGTCCCGGTACTCCTCGATGATGCCGCGCCACTGGTGGGTGCCCCGCTGGGTGCCGATGCTGGTCATGGGTCCCTTACTCCCCTTCCACACGCATGATGCTGGCGACACCGCGCACGGTGTCGAGCTTGCGCAGCGCCTCGACGGTCCCGGAGAGGGCGGCGTCGGGCGCGCGATGGGTGACGACGACGAGGGAGGCCTCGCCCGCGCCCTCCTGCCGTCCCTTCTGGCGCACCGTGTCGATGGATACGCCGTGCTCGGCGAAGACCGTCGCGACCTGGGCGAGAACGCCCGGTTTGTCGGCCACGTCGAGACTGATGTGGTAACGCGTCACGACCTCGCCCATACCGCTCACGGGCAGCCGGGTGTACGCGGACTCACCGGGGCCGGTGGCGCCGCTCAGCCGGTTGCGGCAGACGGCGACCAGATCGCCCAGTACGGCGGAGGCGGTCGGTGAGCCGCCCGCGCCGGGTCCGTAGAACATGAGCTGCCCGGCGGCGTCGGCCTCGACGAAGACCGCGTTGTACGCCTCGCGCACGGAGGCGAGCGGATGGGTGAGCGGGATCATCGCCGGGTGGACGCGGGCGGTGACGGACCTGCCGTCGGCGGCGCGCTCGCAGATGGCGAGGAGTTTGACCGTACAGCCCATCTGTTTCGCGGAGGCGAGATCGGCGGAGGTGACCTCCGTGATGCCCTCGCGGTGCACGTCGTCGAGGCGGACGCGGGTGTGGAAGGCGATCCCGGCGAGGATGGCGGCCTTGGCGGCGGCGTCGAAGCCCTCGACGTCCGCGGTGGGGTCGGCCTCGGCGTACCCGAGGGCGGTGGCCTCGTCCAGCGCCTCGGAGTAGCCGGCGCCCGCGGAGTCCATCCGGTCGAGGATGAAGTTGGTCGTGCCGTTGACGATGCCGAGGACCCGGTTGACCTTGTCACCGGCGAGGGACTCGCGCAGCGGCCGGATCAGCGGTATGGCACCCGCGACGGCGGCCTCGAAGTACAGATCCCTGCCGTGCCGCTCGGCGGCCTCGTAGAGGGTCGTGCCGTCCTCGGCAAGCAGCGCCTTGTTGGCGGAGACGACGGAGGCCCCGTGCTCGAACGCGGTGGTGATCAGCGTACGGGCGGGCTCGATACCGCCGATGACCTCCACGACCACATCGATGTCGCCGCGCTTGACCAGGGCGGTGGCGTCGGTGGTGATCAGGGCGGGATCGATGCCCTCACGGACCTTGGAGGGGCGCCGGACGGCCACCCCGGCCAGCTCCACCGGGGCGCCGATCCTGGCGGTGAGGTCGTCGGCGTGCGTCGCCATGATGCGCGCCACCTCTGAGCCGACCACGCCACAGCCCAGCAGCGCCACCTTCAGCGGACGCGTACGCATCATCCGACCTACGCCTTTCATCCATCACAGCCTTTGAAAGCGGTAATCCGAACCAGTCTCACTCACCGGACGGGGGTTTCTGTCCCCCGTCCAGATTGCGAGACATGTATTTCACTCTCCGACGTCGAGACGCAGAAGATCTTCCTCCGTCTCACGCCGGACGATCACCCGGGCCTCGCCCTCCCTGACGGCGACGACGGGCGGCCGGAGCGCGTGGTTGTAGTTGCTCGCCATCGAGCGGCAGTACGCGCCGGTGGCGGGCACGGCGATCAGGTCCCCGGGGGCCAGGTCGGCGGGCAGGAACGCGTCCCGTACGACGATGTCGCCGCTCTCGCAGTGCTTGCCGACGACGCGCGTCAGCATCGCCTCGGCGTCGGAGCGGCGGGAGACGAGCGCCACGCTGTACTCGGCGTCGTACAGGGCCGTACGGATGTTGTCGGACATGCCGCCGTCCACACTGACATAGGTGCGCAGGCCTTCGAGCGGCTTGATGGTGCCGACCTCGTAGAGCGTGAAGGCCGTGGGACCCACGATCGCCCGGCCGGGCTCGACGGAGATACGCGGGGTGCGCAGCCCGGCGGACTCACACTCACGGGTGACGATGTCGGTGAGCGCCTTGGCGATGTCGTGGGGTTCGCGGGGGTCGTCCTCGGAGGTGTACGCGATCCCGAGGCCGCCGCCGAGGTCGATCTCGGGCAGCTCCACCCCGTGCTCGTCCCGCACCTGCGCGAGAAGCTGCACCACGCGGCGGGCGGAGACCTCGAAGCCCGCCATGTCGAAGATCTGCGAGCCGATGTGCGAGTGGATGCCGATCAGTTCGAGCCCGTCGAGGGTGAGCGCCCTTCTGACGGCCTCGGCGGCCTGCCCGCCGGCCAGCGCGATACCGAACTTCTGGTCCTCGTGGGCGGTGGCGATGAACTCGTGCGTATGGGCCTCGACGCCGACGGTGACCCGGATCTGCACCCGCTGGCGCGTGCCGAGTCGCTGGGCGACATGCGCGACCTGGACGATCTCCTGGAAGGAGTCGAGGACGATACGGCCGACACCGGCCGAGACGGCGCGCTCGATCTCCTGGAGGGACTTGTTGTTGCCGTGGAAGGCGATGCGCTCGGCGGGCATCCCGGCGGCGAGCGCGGTGGTGAGTTCCCCGCCGGAGCACACGTCGAGATGGAGCCCCTCCTCGTGCAGCCAGCGGACCACGGCACGGGAGAGGAACGCCTTGCCCGCGTAGAACACGTCCGCGTCGGCGCCGAAGGCGTCGGACCAGGCACGGCAGCGGGCGCGGAAGTCGGCCTCGTCGAGGATGTACGCCGGCGTGCCGAACTCCTCGGCCAGCCGGGTCACCTCGATGCCGGCGACGGTCGCGACGCCCGCCTCGTTCCTGCGGACCGTGCGCGACCAGACCTTCTCGTCGAGGACGTTCAGATCGGCGGCCGGGGCGGTGTAGTGCCCTTCGGGAAGTACATCCGCGTGGCGGGGGCCTGCGGGGTGTGCGGAACGGCTCATCTCGTGGCTCTCTTGGCTCTCTCAGAAGTGTTCGGTGTGCGGTGTGCGATGTGCGATGTCCGGCGGGGTGTCCGGCGGGGGGCGTGTGCTGTCGCGCGGATGCGCGGGGAGGTGTGCCGAGGCGCGGGGAGTGTGCCGGCGCGCGTCAGAGGTGTTCGGGCGCATCGATGCCGAGCAGGGACAGGCCGCCGGCCAGCACGGCCCCGGTGGCTTCGGCGAGCGCGGTCCTGGAGCGGTGGGCGGCCGAGGGTTTCTCGTCGCCGAGCGGCAGCGGACGGCAGATCTCCTGGAAGCGCAGGAACGCTTCCGCGGTGTGTTCGAGATGGCGGGCGAGCCGGTCGGGCGCGCGCAGCCGGGCGGCGGCTTCGAGGACGGCGGGGTGATCGCCGAGGGCGGTGAGCAGGACGGAGGTGGCGGCGGCCCGCGCGGAGGCGTCGGCGGGGCGCGCGGCCGCAGGGGGCGTGTCCTGGCCGACGGGCGCGGGGGGTCCGGCGGGCGCGGCGGGTTCCGTGGGCGCGGGGGGTTCGGCGTACTCGGCCGTGATGCCGAGCCGGGCGGCCTCGCGGACGAGGGCGCGGGTACGGGCGTACGCGTACCGCACCGTGAAGAGGGGGTTGCTCTCGCGCTGGACGAGCAGTTCCGTACCGGTGTACGGACGGTCATGGGCGGCGGGCCGCAGCAGCGCCCAGTGGGCGGCGTCGTGCCCGAGCCGGGTGAAGAGATCCCCGGGCCCGTCCTCGGGACGGGCAGGACGGGGGCCGGGACCGGGACCGGCGTCGGCGTCGGCGTCGGCGTCGGCGGGTACGACTGTCAGCCTCTCCGCGCCGTCCGGTACGACCGCCGCCTCGGCCCCCTGGCTCCGGAGCAGCCGTACGACGGCCCCGGTCCAGACCCGCGCGCGGGCGTCGCCGTCGGGCGGGGGCGCGAAGGCCGCGACCGTACCGGCGAGCGCGTCGCCGTGTCCGTACCCGGCGGGGTCGCGCAGGATCGTACGGACCAGTCCGGCCCGGCTGTCGGCGCCGAGTGTGAAGTTCAGGAAGCCGGGTCCGGTGATCTCGACCCGGGCGATGCCGGTGGTCGTGTCGACCCGGCGGCGCAGGATCTCGGCGATCTCGCGGGGCGGGCGGCCCGCCGGGCCCGCGAGCCGCAGCGCGATGTTGCTGGCGTAGTCCCCCCGGCCCCCGGGGCGGGACCGCTCGACGCCGACGCGTTCCGGTACGGGCCCCGGCAGGGCGTCGTCCTCGACCGCGCGGCACACGGCGCGCCGTACGGTCCGGGAGAGTTCTGCGGGGGTCACGGGACCAGCCTAGGGGAGGAGGGGGGCCACTTCGCGAACCGGTTTCGCGATGCGGTCTCCCGGCCGCGGCCGTGGTCGCCGGCGGCCGGGGGGCGGTCGCGGTCGGAGGACGTCAGCCCCGGGCGCTTCCCGCACGGCCCGCGCCGTGCCTGCCGTCGAGGTCGAGGGAGGGCGGGCCCTCCCGGCGGGTCAGCCGCCGTACGAGCCGCACCAGCTCGGCCGGTTCGAAGGGCTTGGCGAGAAAGGCGTCCACTCCGGCGGCGAGGCCGGACTCCACCTCGTACTGCGTACAGGCGCTGATGATCGCTATCGGCAGCCGGCTCGTCCGGGGGTCCGCGCGCAGCCGTGCGGCGGTGCGCGGCCCGTCGAGACGGGGCATCACCACGTCCAGGGTGATGACATCGGGCATCACCTCGTGCACCACGTCCAGGCACTCGGCACCATCGGCCGCGGTCACGACCTCGAAACCCTCCAGTTCGAGATTGACCCTGATCAGTTGCCGGATGACCCTGTTGTCGTCCACGACAAGCACCCGGCCGGACGCGCCCGACACATGTCGAGGGTAGGTCGGACTCCGGGGCCGCGTCCGGCTTTTGCCGACTTCCGCTCCGGGCGGGCGACCCGGGCGGGCGACCGGGCGGGCAGCCTAGGCTGCGCTTATGGAACAGAGCGAAGTCGTTCTCAGGGCCATCGGCATTCTCACGCAGTCCGCGGAGTGGATCCGTACCGCCGACCGGGATTCGGCCGCGGGCGCCGAGTCGGGCGCGGGGCAGATCGGGTCCCTGCTCGCCGAGGTCTTCCCCTCGTTCACGGTCTCCTCCGAGGCCACCCCCATGGAGGCGGCACACGCGGTCACCGAGGCCGCGCTGCCCGCGATCATGCAGCTCATCGGGGCGTTCAGCTTCGTCTACTCCGAGCTGGCCGAGGTCCATGACAGCGGCCGTACGGACATCACGTCGGAGGCGCTTCTGCGGGAACTGGCCCTGAGGATGTCCCGTCCTAACGACGCGGTGTAGGCGGCGGGGGCGGGTCCGCGGGGGCCGGCTGGACGGCGGCGAGATAGCCGTGGATGGCGTCGCGGTTGCGGGCCAGGCAGTCGATGCGCTGCTGGATCCGATCCGCCTCGCCGCGCAGCAGGGCCGCCGTCTCGGGGGTGAGGCACTCCGGGTGGAGGTGGATCTCGTCCGGCTCGTTCAGAAAGGGCAGGATCCGGCGGATGATCTCGGTGGTGAGGCCGGAGTCGAGGAGACCGCGGATCTGCTGGACCCGGTGGACGGCCGCCGGGTCGTAGGAGCGGTAGCCGTTGTCGGCCCGCGCGGGGTGGAGCAGATCCTGTTCCTCGTAGTAGCGCAGCATCCGGGTGGGGACGCCGGTGCGGCGGGAGAGTTCACCGATCTTCATGGCGCTCCGTGCGGTGCGGGGCCTCGGGGGAGGCGGGGGCGGGCCCGGTGGGCATCGGAGACGACCGGGCTTGCCTTCACACTGGTGTGAAGGTTTCACCATGCTCGCATGTCGACCGTATCGAGAGACGGCTCCGGCGCCGGGGAGCGGTCCAGGCCCGTGATGTCCGGCACATCCGGGGCCGGGACACACGGGTCCGGGGCACACGGGGCCGGGACACACGGGCCCGGGGCACGCGGGTCCGTGACACACGGGCCCGCGACACACAGGCGCGGGACACACAGGCCCGGGACACACGGGGCCGGCGCGTCCGCGCCCGCCGCGGCGCGGCTGCCGCTGTGGGGGCTGCTCGCCCTGTTCACGGCCGCGTTCACCGCCGTGCTGACCGAACTGCTGCCCGCCGGGCTGCTGCCGGGGATGAGCCGGGGGCTCGGGGTGTCCGAGAGCCGGGTGGGGTTCCTGGTGACCGGTTACGCCGCCGCCTCCTTCCTCGCCGCCGTCCCGCTCACCGCCGCGCTGCGCGGGCTGCGCCGACGTCCGGTGCTCATCGGCACACTGGCCGGCTTCGCGGTGTGCAACGCCGTCACGGCCTTCTCGTCCAGCTACGCGCTGACCTTCGGGGCCAGGCTGGTGGCGGGTGTCATGGGCGGCACGCTGTGGGCGATGCTCGCGGGGTACGCGGCCCGGATGGTCCCGGCGGAGCGCCGGGGCCGCGCCATCGCGGTCGTGCTGGCCGGGATCACCGTCGCGCTCTCCTTCGGCATCCCGGCGGGCACGGCCCTGGCCGGACTCCTCGGCTGGCGGGCGGCCTTCGCGACGGTGGCCCTGCTGGCGGCGGTGCTGGTGGCCTGGGTGGCGTGGCGGGTCCCCGACTTTCCCGGCGAACCGGCGGGCGAACGGCTTCCGTTGTGGCGTATCGCCGCCATGCCGGGCATCCGGACGGTGCTGACCATCACGCTGCTCCTGCTGCTGGGGCACCAGGCCGTGTACACGTATCTGGCACCGTTCACCGGGCGCTCCGGCTTCGGCCGTACGGGTCTGGTCCTGTCCGTCTTCGGCCTCGCGACGGTCGCCGGGATCTGGCTCGTCGGCGTACTGATCGACCGTCACGCGCGGTCCGCGCTGCTGGGCGCGCTGGCCCTGATCGCCGCGGCGATGCTCGCGCTGGGCCTGTCCGGGCGGAACCCGGTGGTCCTGCTGACGGCGGTCGCGGCGTGGGGCGTCGCCTTCGGAGGAGCGCCCACGCTGCTCCAGACGGCGCTGGTGCGTATCTCGGGGCCCGGCAGGGCGGATGTGGCGACCTCGATGCAGACGACGGTCTACAACGCGGGTATCGCGGCGGGGTCCCTGGCGGGCGGTGTCGTCCTGGAGCGCGCGTCCACCGGGGCGGGCGCGCTGCCGTGGACCGCGCTGCCGCTGATCGCCGTGGCCCTGGCCACGGTGGCGGCGGCCCGCCGCCACGCCTTCCCGGCCCGGTGACGCCCGCCGGGCCGGGCCGCCGGACTTCGGCAGGCCGTCCGCCGCCCGGCCGGCACCGGTGCGCGAACCTGTCGGCAGATGCCTGTGCGGCGCATGGCTGAGGGCCCGTCGTCCCGTCGGCGTCCAGCGCGCGGGCTCTATCCGAAGCGGCCGTTGACGTAGTCGGCCGTCCGGGAGTCCTGGGGGCTGTTGAACATCGCGTCCGTGTCGCCGTGTTCGACGATGACTCCGGGAGTGCCCTGTTCCGCGAGGAAGAAGGCACAGGTGTCGGAGACACGGGCCGCCTGCTGCATGTTGTGGGTGACGATGACGATCGTCACCTCCGACCTGAGTTCGGCAATCGTCTCCTCGATACGGCGGGTGGAGGTGGGGTCGAGGGCGGAGCAGGGTTCGTCCATCAGCAGGACCCGGGGGCGCACGGCCAGGGAGCGCGCGATGCAGAGGCGCTGCTGCTGACCGCCGGAGAGGGCGCCGCCCGGCTGGCGGAGGCGGTCCTTGACCTCGCGCCAGAGCCCGGCCTTGGTGAGGCACTCCTCCACGAGATCGTCCCTGCCGTCCCGTTGGGCCTTGATGCCGTTGAGCTTCAGACCGGCCAGGACGTTGTCGTACAGGGACATGGCGGGGAACGGGTTGGGCTTCTGGAAGACCATGCCGATCTGGCGCCGGGCATGGGTGATGCGGCGCCCGCGGTCGTAGATGTCCCCGCCGTCGAGCAGTACGCGCCCGCCGAGGCCGGCGGACGGGATCAGCTCGTGCATACGGTTGAGAATGCGCAGGAAGGTCGACTTGCCGCAGCCCGAGGGGCCGATCAGCGCCGTGACCTCGCGCGCGGGCATGGTCAGCGAGACGCGGTCGAGCACCTTGTGCTCGCCGAACCACGCGGAGACGCTGTCGGCCTCCAGCGAGGCGGCGGTGTCACGGCCCACCGCGGGCAGCGGCACGGTGTCGGCGGGGTGATGCGAGGCGGTGGCGGTCATGGTGGATCAACTCCCGGTGGTTCAGAGAAGGTTGGGCAGAAGGCGGGTGACGGCGCCGGCGCAGGCCAGGCCCAGGGCGGCCAGTACGGGCACGGCGCAGATCCAGGTCTGCCAGCGGCCCCATACGCGCTGGGCCCAGGCGGCGAGCAGCGCGGCGAGAAGAAGCCCCTGGGTCCAGAGGAAGACCGCGAGCCAGGCCCCGCTGTCGCCCTTGAGCGCCTCCTCCGCCGTACCGATCCAGCCGGAGCGCCGGTCGCGCGGCGGACCGGGCTGTACGGCGCTGGTCAGTTCGGCGTCCACACGCAGCACTCCCGAGGGGGTGTACGCGGGCCCGGTGGCGGTGATCAGGGTCAGCCTGCCCCGGTCGGGGCCGGCGCCCTGCGTGGGCAGCGCGTCACCGGCCCGCCGGACGCCGGTGACCCGGTACTCCGCCTTGCCCTGACCGGTCATCACGGTGACCATGGCGTTCACCGGGAGCCGGTCGAGCTGGGCGAAGGGGCTGCCGTACCCCCACTGCCTGCCCATGATCACGGCGGTGCCCGCCTGTCCCGGCAGCGGGGTGTCACGCCGGTGCCCGGGACCGGACATCAGCACACCCGAGGTGGTCCCCTCGCCGACGACCTCATGGACGCCGAGGGCCGGGATGTCCAGCAGCGCGACGGGCGCGCCGAGCGCGAGGGGCCTGCCCTCGATGTCGCGCCCGCCCACCGGGGCGGTGCCCTCGGCGAGTTGCTTGCGCAGCTCGTCGTACGCGATCTGCTGGTCGCGCGCGTGCTTGAGATGCCCGACGACGGTGAGATTGGCGGCGAAGCCGAGCAGCACGGCGGCCAGCACGCACAGCGCGGCCCCGGTCAGCGCCAGTCCGGGGCGGGCGGGCGCCGGGGCGCCTCCCCCGCGCTCGACGGGCCCTCGGGGCCCGGCCTGCGGGGCGGGGGCGGCGGGCGGCGATATCAGAACGGCCACGGTGGCTGCGCTCCTCGCTCTCGGGTGGAGGGGTTCAGGGGGCAAGGCATGGGGTTCAGTGGATGGAGGGTTCAAGGGAGGGGGGGTTCAAGAGGTGGGCGCGGTACGGGCGCGGGGTGCGGTACGGGTGCGGGCCCGGGGGCGGGTCGTACGGCCGTACCGCCCGCCCCCGGAAGCCCTCGCCCTCGCCCTCCCGTTCCGCCCGCCCTCCCGTTCCGTGTCAGTCGGCCGGGGTGCCGGACGGCGCGGCGAACGTCAGCAGCCCCTTGCGGCGCACGGCGATCACCAGGGCCGCGCCCACGAGGAGCAGGGCCAGCGAGCCCAGCCCGATCGCCGCGACCCCGGTACCGGTCGACGCGAGCGAACCGCCTCCGCCGGTGCCTCCGTCGTCCCCGCCGCTCGAGCCGCCGTCCGTGCCGCCGCCGGCCGTGCCGCCGGAGTCACCACCGGAGCCGCCCGAGCCGCCCGAGGCCCCCTCGGAGGTACCGCCGTCCTCGCCCGTGGAGTCGCTCGGCTCGGGGGTGGGATCCGCCACCTCGCCCGTGGTGAAGGCGAACTCCACCCGGTGGCCGTCCGCCGTCTCCTCCGCGAGCGTCAGTACGTGGTCGCCGTCGGCGATGTCCTCGGGGACGGTGAACGCGTATCCCGAGACGGTGCCCTCCGCGTCCGCCGTGGCGTTCTGGAAGACATCGGCGCTGTCGCCGAGGGTGACCTTCACCGACGCGTCCGCGGCGTAGCCGCGCGCGGTGATCGTCACCTTCTGCCCGGCCTCCAGGTGCGGGTTCGTCTCCAGCGGGTCGCCGTCCGCGTCCACCACATGGAGGTCGGCGGGCTCCTCGGGGGTCCCGGAGCCGCTGGGCGTCGGGGAGCCGCTCGGACCGGGGCCTGCCGCGTCCACCGTGTAGCCGTTGAGGGCCACCGAGGAGGCGGCGTAGGCGTCGGGGTCGGCCGGGGTGAACTGGGCCCTGATGTTCTGTACGCCCGTGGTCAGCGCGGACGTCCTGATCACCGCGCTGCCGTTCTCGACCGTCCGGGTGCCGAGTCCGACCGGCTCGGCTCCGACGCGCTCCGAGGTCAGGGTGATCTCGCCGGCCGCCGCCGCGGGGGTCACCGTCGCCGTGAAGGTCACCTCGGTGCCCTGCGCGGGGTGGTTCTCCGGGGAGGCGGTCAGGGCGATGCTCGTGGTCTCGGCCTGGGCCAGGGCCCAGGTGTCGCCCGTCACCTCGATATTGGTGGTGAAGAAGGCCGGCGGCAGGGTCGTGTCGAGGAAGTTGACGCAGTCCAGCCGCAGTTCGTACGTACCGTCGTAGGGTCCTTCGCCGAACCAGGTGGTGAGGGCCCGGGAGAAGGTGAAGAGGAAGATACTGGCCGGCATCTCGGTGTCGACGGGCGCGGTGTCGTAGCCCCCGGTCGTCGCCTCGCCGATCTTGGCCAGCGTGCCGTCCGTCGGGTGGACGGCGCTGAGCCGCACCAGGTCGCCCTGGCCCGCCGGGCAGGCCGCGTCGGTGGAGACGCGCGGGCTCAGGGGGTTGTCCAGGATGGTGCCCGACGTCTGGCCGAGGGTCAGATCGCCGAGACGGCCCGCCGCGCTCGCGCCGGCCGCGGCGCCGAGCACGGCGGCGACCGCGCCCAGGAGCAGGGCGCAGCACATCAGCAGCGCCGGGAGTGTTCTCGCTCGCGCGAGGCGTGTCATGGTCGTTTCTCCTAGGAGGTGTCGGGCACGAGGTGCGGTACGCGGCGCCGGTGCCGGTGCCGGATGGATACGGATTTACGGATTTACGGATACGGATACGGACGGGACTCGGGACGCGGATACGCCGTGGGGCCAGGCACCCGCGGGGGTGCCTGGCCTTGGCGCGGTGGGAAAGAGCCGTGGAGGAGGAGCCGGTCAGCGGCCGCCCTCGGTGATCAGCGCTCGCCCTTGAGGGTGGTGGTGCCGCAGCCGGCGGTGCCGAGGGAGCCGAAGCCGTACGCGGTGATGACGGCCGACTGGGCGCAGACCTTCGAGGTGCCGCCGACGAAGGCGCCGATCAGGTCGGCGTCCGGGGTGGCGCCACCGGTCAGCTTGGCGGTCGGGACGACGTTGTAGACGTCACGGCTGTAGGGGAAGGCCGTGTTGAGCGTGCCGTTGGCGTTGCGGGGCGCGACGGTGTTCACCTTGCCGAGGACCGTGACGCCGTGACGGTCGGTCACCACGCCGGTGGTCTGGGCGATGTACTGGGCGATGGAGTACGGGGCGATGTCGCCGGCGCTGTCCAGCGCGGTGCCGTCGTGCTCCTGGACCGTGCCGTTGACGCAGGTGCCGAGCTGGGCCTCGGTGACACCGATCTTCTCCAGGAAGAAGGTCCGGGTGCCGGAGCCCGACTGGGGCAGCAGCGGCGTCAGGGCGACGCCGTTGTGCGTGGTCTTGACGCAGGTGTAGATGTCACGGAGCTGGGCGGTGGTGAGGTCGAGGCCGGGGGCGGTGTTGAGCGCGCTGTCCGAGCGGACCGCGACGGTCACCGCGTCCTTGCCGAACGGGATCCAGGTCAGCTTGGTGGTCGACGTGTCGGCCGGACCACGCGACGAGCGGGCGAAGTCGATGCAGCCCGTGTTGTTGAGGATCGCGTTGCGCAGCGCGTCGATACCGGCCGAGGAGCCGTTGGGCCGGTTGATCACACAGTTGACGGCCCGGGTCTTGACGGTCGCGCTGCCCGTGGCGTT
The DNA here is from genome assembly GCF_042890865.1 of Streptomyces sp. NPDC002018. Classification (NCBI taxonomy): domain Bacteria; kingdom Bacillati; phylum Actinomycetota; class Actinomycetes; order Kitasatosporales; family Streptomycetaceae; genus Streptomyces; species Streptomyces sp. NPDC002018. The sequence continues at coordinate 38,844 of NZ_JBIASO010000029.1, forward strand.
GTAGGACGCGATGAGCTGGTTGTCCGGGGTGCCGTTCGGGTCGGTGACGACCTCGCCCAGGCCGTTGAGCACGTCCTGCGTGGTGTCCGAACCCACGCCGACGAGCTGACGGAACTCGGGCGTGTCCGCCGACGCGGGGGCGGCGAACAGGCTCAGACCGAGGGCGACGGCGCCGACAGCGGCGGCCATGCGAATACGGGACTTGACGTTCACTTCTGTTCTCCTCCGTGAATACGGATTGCGAGGAATGGACGGTCAAGAGGAATCCGGATTTTCGTTGCTGCCGACCCGTCGGCCGACACCGTGAACAGTTCCGTATTCTCCCGCCGGAGAACCACCAACTCCATTGAATGAAAAGGTTACGGGGGCATTTCCTAGGCGACCCCTAGGGAATTCGCGCATGGCTGCGCGGAATTCCCGGAGGGCGGGACGCCGCTCCGGGAATTCCGGGGCCAGGGAGCGTCAGCTCATCCGGAGCCGCCCGTCGCCGCCCGCCGTGCGGAGAGCCGCAGGAGTACGGGACCGGCCAGCGCGGCGGCGCCGCCCGCGACCAGCACCCCGAGCAGCACCCAGCGGACGGCGCCCAGGACCTCGCCGGGGGTCGGCCCGCCGGACGAGGCGAGGGCGCTCTTCGCCGGACCGGGGCCCCCCGCGCCGCCGGTCGCCCCGCCCGGTGAGGCCGAGGGGCCGGGCGCGCCGTCGGTGCCGGCGGCGGTCGCCGCTCCCCCGGCGCCGGCGCCGCCGGTGGTCGCGGAGCCGTCGCCGCCGGCGGGCGCGCCCGCCGCGCCGCCGCCACCGTCACCGCCGGTCCCGGCGCCGGACGCCGGCGGTGCGCCGGGGCCGGCCGGCGCGCCGCGTACGAGCCGGTCGGCGGCGGCGAGCGCCTGGTCCCGCAGGGCCTTGGGCATCGGGGCGTACCCGGGCGGCAGCTCACCGGGGGCCAGCCCCGGGCTCTGGCCGGCGCCGGCCGCGTACCGGATCAGCCGCGCGTAGTCCCGGCGGGCGTCCGCCGGCTGGTCCAGCGGGGCGACGGCGTAGGCGACCGCGGTCAGCGGGTAGGCGCCGTCCTTCGCCGTGGCCGGCGTGGGGGCCTTCACGCCCTTGACGGCGGAGTCGGGCATCCGCGCGACGGCCTTCAGCAGGGAGTCCTCGGTCGGCTCGACATAGGTGCCGTCGGCGTCGGGGAGGGCGGCGAGGTCGAGCTGGTAGCGGGCCGCCGACGCCGTGTCGACGATGCCGTACGCCATCCGCTCACCGGGGTTGACGTCGGAGGTCACCAGTTTCATGCCGCCGGGCGAGGACGCGTCGAGCGCCGGGACGAAGGCCGCCCCGGTGGCGCCGCGCCGTACCCGCAGCGCGCCGTTGTGCATGTCGTTGGAGTACGGGGACTTCTCCAGCTGTCCGTACGGCAGGGTCATCTCCTCGCCGTTGATGACCAGCCGCGCCCGGGTCTCGGTCGGATCGGCCTTCGGGAAGTCGAGGGGGGCGGTCTCGTCGAGTCCGAGGTCCTTGTAGTAGGGGTTCACCTTCATTCCCCAGGGATCCGCTTTCCCCTGGAGGAATTCCCGGGCCTCGGTGTCGGACTGGAGATAGTTCCAGACGAGTGCGTTGACATCGGAATTACCCGCCTGGACGAGTATTCCGCCGGGATTGAGCTGGGCCGCCGCCGGACGGTCGAGGGCGGGATTGAGCTTCCGGAACTCGGGGTCGACCACAATGGATTCCGCGTTCCCCCGGAGATGGTCGGGAACGGGATTGGTGAAGTCGAGCTGCCGTATGTCGTAGGGGTAGGAGCCCGTCAGCAGTTTGGCGAGCAGCCGTGGGCTGAGCCGGAGATCGCGTACCTGCTGTCCGCCGTTGTCGCGGTCCTCCCAGAAGAAGCCGACCGCGACCCCGCTGACGGCCACCGGGGCGTGCACCACCTGCGGCTCCTCGGTCTCCAGGGGCGCGACGGTGATGCCCAGGCCGGGCGAGGTCGAGGTGGGGTTCTGGATGAGGTTGCGCGTGTAGTCCTCGCCGAACTGGCTGAAGGTGAAGCGCGAGTCGGCGCCCTCGCACAGTGCCGACTGCCAGGAGGTGATGGCGTCGGTCAGCAGCTCGGACCCGCTGAGCCGGCGCTCGGCCATGTCCGCCGGGCAGGAGTTGCCCACCGGTCCGAAGTCCATCGGGAAGACGAGCCGCTGGTCCCAGTTGGACTGGCTGAGCGGCGAGGTGGTGAGACCGTCGGAGGGGTTGACCGATCCGTCGGGGTCGCTCTCCCCGCGCGGGACGACGACCAGCCAGCACCGCCGGGGCGTGCCGGGACCACCGGCCCGTTCGACGGCGCCGCAGCCCAGATAGGGCGCCTCGACGGCCGTCTTCACCTCGAAGACCGCCTCGCCGGTGCCGTCGCTCCTTGTCCTCAGCCACGGCTGGGCGTTGGTGTCGTTGGGGCTGAAGTACGTCCAGTCGGACACCGAGTCGGTCGGCTCGCCCTCCACCGGCCGGAACGGCACGAAGGGATTGCCGACGGGGTGGTCGACGTACTCCTTCTCCAGCGGGTCCGAGCCCTGGGGCAGGTCGCGCTGGCTCATCCAGCGGGTGCCCGCGCGGCTCGCCCCGAACTCGCACTGCTCGCGGTCGGGACCCGCCGGACCGTCCCCCCAGCACTGCATGATCTGGAGAAAGTTCCGGTACCCGTTCGAGGGTGGCGTCTCACGGCTCGTCCAGGTCACCCGCACGCCCTGCGCGCGTAGATTCCTCGTCTGGTGGACCGTCACCCGGAGGTCGGAGAAGTCGTCGTACGGGCCCTTCCCGCCGGTCAGTGTCAGCGCGGAGTCCTCCGCGCCGGCCCTCGCCTCCACCGCCCCCGCCTCCGCCGCCCGCGCCTGGTCCCCGCCGGACGGCAGCGGGACGAGGGCCAGCAGCAGGGCGCCGGCCAGCGCGGCGACACCGGCCGTCACCCGGCGGGTCCTGAGCAGGTCGCGCGTGCTCATCCCGATCCCTCCCCGCGGCGGTTGCGCGAGGAGAGCGCGCGTGCGGTGAGCGGCGGGCCGATGATCACGCCGACCAGCAGCAGGGCGGAGAGCGCCATCAGCGCGCCGCGCAGCCCCGAGGTCTCGCCGGAGGCCAGGGTGACCGGATTCCCGACGACCGAGGGGTCCCCGCCGCCGGAGGCGCCATCGGTGATCAGCTCGCCCGTGTCGGGGTCGATCACCCCGCCGGACGCGCCGGCCGCCGCGGCGGCCGGGTCCTGGGAGCCGGAGGCGCCGCCCGTGGCGCCCGCGGCCGTGCCCGCTCCCGCGGTGCCGGCCGGGGTGGCGCCCGTACCGCCGGGGCCGCCGGTCCCTCCGGTGCCGCCCGTGCTCCCGGTGCCGCCCGTGCCGCCGCTGCCGGAACCGCCGTTGGCGCCCTGCGCGGAGGGCTTCACCGGGGTCTGCTGTCCCTTGGCGCCCGCGGTGCCGGTCGAGCACTGGGTCGGGCCCTTGCGGTCGCAGTCCTTCGGCCGCGGGGCGTTCCTGGCGAGGGTGTTGGTCCCGTCCGAGGAGAAGGTGGGGTTGCGGCAGGAGTTGATGTTGATCTTGTCCGTGGGGGCGCCGGGGATGCGCTTGACCTGCTCGAAGCCCGCCTGCACGAGGTTCTTCGGCAGCGGTGAGTACCCCAGCTCCTCGGCCATCTGCTGGCCGTCGCAGAGGAAGTAGTTGGCGAAGGTGCCCAGGGAGAGGCCCTTGGCCCTGGTCATCGGGTTCTGCTCGCCCTCCAGCGAGGTGGGGATGATCATGTAGCTGTAGCTGGAGAGCGGATAGGACCTGGTGTCCCGCGAGCGGTAGACGCCGTCGAGGATCTGGGTCAGATAGTTGGTGGAGTTCTTGTCCGGGTTGATCCTCGCGTCGAGCAGGGCCACGGCGACGCTGGAGGCGGTCGGCTCCACGTAGTAGCCCGACTCGTTGAGCATCTTGGCCACCGGGAAGCCGGTCGAGATGGCGTACGAGTACTCGACATAGGTGAGCGCGCCCTCGGCCTGGCTCTGCTTCACATAGCTGGAGACGCCGAGCGAACCGGACTTGGCGATGGTCGAGGTGCCGGGCACGACCGGGAAGTACGAGGTCGCGCCGCACGGTGTGGCGCGTCCGGCCCGCCCGCAGTAGTCGTTCCACGTGGAGCCGTGTTCCTCGGCCAGCCAGGAGGTGAGCTGCGCGGTCGTACCGGAGCCGTCGGAGCGTACGACGGGGACGATCCGGCGGGCGGGCAGGGTGAGCCCCGGGTTGTCGGTCCTGATCTCGGGCGCGTTCCACATGGTGATCTTCGAGGTGAGGATCTTGGCGAGGACCGCGCCGGAGAGCCGCAGATTGGTGACCCGCTTGCCGCCGATCCGCAGGTTGTACATGAAGGCGGTACCGCCGGCCACGATCGGCATATAGGCGTAACCGCGTCGGGGCGGGGCGTCGGTGACGCCGCCCTCCTTCAGCCCGTACGGGATCTCGGAGACACCGAAGTCGACCGAGCCGTTCCTGAACTGCTCACGGCCGTTGGACGAGCCGGTCGCCGCGAAGTTGACGGTCATACCGAAGTTGGAGGCGACATTGCGGCGCCACTGGTCCAGCGCGTTGGCGCTCCAGGTGGAGCCCGCGCCGTTGATCTTCGGATAGGTCGCCGCCCAGGCGGGCGGCGGGCCGACGGCGAGCAGCGCGCAGAGCAGCGCGGCCAGCCCCATGCACAGTCGGGAGACGGTCGCGGGTCTCACGGGGAACTCCTGAAGGGGTGGGCGGAGGGTGCGGGCGGCGTGCGGCCGTCCTCACCGGTGCGGGTGCGGGTGCGGGTGGCGAAGCGCTCGGCGTCACGGCGCGAGGCGAGCACGCGCCGATGGGTCTGACGGCGGGTCAGCTGCCCGGGTGCGCGCCCGCCGATGACACGGGCGAGGACGAACAGCAGCAGCACCAGCGCCATCAGGGTCGCCGCGGTGCCGAAGCCGCGGGCGATCATGGCGGGTTCGGGCGACGCGACGAACTGGAAGGCGGCGAGCGGCAGGGACACCTGCGCGCCGTCGAACGGATCGGCGTTCATCTCCGCGGTGAAACCCGCCGTGAGCAGCACCGGGGAGGTCTCGCCGACCCCGCGCGCGGTGCCGAGGATCACCGAGGTGGTGAGGCCGGAGCGCGCGGTGGGCAGCACCACGTGCCAGGCGGTGCGCCAGCGTGAGGTGCCCAGCGCGTACGACGCCTCGCGCAGCGTGCCCGGGACCAGCCTGAGCACCACGTCGGAGGCGCGGATGATGATGGGCAGCATCATCACCGCCAGGGCGAGGGAGGCCGCGAGGCCCGACCTCCCGGTGCCCAGGCCGAGGATCACGGTGGCGTAGACGAACAGGCCGGCGACGATGGACGGCAGCGCGGTCATGGCCTCGACGATGGTGCGGACGAACCGCGCGAACCGTCCCGGCACCTCGTTGAGGAAGACCGCGCAGAGCAGCCCGGCCGGCACGGTCAGCACCAGCGCGATGGCGATCTGCTCCAGCGTGCCGACGACGGCGTGCAGGATGCCGCCCACGCTCAGCGGTTCGAGCGGCCCGGAGAGCGTCATGTCCTCGGTGAAGAAGTTGAGATGGGGCAGTGCCCTGCGCCCCTGCCACAGGGTGAAGACGATCACGAAGGCCAGGGCGACCAGCATGATCAGGCCCATCCCCCGGACGACGACCCCCGCGACCCGGTCCCGTACGGTCGCCCCGTCCTCGTCGAAGGAGACCAGCAGCGCGTACAGGGCGAGGAAGATCACGTACCCGGCGCACAGGAAGCCGACCACCCCGTCGAACGGCAGCAGCCAGACGAAGAGCAGCGCGGTCAGGGCGACCGCCGCGCACGCCGCGCCCAGCAGCGCGTAGGTGTCCGTGGCCCTGCTCAGCCCCAGGGAACGCCGCCGCTCCCCGCCCGGCTCGACGGGCCGTGGCCGGCTCGCGGGCAGCACGGTGCGCCGGTGCGCCGTGGCGGGCGGCGGCGTCTCGGGTGCGAGGGTCATGACGGGTGGATCCCCTTTGACGGCGGACGGTGGGCTGGTGGACATCGGCGCGCGCGGCGGCGAGGAGGGAGAGCGGACCGGCGGCCGGACGGCCCCGGTGGACCGGTCGAGGTCATGGCGTCAGGCGTCGCTCGCCGCGCCGGAGCGGCTGCGGGCGACGATCGACGAGGCGGCGAAGTTGACGATCAGGGTCATCACGAAGAGCGCGAGGCCCGCGGCCATCAGCGCGGACATGGCGAAGGGGCCGGCCTCTCCGTACCGCAGCGCGATCAGTGAGGAGACCGAGCTGGTGCCGCTCTGGAGGACATGCCACTGGATCACAAAGACCGGCGAGATGATCAGATAGACGGCGATGGTCTCGCCCAGGGCCCGGCCGAGGCCGAGCATGGTGCCCCCGATCATGCCGCCCTTGCCGAACGGCAGGACGACGGTGCGGATCATGCCCCAGCGGGTGGCGCCCAGCGCGTACGCGCCCTCGCGCTCACCGGCCGGTGCCTGGGTGAACACCTCACGCATCACCGAGCAGATGATCGGCGCGACCATGAGGCCCACCACGATGCCCGCGATCAGGGTCGAGGAGGTGTAGACGGTCTCGGTGGAGAGCGGGTCGCCCGGGTCGACGCCGACGACGCCGAACGGGGGGAACCAGCCCAGATAGGTGGCGATCCAGCGGGCGGTGGGCAGGACCGCGCCCTCGAAGAAGAAGAGCCCCCAGAGTCCGTAGACGACGCTCGGCACGGCCGCCATCAGGTCGACGACGCTGATCAGCGTGGTGCGGACACCGGGCCGCGCGTACTCGGAGATGTAGAGCGCCGCGCAGACCGCGAGCGGCACCGCCACCACGATCGCGACCAGGGCGATCAGCACCGTACCGACCAGGACGGCGGCGATACCGAAGCGGCCGGCGTCCGGCTCCCAGGTCTCGGTGGTCAGGAAGGACCAGCCGGCCCGGTCGAGCGCCGGCCACGCGCGGTACAGCAGAAAGCCGCCGACCAGCAGCATGACGGCGAGCACCAGGGCGCCGCCGCCCCGGGCCACACCGCGGAAGATCCGGTCGGGCAGCCCGGGGTCGGCGTACAGCACGCGCGAACGGTCGGCGGCCGGCGCGTCGCCGGAGTCACCGCCGAAGGGCCCGCCGGCGATACCGGCGGCCACAGTTCGCTCCCTTGTTCGTCTCAGCACACCCACGACGCTCACGGGGCGCGGTTGACACGTGGGCACCTTCATATGAACGAGGGGCGCCCTAGAGGCAACTTCCGGTGACGAACGTGTGCGAGTGCCGTGTACGGAGGGCGGGCGGGGCGGCGGCCCCCTGCCCCTGGACTCCCCGCACTCCCTGGACTCCCTGACTCCCCGGACTCCCTGGGCTTCTGCTCCCGCGTCCGCGTCGGCGTCGGCGTGCGCGAGGACCGGACCACCGCCTCAACGGACCGGACCACCGCCTCAACGGCCGCTCCACGGGATCTCGCCGCTCGCGCCCAGCTCCCGCAGCAGATCGCGGAAGCGGGCGTACGCCGCCCGGCAGGTCGAATACCGCTCGTACGAGCGGGCGGACACGATCAGACGCCGTCCGCCCTCGTCCCTGACGATCCACATCCAGCCGTTGTTCTCCTGTGTGTGCTGGACACCTCCGGTGAGGACCGCGTGCTGTCGGCACACCTCCTCGAAGGAGGCGCGGCACCGCTCGTACGAGGCGAAGGCGATCGCCGACACGGCCACCACCCGCCCGTTCTGCGCGACGACGCGCCATCCGTAGCGGCCGTCGGCGTCGATGTCGGTCTGACAGCGCACGCCGGCGGCGCTCCGTAATCTCCCGGTCTCATCGGGCGATCCCATGTCCCCACCCCTGCCACTCATCCCAAGTCGGGCCGCGGTTACGGCCCTTGGAGCAGCAGGTGCAACCTAGTGAGACGTTCGTGACACGTGGGATTCATCCGGCCGCCTGACGGGATGATTCGCCAGGATGTTGCCCCTTGGTCATGGAGAGGTCACCGTGCGCCACGGGGACGCACGTGGGGAAACCCCCTTCTCTCACCATGAATCACTCGCGTCACACCGGCGGGGCGCCGGACGGCACGGAGCCGGACGCGGAACGACCGCGGACCGGTGCTCCGGTCCGCGGTCGGTGGGTCTCGGGTGACGTCCGGTCAGCGCCAGTCGACGGTGTTCGCCAGGGTCACCCCGTGCGTCTCGAAGCTGATCTCCACCCGGTCCCGGTCCGCCGTCCGGAAGCCGGCGTGGAAGCTGCTGCGGTCCGCCCCGATGTAGACGTAGTGCACCCGGCCCGGGTGGAGCAGCGGGGTGTACGAGAACAGCTCGGCCATCATGTCCGGCAGCCCGTAGTGCAGGGCCTTGGTGCCGGTGGTGAAGGTGCCCTCCCAGGCGGTGGCTCCGTCCCGTTCGATCGTCACCCGGCCGGTGACCGACTCGGGCGGGGCGTCGAGGAAGAGCAGGGGCGCCACTCCCGAGTCGCAGAGCTTGGCGTAGGAGAGATGGCCGTTGTGGCGCTTGAAGCGGCCGATGTCGGTGAGGTCGTTGCCGAAGGTGTAGCCGACGTAGCGCGGGACGCCCGCCTCGTCGGTGACATAGACGAGGACGACCTCCGCCTCCTCGCAGACGGCGACGGCGTCCCCCGGTACGGCCAGCGCCTCGCCCGGGACCTTCAGGGTCTCGCCGAGGCCCTTGAAGAACCAGTTCGGCTGGGACTGGGTCGTCGCGTCGGCCTTGACGTTGTGGGTCTGCATGAACCCGCTGACCAGCGCGTCCCCGAGGGAGTCCGGCAGGAGCGGGGGGCGGAAGGTCACGGTGTCCCGCTCGGCGGCGGGTACGGTCGTGGCCTCCCTGCCCTCGGTCAGCGCCGCCACCAGCGCGGCGCCGTCCCCGTCCGCCGCCAGCAGCCGGGCCCGCAGGTCCTCGCCGCCGAGCGGGTACAGCCGCAGCGGCGCGCCGTCCACGGGCGCCTCACAGCCGAAGTGCCGTTCGCCGCGGTGGACGCATTCGAAGAGGACGGTCACGGGGTTTCTCCTTGGCGTGTGGTGGGGGGTGCCGGATACCAGCCGGGGCCGCGCCCCTCGCTGTGGGCGAGTACGGACCAGGGCTCGGCGGCGTCGTTGAGCCGCATCCCGAAGCCGGGGCCCCCGGCAGGCGCGATGGTGTTGGTCCCGCGGTCCACGGCCGGGCGGGGCGAGACGATCATCTCGGGGAAGAAGCGGTCGGACTGCCCGGCCTCGACGGTCAGCGCGTCGGGGTTGCGGAAGGCCAGGGCCCGGCCCGCGTTGATCAGCGGACCGGTCTCGGCGACCTGCACCCCGATCTGGAAGGCCTTCCCGGCGGCCCGCGCGAGGCCGACGATCCGGGCGGCGTTCAGCAGTCCGCCGTTCTTGGCGACCCGGACGTTGACGGCGTCGCAGGCCTCGGCCTCGAACGCCGTACGGGCGTCGTCCGCCGTACACACCGACTCGTCCAGCATGACGCGGATACCGGTCGCCCGGCGCAGCGCGCGCAGACTCTCCCAGGACCGCCGGGGCAGTGGCTCCTCGACATGCTCCACCCCGCAGGCGCGCAGCCGCCGGGCGTTGGCCACCGCCGTCTGCGGCGTCCAGCTCATATTGGCGTCCACCATGAGGGGAACGCCGTCGCCGAGCCGTTCCCGGATCGTCGTCGCCGTACGGGCGTCCCGCTCGATGTCGTCCGACGCCTTGATCTTCACGAAGTGGAACGGGCCCCGGGTGGCGAGGAACTCCTCGGCGCCGATGCTCAGATCGAGCACCTGGGAGACGGGCAGGGCATCCGTGCCACCGGGGTCCGGGGCGGGCCCGGGGAGCAGGTCCCCGGCGGGGACGCCGAGCCGGTGGCCGAGCAGATCGAGCACGGCCGTCTCCAGCAGACAGACCAGATTGTTGCCGCCCTCGATGTCGAACACCGTCTCGAAGCCGTCCTCGTGGAGCCGGCCGAGCAGCTCCGCCGGGGGCAGCGAGCCGAGCCGCGCGAACAGTTTGTCCATCGGGACCCGGCGCAGCGCCTCGACCACACCGTCGGCGGTCTCGCCGGTGACATACGCGCGGGGCGCGCACTCCCCGGTCCCGCTCGTCCCGTCGGCCTCCAGGCGCAGCACCAGGCTGTCGCTGGTGCTGCGCCGGGCCGCCGGGTGGTCGAACCCGATCCGCATGGGCAGGGCCACCCGGTACAGGCGTGCCTCAGACATCGCGGTCCAGCCCCTGGAGCAGGGTGTAGGCCGAGGCCCAGTCGATCAGGCTGCCGCTGACGTCGGTGTAGAAGAGATAGTGCTTGTCGGTGGGGAATTTGATGATCATCCCCCGGCCGGAGACCAGTTCGTGGAAGACCCGGTGGGTGGCGTCGAGATCGACGATGGGGTCGGTCAGGCCCGACACGAACGCCGCCGGGACCTCGGGGGGCCGGTGCCGCGGTTCCATGTAGAGCCGCTCCAGCTCCAGCAGGGTGGCGCGGGAGCTGCGGACGAGCCGCCGTACCGCGAGATCGTCGTGGTCGATGTAGTCCCGGTAGGTCGGGTCGTCGGTGAAGTCGGACGACTTCAGACCGGCGTCCCACAGCTCCCGGCTCCGGTCGGCGGCGAGCGCCGCCCGCTCCTCCTCGCCGAGGGTGGCGTGGAGCCGCCCCAGCCAGGCCGAGCAGTAGACGACGGCGTCGTAGCGGGTGGTGAAGTCCGGGTGGTGCAGCAGGGCGGCCAGGAAGGATCCGCCCAGGCAGTGCCCGAAGAGCGAGAGCGGCACCTCGTCGCCGATGGACTCCCGTACCCACGCGAGGGCGTGGACGTAGTCGGCGATGACCGTCTCCGCGTCGGGCAGTTCGCCGCGTTCGCCGGAGCTGATGCCGCTGCCGCGCCGGTCGAGGACGTAGAAGGCGATGTCGTTGTCGGCGAAGCGCGGCCCCACCTCCCACAGCCATCCCGCGTGGCTCTGGAGGCCGTGGAAGTAGAAGACCGCGCCCTTCACCTCGTTACGGGGCCGCCAGAGGTGGAGGGCCAGCTCGGCTCCACCGGACGACAGGGTGATGATCTCGCGCCGGACGTTCTGCGGCGGCCTCTTGGTCTCGATCATCCCGTCACCCTCCGGAGTGGCCGACGAGGTCGGCGACGAAGTCGGCGTCCTTCTGGAACGGCTTGTACTTGTACTGGGTCGTGTTGCCCTGCTGGCGGCGCGACTCGGTGTACGCGGCGATCCGGTCGGGCGAGACGGTGAAGAACCTGAGCGGGCCGAGGCGTCCGCTGTCGCGCTTCGAGGCGTACTCGATATTGATCGTCCGCAGTTCCCGGTCGACCGACCCGGAGAGCGCGTGGTCCAGTTCGGCACGCGGCTCCGGCACTTCGCCGACGACCACGTAGTGCGGCGGCTCGCCCCACTGCGGCCCGCACAGATACAGGCCGTTGGACAGGCCGCCGGTGGCGAGGGCCTGCTCGATGGCCTGGGTGACCTGGGACTCGGTGATCTTCTCGCCCGTGAAGGAGTGGAAGATGCCGGCGCGTTCGACGAAGTGGATCCACGGGGTGCCGTCCACGATGCGGTCGACGCGGTAGATGTCCCCGCTCCACAGCCGGTAGAGGCCGTTGCCCTGCGACATGATCAGGTGGTAGTCGCGCCCGGCCTCGACCTCGTCGAACAGCAGGGTCTCGGGCCGCTCCCCCGCGTCGACGAGCTCCCCGAGGGGCACCTCGGCCGGTACGAACTCGAAGAACGCCTGGTTGACGGCGAGCGGCTGGCTGTCCAGTGAGCCGTCGACCGGGATGGTGGTCACGCCCTCGGTGCCGCAGCTCATGAACGGCATCTTGGCGACGCCCGGCAGGACCGCGTCCAGCTTGGACTGGTAGAGACCGGCGGAGGAGGAGAGCCAGCAGCTGTAGAAGCTCAGCGACGGCCATACGTCCTTGAGCGTGAACCGCCCCCGGGCCAGCACGGCTTCGAGCTGGTCGGCCGCCTCGTGGTCCGGCTCGCCGTACGGCTCGCCCTCCAGGGTGCCCGCGCGTAGATCGCGGACCAGGGCGGGACCGTGCTCCGCGATCAGATCGCGCAGCGAGATGAGGGTGCTCGGGTTGATCGCCGATATGAAGTGCAGCGGCCTGCCCAGGAGATGGCGGATGCGGTGGTACATCCGGCCGGAGTGCGACGAGGGCGCCTCGGTGCCGAACCACGGGGACGCGGCCCACGGCGGGTTCCAGTCGCGGCTGTTGATCCGCGGGTGCCGGTTGCTGATCGCCTGGTACTGGACTCCGTACAGATGGTCGTCCACGTTCTCGTGGACGGTCTGGGTGTCCAGGGTGGCATAGGGGTGGGAGAGCAGTTCGGGATGGTGCTCGACATATGTCCCCCACATGGCCTGCATGGCGGCGATGCGGTAGGTCAGCAGCCAGTGCAGGGTGTACGGGACCCGCTTGGGAACCCCGGTGGTGCCGCTCGTCTTGAGCCAGCGCAGCACCGGACTGCACGACAGCACCCCGCCCTTGGTGCGGGTCTCCCGGTCGATCTCCGCGTCGAAGTCGCTGTACCGCATCACGGGCAGGACCGAACGGAAACTGCCGGGGTCGGCGGCGACCGAGTCGTACCCCCGCTCCTTCCAGTGGAGCGAGCCGGCACAGACGCCGATGATGTCCGCGAGGACCCGGGCCTGGGCGGCTCCGGGGTCCTTGAGGTCGGCCAGCAGAGTCGCGCGGGCCTCCGCACACTCCTGTAAGAAGGGAACACGACGCGCATTCCAGTGCTCTTGCCAGTGCGATCTGCCCACGACTTCGACTTCTCCCTAAGTTGATCTCTAACCTGTAGTGCCGATGAATGTGCATACGGGAATTGAGCTCGGGAAAGCGAGAAAGGCTCGGGGAAGGAAAGCGGCCGGCTCGGTGCGGAAAGGCGCGCGGGGCCGCTCGTACGGCCTCAGGCCACCAGCTCCCGGAAGCGGCCGGCGTGGAACACCAGCGGATCCGCCGCTTCCGTCACCTCCCCCTCGGCCGCCGAGGCGATGACCAGTTCATGGTCGCCCGCCGGGTGGATCACGGAGATACGGCAGTCCAGCCAGCCCAGCCCGTCGGCCGGGATGGGGTGTCCGGCCCGGGTGAGGGCCCACTCCCGGCCGGTGAACCGGTCGGCTCCGCGGGAGCTGAAGAGACGGCACAGATCCGCGTGGCGGTCACCGAGGATGGTGACCGCGAAGCTCCCGGCCGCCCGGATGGACGGCCAGGTGGTCGAGGTGTACGCGGCGCACACGGCGACGAGCGGCGGTTCCAGCGATACGGAGGTGAAGGAGTTGACGGCCATGCCCACGGGCCCGTCCTCCGTCTGCGCGGTGACCAGTACGACTCCCGTGGTGAATCGCCCGAGAATGTTACGAAACGAACGCTGATCCAGCATCTGTTCTTCCACTCGGTCCGGCGGGACGGTCTTGGCGGACATGCGGGAAACGGCCCGGCGCGGAACGCCGGGCCGCCGGTACGGCTACTTGGCGCGGCTCGCGATCGCCCAGTCGACGGCTTCCCTCGGCCGGGCCGCCGCGCCGTTGATCTGCGGGGCGACATAGCGGGCGAGCAGTTCGAGGCTGCGGTTGGTCCGCTCCGAGGAGGCCCAGTCCGCGACGTACACCAGCAGCTTGCCGAAGCCTCCGGTGGCCTCCTGCATCCTGCGGATGCCGGAGACGACCTCGTCGACCGAGCCGACCAGCGCGCCGCCGGCCTCGACCCGTGCTTCGAGCGCCTTCTCCCGGGGGGTGCCGGGGCTGAGGACCTCGCGGCCCGCCGCCTTGGCGAAGTACTCGAACAGCCAGCGGTCGTAGCCGTCGCGGACCTCGTCGAAGGCCTGCTTGCTCGTCTCCCCGACATGGACGGGCAGCGCGATCCGCCAGTCGTTCCGGTCGAGGACCTGGCCGTGCTCCTCGGCCGACTCCTCCGCGTGCTTCCACTGCTGCGCCAGGCCGATGTGGTCCGGGGCGCCCGGGGTCAGCAGCGCGAAGGGCAGCGCGAAGGAGGTCATGCTCAGCCCGTACCGGCCCGCGAGGCGCGGGCTGGTCACCGAGGTGCCGGAGGTGGCCATCGCCACCTCGATCGGTCCCGGCCCGAAGCGCGGCAACTGGAGCTTGGCGTCCCTCAGTTCGTACCAGTCGGTCTTCTGGGTGACCCGTGACTCCCCGTTGACCAGTTCCAGCACGGTCGGCAGCGCCTCGTCGAGCCGCTTGCGCTGGGTGGCGCCGTCGAGACCGAACATCGTCGCGTCGAAGGGCACCCCGGGACCCACACCGAGGATGTAGCGGCCCCGGGTGAGATGGTCGAGATGCACGGCGCGGCTGGCCACATGGAAGGGGTGGTGGCCCGAGAGCGGCACGACTCCGTGCGCGAGTCTGATCTGGCTGGTGCGCTGGGAGGCGGCGGCGATCAGTGTCTCGGGAGCGCCGACCAGGCCCCAGCCCAGGGTGTGGTGCTCGCCGAACCACGCCTCGTCGAAGTTGAGCCGGTCCGCGTGCTCGACCAGTTCCAGGTTCCGCTGGATCGCGAGGTGCGGGTCCTGCCCCGTCTCATGGACGGGCGAAAGGAAAAGGCCTATTCGGCTGTGCACAGCTTTCCTCCGGGGAAAGTGAGGGGACGGGGCGGAACGGGACGTCGGAAGCATCTGGGGTCTTTCGTTCGGATCGGGCCCAGCAAGATCCGGACGGGACACCCCTCAGGCCCTGTCCGGCACCTGGGCGAGTCGGTAGACCGAATCCTTCAGGGCGCGGATCTTCTCGTAGTCGGCCTGGATCTCCTCTTCGCTGGACGACAGCAGATAGATCTTCATGGAGCTGGACAGCAGGTCGGTGGTCGGGCGGAGCCGGGAGCCCGGTGCCACCTTGAGCCCGGCCAGATAGACGCTCGGCAGCGCGTTGATCTCGTCCACGGCCGCCTGGTCGACGGACTCCACGACTCCGTCGAGTTCGTTCGGCGAGTTGTAGACGATGCCGCACTTGAGCTTGCGGTAGACACCGCCGGCGTACCGCTTGATGAACGCCTCGGGGTCGACATAGGCCTGTGCGG
The DNA here is from genome assembly GCF_042890865.1 of Streptomyces sp. NPDC002018. NCBI lineage: Bacteria > Bacillati > Actinomycetota > Actinomycetes > Kitasatosporales > Streptomycetaceae > Streptomyces > Streptomyces sp. NPDC002018. The sequence continues at coordinate 53,860 of NZ_JBIASO010000029.1, forward strand.
CCAGCGAGGGCTGGTTGTTGCCCAGGCACTCGTCCTGGAAGGGGGCGTTGAGGTTCCCGTTGAGCCGGGTGGCGATCTCCACCAGCACCGGGCCCTCGTCCGTGACCATGACCTCGGCGTGGGAGGGACCCCACCGCACCGCGAGCGCCGCCAGGACCTCCCGCACATAGGCGATCAGGGCCGGGACCGGTGCGCTGTCCTGGGGGTGGAGGATGTCCATGTCGTAGATGTTGCGGCCGGACCTGAGCAGGTTCTTCTTGTACTGCCAGACGGCGTTGGTGTAGTGGTGGCCGTCCGCGCTCACGGTGTCGACCACGTACTCGGTGCCCTTGAGGTACGACTGGACGAGCGCCTCGGTGTTGGCGAAGCCGAAGATGTCCTTGGTGGTCAGGACGCGCTCGGCGGCGACGCGGACGTCGTCGGCGCTCTCACAGATGAAGACGCCGTCCGAGGCGGCCGAGCTGATCGGTTTGACGACGACCGGGTAGGTGCCGTGCTCCTCGGCCCACTTGACCACCGCCGCGGGGTCGCTGCTCTTGAACTGCTCGGCGCAGCGCACCCCGGCCCGGCGCAGGGCCTCGATCATCTCGTACTTGTTCCGGCGGGCCGGCGAGAGCGCGGTGCCGTTGGAGGCGACACCCAGCGCCTCACTGATCCGGTCCGCGAGCCGGACGGCGGACTCCTGGCCGGCGACGACACAGACCGGGGCGTACGGGCGGAGCAGTTCGACCAGCGCCCGCGGGTCGGTGCACACGATGTTCTCCGCGTACAGCGACAGATTCGGCGCCAGCATCGTGGGGATGAGTTCGGCGGTGCTCTGGACATGGATCACGCGCGCGCCCGCCGCGGTGAAGGCCGCGGGATAGAAGTTCCCGGCTCCGTAGCCGTCGATCACCACGGCGGTCGGACTGTCACTGGTGCTGCTCATACTCGTCCTTCTGACGCAAGGGTCGGATGGCGTCTTCGGCCAGGGAGGGGCGGACGGCCTCGGGCCGTCAGTCGCGGGGGGTCTCGCCGATGAAGCGGGCGAGCCGCGCGATGCCTTCGCGGATGGCTTCCGGGGTCAGATTGCTGAATCCGAGCCGGATCTCCCGGTCGCCTCCGCCGTCGATGTAGAACATGTTCATCGGTGCCCAGCTCACCCCGTAGTCACGGGCCGAGCGCTCCATGGCCGCCAGGTCGGCGGTGAAGGGGACCGTGATGGTGAGGAAGAACCCGCCGCGCGGGGTGTTCCAGCGCACGCCGTGTTCGGCGGACCGCTCGGGCGGGAAGTGCTCGGCGAGCGCGGCCAGGGTGGCGTCCAGCCGCTCGATGTAGACGGCCGCCAGCTCCCGGGTGGCGGAGCGCAGATCGTAGTCGTTCTCGACGAGGATGCCGCCGATGGCCGCCTGGGACAGGGTGGAGGAACCGACGGTGAACATGGCCTTGGCCTTGGAGAGGACCTGGGCCAGCGTGCGGGTCGAACCGGTGGCGTCGGTGACCGGCTGGTCGGCGACGAGATAGCCCAGCCGCGCGCCCGGGAACGCCGACTTGGCGAACGACCCGAGGTAGGCGACCCGCTGGTCGGTGTCCAGCGACTTGAGGGTGGGCTTGGACTCGCCGTCCCGCGCGAACAGGCCGTACGGGTTGTCCTCCAGGATGATCAGGTCCTCCTCGGCGGCGACTTCGAGGAGGCGCTCCCGGGCCTGGAGGGGGAGCACCGTTCCGGACGGGTTGGAGAAGTCGGGGACCACATACAGGGCGACGGCGCGCTTGCCCTCCGCCCGTACGGCGCGGGCCGCGGCGGCCACGTCCTCGGGGTCCATCCCGTCGGGCCCCTCGGTGATGCCCCTGACCGTGATGCCGAGCATCCGGGCCGCGCCGCGGATGCCCACATAGGCGGGTGAGACGGCGAGGAGCACATCGTCGGGTGAGGAGAACAGGCCCCGCAGCGCGACCAGGGCCGCCTCCTGGAACCCGTGCGTGATCATGATCGCCTCGGCCGGGACATCGATGTTCTCGTCCCGCTTCAGCATCAGGGCGACCTCGTCCTGGATGAAGCCGTTGACCGGTCCGTACTGGAACAGCAGCCGGGTGATGCGCTGTTCCGGCATACCGCTGTCGCGGAGATGCTTGATGTAGCGGTCGATGTAGAAGGAGAGATTCGTCAGATCGTGATTGCCGTCGTAGGGAGCGCCCGAGGAGAACGACAGCGCGTCAGGAAACCTGAGGGCGGTCTCACTGAGGATCCGCATCGAATCCATTTCCGGATCGACGATCCCGGCATGCAGTGACTCATGCTTCAACGAAACCATTTCAGGGGGTGTCCTCTCTCCCGGAGTCCCGCTCGGTCCGGTTCAGTGCCGTGATCCAACTGCCCTTGCCGGGTTCCCAGCGCTGAATGCGCGTGCCGGCGACGATCCCGCCCCTGACATAGGGCTCCTCGTCAAGAATCTTCTGGAGTTCCTCGCGGTCGTCCACCTCGTAGACGAGCAGCCCGGCATTCTCTTCGGACAGGGGTCCCGCCAGCAGCAGTACTCCGCGCTCGGCGAGGCCGTAGAGGTTCTCGGCATGCGCGGGATGCAGATGCTGACGCCCCGCCCGGTCGACGTTGTACTTGAATTCCACGACAAACTTCGCCACACCCAGCTCCTTGTGATGATCTGCGCGCGTAACACGTCACATGTAGAGGCCGCCGTTGATGTCGATCACGGATCCCGTGGAGTATCCGGCGCTTTCCGAGCAGAGATGCAGCACACTGCCGACCGCCTCGGCGACCGTGCCCATCCGCCGCATGGGCAGCTTGGAGAGCACGGCTTTCTTCGACTCCTCGTCGCGGCGCTCCCAGGCGCCGGCCACCCGGGCGGTCGCGATGGGGCCGTGGGCGACGACATTGACCACGACGCCGGTCGAGGCGAGTTCGTACGCCATCTGCTTGGTCATGCCGATGACGGCCGCCTTGGCCCCGACATAGGCCGCGTTGTTGAAATGGCTGTACGTACGCCCGCCGGCCGAGGCGAAGTTGACGATGCGGCCGTAGCCGTCGTGAGCCATCCGGGGGGCGCACACCTTGATGGCGATGAACGTGCTGACCACGTTCTCCAGGTAGGTCTCGTCGAAGTGTTCCCTGGTCAGGTCCGCGTAGCCGATGACCCGGGTGTCCCCGCCCACACCGTTGACGAGGATCGACGGCGCGTGCCGTTCGACGATGTCCGTGAGCTGACGCTCCGCCGCGGCGATCTCGGTGATGTCCCCGACGACCACGTCCACCTTGGTCCGCCGGGACAGCTCGTCACCGAGGATCCGTACCGCTTCCTCGTTCTTGTCGAAAAGTACGAGCGAGTGCCCCTCGTCGGCGAGCCCTCGGGCCACATCCTGGAGAATTCCACCCGCGGCACCGATCAGAAGCGCCGTACGTGCGTTCATCGTTGCTATTCACCTGGCTTCTCTGGATTTGACGACCCCGCGCGAACGGGGCCCCTGCAAGGGAACTCGATAGATCGCCATACCGCGTGCGAGGAACTTCTTTCCAGCCGCACCCCGACAGGAACGGAGTATTCCGTTCCCTTTACGGAGCGGCGCGCGCCAGTGAGGGCCAAGTGCCCTCGGCTCCGGATAGACGATCACGCAACTCGGTGTCTCTGTCAACGAGTTTCGGACGTCCGTTCATACGAGCGTCGCAATCGCACCCGAGATATGCCATGTGATGTACGTCACCCAGCCGTCCGTCTACATATCGTTGATCCGCGCTGGCCGACGACCTTAAAGTCGGGACAAGAACTAGCCATTACGGTCTTTCTCAAGCCAAGGCAAAGGCGCAGGCACCTAGGCAATAACGGACATCTCGGACTGATTACAGGTGCTCGACGGGGAGGGGGTTGGCTTGTTTTTTTCGGGTGAAATCTTATCGCCGGAGCCTTGCAGAGCATCCGGTTTCTTTCGTTTCGATGTCAATGTTCCGATAGCGAATTCCAGCCACAGGAACCGGCCGGTCACCCGGCCCCCGCTTCCTTGTGAAGGCCTGGTCCGCGCGGATATCCGGCCGCGATGTCCGGCCGTGTTCCGCCCGTCGGCATATGCTTTCCGGCCATCCCGGCCCGCCGCGCCGACAGGCGCTTTCCGGCCGCCGCGGACATCCCTTCCGCGTGATCGGCCAGCATGATCGGTGCGACTCGGGGGTGATACGCCACCCCGCCCCGTCCCAGTCCCCCCACCGACGGAGCCCCGGCCGCACCACGGCATCGCTTCGGATCAACAACCGGATGAACGGACCATGCAACCCAACTCACCCTGGCGGATCCCCGACTTCCGCGCGCTGTTCACCGCGGCGGCCCTCAGTCAGCTCGGTACCAACGTCAGCTATGTCGCCGTGCCCCTCATCGCCGTCTCCGCGCTCGACGCGAGTCCCGGCCAGGTCGGGGCGCTGGCCACGCTGAGCACCGTCGCCTTCCTGCTCATCGGCCTGCCCGCCGGAGCCTGGGTGGACCGGATGCGCCACCGGCGGGTACTGATCACGGCGGATCTGACCAGGGCGCTGCTCTTCGCGACCGTTCCGGTGGCCTGGTGGCTCGACAGCCTCACCCTCGGCCATCTCTATCTGGTCGTCCTGTTCACCGGCTGCGCCACCGTGTTCGCCGACGTCGGCTCGCAGAGCGTGCTGCCGCAGCTGGTGGACCGCGAAGGCCTGGTCCAGGCGAACGCCGACATCAACACGCTCATCGCCGCGGGCAATGTCGCCGGCCGCAGCGCGGGCGGCGGGCTCGTCACCCTGCTCACGGCGCCGGTGGCCGTGCTCTTCACCGCCGTGAGCTATCTCGGCGCGGCCCTGCGGCTGACCGGTATCCGCAAGACCCCGGCGCCGCCCGCCCCGTCGCCCGGCCACGCGACCCGGCTCAGGGAGCAGATCGCCGAGGGCGTACGGCATGTCTTCGGCAACCGCGAACTGAGGGCCCTCGCGCTGACCGCGGCCCTCGGCAACTTCGGCTCACAGATCATCAACACCATGCTGCCGGTCGTCTTCGTCCGCGAACTCGGCTACTCCGCAGGCGCGCTGGGCCTGTTCTGGGCGGTGGGCGGCGCCGGTCTGCTGATCGGCGCCCGCTGCGCCCGGCCCATCGCCGCCCGGCTCGGCTACGGCCGCACCCTCGGTATCGCCGGGCTCTGTCTGGCGCCCGCCGGACTGCTCGTACCGCTCGTCGACCGCGGCCCCTGGCTCGTCCTGGCCGGGACCGGCTGGCTGCTGGCCATGTTCAAGGTCGGGATGGACAACGTCCTGGGCGTCAGCCTGCGCCAGCGGATGACCGCGCACTCCCTCCTGGGCCGCATGAACGCCACGTTCCGCTTCCTGCTCACCGGGGCGCTCGCCGTCGGCGCGGCGGTCTCCGGGGTGATCGGGGAGCTGACGACCGTGCACGCGACGCTCTGGGTGGGCGGCGCCTTCCTGTCGACCGCCTTCCTGCCCGTCTTCTTCTCGCCGGTCCGCAGGCGACGCGAGCTGCCCGAGCAGGGGACACCGGAGCGGCGAGCACCGGAACAGCGGCCTCCGGACGCCCCGGCCGGCACGGCTCCCACCACCGCGACGGAGTCCTGTCCCGAAACCAAATAGCCGACGGGCATCAATTCATGCGGATTTGATAAATGCCCCTCGATACGGTCGGCCGCGATAAAAGGTTGACCTCGGAACCAAGCCCTGCAAGGATCACCACTGCACCCTGTCACAGACCTTACGTGTGCCGATATCCCGATCGTGCGATTCGACCGGAGGAAATCGGACGCCATTTGATCCCTGACCTTAAGGAGTGCGATGGCAGCCATTGAGAGTGGCTTCCGAAGCGAAAGTTTTCCGGATTACTTAGATCCTCGCGAAACCATGCGCGCACTGCCTCGGTTCACTCAGTACCCGCTCACCATATTCACCGGAAAGCCACTGGCGGGGCAGCGGGCACTGTCGTGGTGGACGCCCGGATTCCATCTCGCGTCCGCCGTCGCCGCCATGCTTGCCGGGCTGGTCGTCAGTTCCGCCGGACTCGTGCTGTCGGGGGCCTGGCTCCTGCTTCTGCTGCCGGGCTGGGCCGTGACCCTGCACGGAATGCGGAATCTGCGCATGATGATCTACCACCAGTGCGCGCACCGGAACATGTACCGGAGACAGAAGCTGGACGCGGTCATCGGGCGGGCCACCTCCAGCCTTCTGATCATCCAGAACTTCGCGCGGTACCGGCGCGAGCACGTGAGCGACCACCACGCCGCGCACCATATGACCCTGCGCGACCCCACCGTCCAGGCCTTCCTGGTCAGCCTGGGTCTGCGACCGGGTATGACACGCCGCCAGATGTGGCACCGCGTGCTCGGCAAGCTCTTCTCGCCCTGGTTCCATCTCAACTTCGCGGTGGCGCGGGCCCGCTCCTTCTGGCACTCGTCCGCCGTCAGCGAGAAGGTCACCTCGCTCACCCTGTACGGGGGCGCGACGGCCGTGACCGTCTGGACCGGAACCTGGCACATCCTGCTCGTGGCCTGGGTCGTCCCGCTCTTCGTGCTGTTCCAGTTGAGCAATACCCTGCGGCTCTGTGTGAAGCACACCTTTCCCGCCCCGGGGCTCGAAGTACGGCGCGGCAAGGAATACTTCGGCAGCCTGACCAACGCCATATTCATCGGTGAGGCGGCACCCTCGCCGGACCTTCCGTTCGTCCGGCGCACCGCCGCATGGATCGGCTGGACCGCGCGCATGCTCTTCGTCCACGCGCCGTCGCGCTATCTCGTACTCACCGGCGACACGGTCGTGCACGATTTCCACCACCGGTATCCCTCGACCCCGCAGTGGGCGAACTACATCTTCGAGCGCCAGGCGGACGACGAGGCCGGAAGTCCGGGCTGGCCGGCCTACAAGCATGCCTGGGGTCTTGTGGCGGCGATCAATCTCGTCTTCGATTCGCTGTCCGTCGCCGACCCGGAGGAATTCAGTGTCGAACGCCTCCGTGAAGTCAGCAAACGGGAACTCTTCGCCGCGTTCGACGATTAGGGACCGTCCAGGACATGAGTACGGCCAGAGTGCGGGCCGTCGCCGCGGGGGCGACGGCCGGCTACGCGCCGTCGGCGGCCGTGGTGGTGCCGCCGACGGCGGTCCGGCACCGGATCCCTCTCCTGCCACGAGGGGGATCCGGTGCGTCGGAGCGTGTCCGTGGGCGGTACGCCCGGCCACGGCCGCCCTCACGCCACCGCACCGGCACCAGCACGGACACCAGCACGGGCACCGGCACCACCGCCATCCGCACAGGATCAATCCACACTTCTGTCTCCCCGGGGGGTCCTCCATGCGCCACGAAGACGAAACCCGCACCGTCATACTCGGTGTGGCCGCGAGCGACAGCCATGTCGTGGCCAACCACCTCATCGCCCACGCCCTGCGTGCCGAGGGGTTCCATGTCGTCAACCTCGGCACCTGCACCACCGTCGACGAGTTCGCCGACGCCCACCGGGAGTACCCCTGGGCCGAGGCCGTCATCATCGGCAGTCTCAACGGCCACGCCTACGAGGATCTCCAGGACCTGCCGGCCGCCCGCGCCGCGGGACTGCTGTCCTGCCCGGTCGTCCTCGGCGGGAACCTCTCCGTGGGCAGCCGCAAGGACACCGGTGACATCGACCGGCTGTACGCGCTGGGCGTCGATGTCATCCTCGCCGACCCGGACCGGCTCCCGGCCACCCTGGACGCACTGCGGGAGCGCAGAAACGCCGGCTCCGTGGTGACTCCCACCACCGTCTCATGAGCGCTGCCCTCGTTCCCGCCGAGCCGCCCGAGCTTCCCCCGCTCGCCGAATCCGTCTTATACGTGAGCCAGTTGGGCAAGCCCACGGCCGCGGAGGTGCTGCGCGCGGCCCGCGAGGACCGGCGGGTGGCGCTGCAACCCCGCTGCGGCGTCGGGTCGCACGCGCAGATGATGACCCTGCTCCAGGATCTGGAGCGGCACGCCGGCCCCGACGTCCTCACCCTCACCATCGACTCGCACACCCGGCTCAAGCGGTTCGACCAGGCCAGGTCCGCGCTGATCAGAAACCCCGCGGACCTGAACGGATATCCCCTCGTCTCCCACGGGTGGCAGCGGGGACGGCAGCTCAACGAGGCCGTGTCGGCGCCCCTGGAGGTGCGGCACGGCTCTCCCGACGCCCGGCTCCTGTTCCAGACCTCCATCGCCTCGGGCATCACCTCGTTCGAGGGCGGCGGAATCTCCTACAACCTCCCCTACTCCAAGGCCGTTCCGCTCAGCGAGTCGCTCGACGCCTGGCAGGAGGTCGACGCGCTCTGCGGCGATCTCGCGGAACGCGGGCTGGTCATCGACCGTGAGCTGTTCGGCACGCTGACGGCCGTCCTCGTACCGCCGTCCATCAGTCTCGCCATCAGCGTGCTGGAGGCGGTCGCGGCGGCGCGCCAGGGAGTGCGGTGCGTCTCGGTGGCCTATCCGCAGGGCGGCCACTGCGAGCAGGACGTGGCGGCGCTGCGGGCGATCCCGGAGCTCGCGGCCCGCTATCTGCCCGAGGGGATCGAAGTCCACCCGGTCCTGCACGAGTTCATGGGGGTCTTCCCCCGGGAGCGCGGCAGCGCGGAGGACCTGATCCTGTACGGCGCCCTGGTCGCGCGGCTCGGCGGGGCCACCAAGCTCATCACCAAGACGTATCTGGAGGCGTACGGGATCCCGGACACCCGGGCCAATATCGACGGGCTGCTGCTGGCCTCGCGCGCCAACTCCCCGCTGCTGGGCTTCATCGCCCTCGACGAGGACCGTATCGCCGAGGAACTGGACTGGATCCTCGCGGAGGTGGCCGAGATCGTGGAGCCCGTCCTCGCCGCCGCCGATCTCCACAAGGAGATCACCGCGTCGTTCGCGGCCGGGCGGCTCGACATCCCGTTCAGCGCCAGCCGTTACGCGCTCTCCGAGATCATTCCCCGTCGTGCGCCCGACGGGGCGATACGCTACTTCGCCTCGGGTTCCCTGCCGTTCTCCGACCGTACGAGGCGCCGCAACGAACGCAGCCTCGCCGCGGCCGGCGACGACGCGAAGATCGGTGACATGGTGAAGGGACTGACCGCCGACATCAACTACTTCCTGAACGTCTTCGGCGAGAGCCCCGCCGCTCAGTCATGACCAGTACCCCCGCCCTGCCCCGAGCCCGGCAGGGCGCGCACGACCCAGGAGTCGGAACATGCCGTCCATCCCGTCCATGCACGCCATCCGTGTGACCCGGCCCGGCGGGCCGGAGGAACTCCGCCAGGAGCGGATCGACCGGCCGGTCCCGGGGCCCGGCGAGGTCCTGGTGCGCAACGCCGCCGTCGGCGTCAACTTCATCGACGTCTACTACCGCGACGGCACCTACGCCGCCCCTGCCCCGTTCACCCCGGGCCAGGAGGGCGCCGGTGTCGTGGCGGCCGCCGGCGAGGGCGTGACCGGATGGGCGGCGGGCGCCCGGGTCGCGTACGCCGGTCAGCTCGGCGCGTACGCCGACTTCACGGTGGTTCCCGAGGACAAGCTGATCCCCGTTCCCGACGGTGTCGACCTCACCCGGGCCGCCGCCGTCACGCTCCAGGGCATCGCGGCCCACTACCTCACCCAGGACACCCATCCGGTGGCCGAGGGCGAGACCGTCGTGGTCCTCGCCGCCGCCGGAGGACTGGGCCGCTTCCTGGTGCAGCTCGCGGCGCACCGCGGGGCCCGGGTGATCGCCGTCGCGTCGAGCCCGGAGAAGCGGAAGACCGCGCTGGAGGCGGGTGCCGAGCACGCGATCGGCTACGAGGGGTTCGACGAGGCCGTACGGTCCCTCACGGACGGGGCGGGTGCGCACGCCGTCTACGACTCGGTGGGGGCCGCGACCCATCTGTCGAGTCTGCGCGCCCTGCGCCGCCGGGGCACGCTCGCGATCTGCGGACTCTCCAGCGGCCCGGTGCCGCCGCTGGACATCGAGCTGCTGCGCGGGGGCGGTTCGCTGTTCCTGACGCGGCCGACGATGAAGGACCACGTGTACGACGCCGAGACCCTGCGGGCCGCGGGCGGGGCCGTGTTCGGATATCTGGCCGCGGGGGTGATCCAGCCGCTGCTCCACGAGGTGCTGCCGCTCCAGGAGGCGGCCGCGGCACACCGGCTGCTGGAGAGCAGGGCCACCGCGGGCAAGCTGCTGCTCACGCCCGCGTCCGAGCCCGCCGCGTCCTCGTAGAACTCTCGCGACGCGCCGAACACGTACCCCTCCCTCAGAACTCACGGGACCCGCGGGACTCGCGGGACTCGCGGCCGTTCCGCTCCCCCACCGGATCCCCGCTCGTGCGCCGCACCGGCGTCCGACCGCTCCACCGCGCCACTTTCTTCGAAGGAGCCCGCATGACTGACCCGACCGCTCCCAGCCTGCTCTTCGTCGGCGGCGCGGGGAACGCGACCCTCGCCGTCGACGTGGTCGAGACGGCGATGAGGCAGGCACACAAGCGTGGTCTGCGGATACATGTGACCAACCAGGAGGCGACGCTCGCCGCCACCCCCACGATCGGCGCGCTGGCCGACGCGGCCTCGGCGGTCGACTTCGAACGCCCGGGTGCGAGCGCGGCCTGGGCGCGCGAGCGGGTCGCGGCCGGCGAGCGGTTCGACATCGTCTTCGGCGTACGGGAGATGGCCCAGGAGGCCGTCGCCGAGGTCGCCGACGCGCTCGGCCTTCCCGGCAATCCCCCGCACGCCGTGCACCGGGTGCGTACCAAGGACGAGGCCCGTGCGGCGCTCACCGCGGCGGGCTTCCTCCAGCCGGCCTTCCGGGTGTGCGAAGACACGGCGGCGGCAGAGGAGTTCCTGGAGAAGTCCACCGGCCCCTGGGTGGTCAAACCGCGCGACGCCATGGGCAGCGAGGGAGTCACCCGGATCGACAGCCGGGCCGAGCTGGACGACGCCCTGACGTTCCTGCCCGGTGAGGGCGCCTTCATCGTCGAGGAGTTCATCGAGGGCCCTGAGTACAGCGCCGAGGGGGTCTTCATCGACGGCGTCCCGCATGTCCTCGCCGTCACCTCCAAGGAACTCCTGCCGCCGCCCAACTTCTTCGAGACCGAGTATGTGATCCCGGCCCTGCTGCCGGACGAGACGCGTCTCGACATCGAGAAGCAGGTGGTCTCCGCCTTCGCCGAACTGGAGCTGCGCTACGGGCAGTTCCACGCGGAGCTGTGGCTCACCGAGCGCGGTGTCGTCCTGGGCGAGTTCCATGTGCGCAACGCGGGCGGCTGGATCCACCGGATGCTGGCCCATGTCATCCCCGGTCTGGAGTGGTTCGGGCTCGTCTTCGACGACGTGCTCGGCCGCCCGATCGACAAGGAGGCGCTCAAGCCGGTGCGCGGCTCGGCCATCCGCTTCCCGACCCCGCCGCCCGGACGGCTCGTGGCGATCGAGGGCTGGGACGAGGTGCTGGCCCACCCCGCCCTGATCCACGCCGAACTGGCCGTCTCCCCCGGCGACATCATCGAACCGCACCGCTCGGTCGAGAACCGCGTGGCGCTGATCGCCGTGGGGGCCGACACCCCGGCCGAGGCCCAGAAGCTGGTGCGCGAACTCGACGCCTCGGTCCGCTTCATCACCGAGCCGGTCACCCAGCCCTGAACCGGCCACCCGGTCCTCGACCGGGTGACCGGCCCTGAGCCGGTCGCCCGCCCCGACGGTCCCGCCGCACCCGCCCGGCAGCCACCACCGCCTGCCGGGGCCCCGCGGGGCCCCGGGCGGGGGCGCCCCGGGCCGGACCGCCGCGCCTCCCCGGCCCGCGGCCCGACGCCCGATCCCCGGAACGTGGGCACTGGGTCCTGCGTCCCGAGGTCCCGGATCCCGGGGTCCTGGGACCTGGGTCCCGTGGTCCCGGGGTCCTGGGTCCCGGGTCCCGTGGTCTTGGGTCCCGGGTCCCGTGGTCTTGGGTCCCGGGGTCCTGGGTCCCGGCCCCCGGCCCCTGGTCCGGTCAGAGGCGCTTCGCGCTGCGCAGCGTCGCCGCGTAGTACCCGTTGCCGTCCAGGCGTGACGTACCGCCCTTGTCGCCGATCGTCGGGCCGTCGGCCTCTTCCCGGCTGGACACGAAGATCTGGTGCCCCTCCGTGTCCGTGCCCAGATACATGCCGGTGTGGTCCAGCCGTGACTTGGTCCGCGCGTCGAGCTTGAAGAAGACCAGGTCGCCGGGTTGGAGCACACTGATGGACTTCGGGCGCTCGTAGCGCGGCCCGGCGCCCGCCAGCTTGATGATGTCGACGCCCGCCGACGAGCGCGCCATCCCGTTGGCGGTACGGGGCAGTCCGTCGCCGGTGTCGTCGGACGCCATCAGCGGATAGCGGCCCCGGTAGCCGAACACGGTCCGGATGAAGCCCGAGCAGTCGATCGCGCGGTAGCGCGCGGTCTGCGGCTGCTTGGTGGTGCCGTCCCGGAAGGTGTACGGGATGCCGAGGTAGTCGTAGAAGTCGGACTCCTCAAGACGGAGGTCGTTGCCTTCGCTGCCCTCCGGGTTGATCGGCCCGAAGCTGGCGTCGCCCGCGTACGGGACTCCCTCGTCGTCCTTCTTGACCGGCGCGCCCTCGACGTACTGGAAGGCGAACGCGAAGAGGTCGTCCTCCTCGCTGCCGAAGTACTCCTTGAACCAGTCCTTGAACCACTTCTCCTTCTCGGCGCCCTTCTTCCAGGTCTCCGGCATCAGCCGTACCCAGTCCTCGGTGACCACCCGGGACGAGGTGTTGGACGGCTCGTCGAACGTCCGGCTGGGACCGGTGAGGGTCGCCGTACGGGCGCCGTCGGTGAAGGTGGCGACGATGTCGCCGTCGCCGCCGCGCAGCACCGAGCGCTCCGGGTTCTTCAGCCGCTCCCAGGTCTGTTCGCCGGACGCCTTCCCGGTCCCGGACTTCAGCACGGGGATATCGGTGATGGCCTGGACGGCGGGCGCCTTCGCCTGCTCGTCCTTGCGGAGTTCTACGGTGAGATAGGCGCTGCCGGCCAGCAGCGCGAGGACCGTCGCGGCGTGCAGGACGGGACGTCCGCGCTTGGACTTGGCACTCATGAGGATTCGGCTCCCGTGGGTGGGCGGGTCAGGCGGACGGCAGGGCGCCGAGCAGGATGCCCGCGGTCAGGACTACATAGGCCGTGAGCGTGACCGTGCCGGTGGCGAGGATGGTCGCGCCCTTGGGCTGGCGTACGAGCTGGTAGGCGATCAGACCCGGGACGATGAAGCCGAGTGTCTGGTTCGCGTACATCAGCGGGAATTCGAGCGACAGGACGATCATCACGCTGCCCTGGAGCAGGACGCCGATCATGACGACCGCGGAGAACAGGCGCTTGCCGTAGAGGATCACGAAGCGCTGGACCAGCAGCGTGGTCACATACGTCAGTACGGTCACGCCGACGACCATGGCGGCGCGCTGGAGGTCCTCGACGAGGGTCAGTGCCAGCCAGCCCGGCGTGATCATGCCACCGGGAGAGAGATTGGTCGTGAGATAGCAGATCAGGGAGAACATCAGGCCCAGACCGATGCCGATCGCGGCGATCTCGGGGGTGAGGACTGCGGGGATCAACGGGGTTCTCCTGGGTTCTGCGGCGCCACGGAGTGCGAGGGGTTCGTGGGGTGCGAGGAATGCGAGGGGTGCGAGGGGTGCGGGGTCTGGGGCTGGGGCTGGGTCTCGGACCGGGAGGGGTGCTGCGGCTCCGGGCGGGGCGGCTGCTCCGCGGCGTCGCCGGAGTCGCCGTTCGCCGGCATCCGGACCGGTTCGAACAGGCCGCGTTCCCGGGGCGGTTCCGCGGCCGGACGCTGCTGGTAGCGCTGCTCGTACGCCGCCGGATAGGGCTGGTACGGGTCGAGGCGCGGCGCGTACCGGGCCAGCGCCAGTGTCTCGTCGTGGCGTGGATGCGGGTCGGGCGCGGGTGCGGGAGCGGTCCCCGGTGCTGATGCGGGCGCCGGTGCGGGAGCGGGAGCGGCGGACACGACGGGAATGGCCATGGTGTCCGCCGCCTGGTCCTGGGACGTGGAGGCCGCCGTTATGGAGGCCGCCGTTATGGAGGCCGCCGTTGTGGAAGCGTCCGGCAGGGAGGCCTCCGGCGCCCGCCCCGGCTGCGACGGGCCGCCGGAACCGGCGCCCGGTCCTTCCCCGTCCTCCGGGTCCGGTGTCTCGTCGGGTGGCAGCTCGGCCAGGTGTTCCAGGAGGAGTTCGCCCTGGCCATGGATGTTGCCGATGGCGACCAGGGAGGAGTCGGGTCCGAGCATGCCGAGCAGCTCGCGCATGAATTCCTCGGGGTCGCGTCTGTCGCCGCCCAGGTCGACCGCGCGGTCGCGCCAGGGGGCGGGGATGGCGTCGATGGCGCTCTTGGCGGGATGGCCGATGACGAAGACTTTCTCCGGCTGGAGTTCGGGGATGATCGCGCCCATCTGGCCGTTGCGTTCGACCCGGTCGGGGCGGCAGTTGACGACGACATGGAGGGGCCGGTGGACGGCGCCGAGGTCGAGGAGCTGGTTGATGTTCATCAGCGTGGACTCGGGGTCGTTGGCGGCGAAGACGTTCGCGAACCGCAGCCGCCTGCCGTCGTGGGTGAGGTAGCGCTCCACGGACAGGACGCCGGGGTCGGGCGGTGCGTCGTACATGCCCTGGAGGGCGGTCGCGCGCTCCACGCCCAGCAGTTCGGCGACCTTCAGCGCGATGGCGACGTTCTCCTTGAAGGTGAACCAGCTGAAGCCGCGCAGTTCCTCGTCGGAGACGGTGTCGGGGTCCGCGTAGACGAGCTGGCAGTTGCGGGCGTCGGCCTCCTCCTGGAGGATCGCGAAGCGGTCCTTCTCCGCGGTGACGCAGATACCGTCGTGCGGCATGGAGCGCGACAGCGAGCGCGCCACGTCGTCGAGGGTCGGGCCCATCTCGGCGAGGTGGTCCTCCCGCACATTGCACAGCACCCCGATCGTGGACCGGATCAGCTTCGACTGGTTGATCTCCTGGAGCGCCGGCATCACGGCCATGCACTCGATCACCAGCGCGTCGGGACGGTACGCCGCGGCCCGGCGCACGATGCCGATCTGCTCCACCACATTGGCGATGCCGAACTTGCGGTAGACCGGCTCCTCGGTCGCGTCCGGATGGATGAACCGGGCCGCCGTCCCCGTGGTCTTGGCGACCGTGACCAGATCACCCCCACGCAGCGCCCCCGCGCACAGCCGCGTGATGGAGGACTTGCCGCGGATCCCGTTGACCAGCACCCGGGTGGGAATCCGGTTCAGATTGGCGAAGTGCCGTGCCTGCTCGACGAGTCCGGCGACCAGCAGGACCGTGCTGCACGCGAGCAGCACGAAATAGAGGAAGAGCACGGTCGGTCAGATCCTTTCGGCGACGGCCGGAGGCACGCTCTCGCGCCTGCGCTGCTCCTGGAGCTGCTGGCGCAGCAGCTCCAGCGAGCGGGTGATGGCCCCCACCTCGTCGTGATGACGCGGGTAGAGAACGGTGCGGCGGTCGCCGTCGGCCAGCGCCTCGGCCTGCCCGGCCAGTTCGCGCAGCGGACGGACGACCACGATGTGCAGCCAGCCCAGACAGGCGGCGGCGGCCGTGACCCCGAGCAGCCCGGCGAGCACCGTACGGTTCTGCGCGCTGTACTCGGGGATGGCGAGGGCGGAGGCGGGCTGCCAGCTCACGACCGTCCAGCCGAGCGACTTCGCGGCGCCGCCACCGGCGAACGGGGCCGCCGCGGCGAGCTGGATACCGCCGCCGTCGCGGAACAGCACCCCGCTGGGCTGCGTGCTCAGACCTGACTTCTGGTTGGTGGCCTCGACCAGCGAGTCGAGCCGGTCCGAGGGCAGCTTCTGGAACGCCCGGTAGCCGGTGTTCGAGCCGAGGACCCGGCGTTCGGCGTCGACGATCCGCACCTGGCCGAGACCGGGCCGCTTGAGCAGCGAGTTGAGGAAGTCGACCCGGAACTCACCGACCACCAGGGCGCCGTCGCGGCCCGGCAGTTCGGCGTATCCGGTGATCTCCGGCTCCTTGGAGCCGACGCCGAGCACGGCGAGCGGCTCGGTGCCCGAGCGCTTGGCGCCGGGGTGCCGTGGGCTGTCGCCCGCCTCGGCGAGAACCGTCCCGTCGGGGGACAGCACGTACAGCGACCGGTAGCGGGGGTGCTCGGTCATGGTGCGGTCGAGGACCGTGGACATGTCCGCGGGCTCCGTCCTGTCACCGATGAGGGTGGCGACGGACAGCAGGTCGGCGTAGCCCTCGTTGAGGGCGCGGCGGACGCGGTCGGTGACGGTGTCGGTGCGGTCGCGCTGGTCGTTCACGAGCTGTTGCGGTACGACGAGGGTGTCCCCGGCGCGGTTGAGCAGCAGCATCATCGGGGCGGACCAGATGAGCAGCAGGATGCCACCGCCGGCCAGCAGGGCCCGGGTGCCGATCCGCCGCCCGCGCCGTACCCGGCCGGCCTTTCCGGTGCCGGTGCCGGGGCCCGTACCCATGCCCGTGCCCCTGCCGGAGCCTGTGCCCGTACCCGTGCCCCTACCGGTGCCGGTGCCCGAACCGGTGCCCGTGTCCGTGCCCGTCCGCGCGCCACCGCCGGGTGCGGGGGCGCCGAGCAGTTGGAGCCGCACCTGTTCCAGGGCGTCCCCGATCCGCCGGGTCTCGCCGAACCGGGGCACGGTCACCGGCCGGGTGAGATCGCCACGGGTGAGACGGCGGCTCTCCAGGAAGAGCCGGAGCAGGGGGCTCTGGACCGTACCGAGCAGCAGGGCCACGGCGAGCGCGCCGATGACGAGCAGGGCGGCGGCGGACCACAGTCCGAACATCGGGTCGTTCACCCGACTGGTGTTCTCCGGGACGGTCACCAGGGTGACGACGGAGAGGCCGAGGCCGGTCGCGTCGGTGCTCCCGCCCGCCTCGGGCGCCGCGAGCGTCGCGTATCCGGCGACCGGACGCTCCCCGCTGATCAGCCCGGAGCCGGTCATGGCCCCGCTGACCCCGAGGAAGCCGCCGGATCCTGGTTCCTTGGTGGTGAGCGGGTTGTCCCCGGCCTTCTCGGCGGAGAGCTTCGCGAAGGTGCGGAGCTGCTTCCCGGTCTGCTCGATCTCCTCCTGGATGGTGTCCGAGTCCATCTCGTCGGTGGGCTGGAGGCCGTCGCTGCTGAGGACCGTGCCGCCCGAGTCGACCACGGCGATCACCCGGAACTTGCCGAGGCTGATACCCGGGACCTTGAGGCTGTTCGAGGTGACCAGAAGCTGCTGCGGCCGGCCCTCCCACGAGAGCAGGGCGAAGGTGAGCAGCCGCGTCTCGCCGTTCTTGAGCCGAATCATCCGGGGGGCGAGCCCGTCCTTCTCGGACAGCTTCTCCCGGTCGACCGCGAGGAGCGGTACGTTCTCGCCGCGCGCGGCGAGCAGCTTGCCCGACTTGATCTCGACGACCGCCGAGCCGCGCCACTTCTGGTAGACGCTCCCCAGCTTGTCGAGGACGGTGTCGGCGGAGACCGGGTCGCCCGCGTTGAACAGGGACGCCGTCCGGTCGAGGTCGGTGATCGATTCGTCCAGCGAGGCCCGGAGCGCGATGGCGCCGTCCTCGGCGAAGTGCTGCTGGGAGATCCGTACGGCCTTGGGGAGCGGCTCGGCGGTGCCGAAGCCCAGCGCGGTGAGGCCCGCCAGCCCGAGCAGCAGTGCGGAGAGGACCGCGATCGGTGGGCGGATGCCACCCAGGAGCGACATGTCGGCCCGTCTTCGGACCTTGTGCCGCCGCTTCGCGGACGGAACGGCCATGGGTACCTCTCTCAGCATGTGCGGGGCGGCGCCGGAGCGCGCGCATGCGTGCGCGCGCGGGCGCGCATGCGCGGGTGGCGTTGGAGAGGGGCCCCGGGATGCCCGGAACGACTGCCCCTACCGGAGAAGAAGGACCGGCCTCATGATCGAATGGTTGTACAAAATCGGACAGATGCGTGATGTGATCTGAATTACAGGCGTTACCCGCCGGACACATCGAACCTCCCGGGCGGCGGCCGCCGCCCGGGAACGCACGCCGAGGTCCTTCCGGACCGGGGGCCGGCGGCCGGGAGCGGCTCAGCCCCGCCGCCCCCGGTGAGCAGGTGAGCAGGGGGGCCGCCGGAGGGGCCCCCGGAGAGGCTCCCGGAGGAGCTAGCTGGGCGGCTCCTCCAGCGCCGCCAGCCCGTCCTTCACCGCGCCGCGGTTGAGCACCGTGCCCTGTGTACGATCGAAGGCCAGCCGGTAGCGGGCGAGTTGCTCCTCGGTGTACTTCTTCCCGTCCACCGACTCGCCGTCCTTCAGCGCCCGCGCCACATCGAGCAGCCGGTAGTCCGTGACCGCGCCCTCGGGCAGCTTGTCGGGCGCACCGGGGTCCTCGGGGGCCGGCGGGACATCGACGAAGGTCGGCACGTACCGGGCCCGCACATCCCACTCACCGTTCCGCTCGGTGAAGGTGAACCAGCCGATGACGCCCTCCTCGGACTGGCCGCTGGGCACCTCGTGGCGGGCGACCTGATTGCCGAGACCGTAGGCGACCCAGGTGCCGTTGATCTTCTCCATCGGCTGGACGACATGGGCGTGGTGCCCGACGACGAGATCGATGCCCGTCTTCTCGGTGATGCGCCGGGCCAGCTTCATCTGGGGGGAGCTGGGCGCGCTGTGGTGCTCACGCCCCCAGTGGATGCTGAGGATCACGACGTCCGCGCCCGCCGCGCGGGCACGCTTCTCGGCGTCCGCGATGGCCTTGAAGGAGGTCTTGTTGACCAGCCACGGCTTGTCGGCGGGCACCTTGTCGCTGCCGAATCCGAAGGCGAAGGAGAGCTGCGCCACCTTCACCCCCTTCACCTCGGTGATCAGCGGCTTGCGCCACTCGGCCTCGCTCCTGGCCGAGCCCGTGTGGGGCAGACCGGCCGCGTCGAGCGTGTCCAGCGTGCGCTTCACCCCGGCGGCGC
Source organism: Streptomyces sp. NPDC002018 (assembly GCF_042890865.1). Taxonomy (NCBI): domain Bacteria; kingdom Bacillati; phylum Actinomycetota; class Actinomycetes; order Kitasatosporales; family Streptomycetaceae; genus Streptomyces; species Streptomyces sp. NPDC002018. The sequence goes on from NZ_JBIASO010000029.1 coordinate 72,746, forward strand.
CGTGGTCGATCGAGTGGTTCGACGCCGTCGAGCAGGTGTCGTAGCCGATGTCCTTGAGCGTGGTCGCGATCTCCGGCGGGACCTGGAAGTCCGGGAATCCCTCATAGGGCCCGCCCTTCTCCGCGATCACCGGTTCCATGTGGCAGATGGCCAGGTCCGCCTTGCTGATCACCGGCTTCACCCCGGCCATCAGCGGGCCGAAGTCCAGCTCCCCGCCGGCTCCCCCGGCCCCCGCGTCCTTGCGCGCCTGCTCCGTCAGCGGAGGATGGATCAGTACGTCACCGGCCGCGGCGACCGTGAACGACCGGCCCCCGCCGCCCTGGGCGTCGTCCGCGCCCCCGTCCCCGGAACCGAGTGCGGAACAGCCCGCGACCGCCAGGGCGAGACAGGCCGCCCCTGCGGCGCGGAGAGCCGTGCGGGCCGCGGCGCGCGGGGTGGTCCGGGTGGCGGTACGGGCAGTCCGGGTGGCGGTGCGGGCAGTCCGGGTGGCGGTGCGGGCAGTCCGGGTGGCGGTGCGGGCAGTCCGGGTGGCGGTGCGGGCAGTCCGGGTGGCACGGGTGGCGGTACGGCGGCCGCGGGACAGAGAGAGGGGTCGCTTCACAACGGTATTTTGTACGTCATATGAAGCGATCTTTCACCGTGCACCTACCAATCCTGACAAACCTGCTGGTCGGAGGCTTGATCGTGGCCGCTGTGGTGATCATCACGCCGGTCTGGGACCGGCACTCCGACGCTCCCTCCCCGCCCGCCAACGGCACCGGCATCGATCTGCGCGGCCACGTCGCGGACTTCGCCCGGGGCACCGTGGCCAAGGCCCGCTTCCGGCCGCCCGACCGCGTCGAGCGCGAGACCGTCGCGACCGGGGTCGGGCTCTATCTCGACGGCAGGACCGAGGAGGCGGGGCGCCGACTCGCCGAGGCCGACTTCGGCGTGCGCGTCCTCCGGGACACGGAAGGGGGCCGCCGGTACGCGGAGATCGCCGACCGCGCGAAGGAGGAGACACGTGGCTGGGGCCGGGTGTACATCGCGCTCGACGGACCCGCCCGGTTCTCCGTACAGGTGCCGCACCCCGTGGCCGACGCGTACACCGACACCCTCGGCGTCGGCGTGCTGCGCGGCGCCCCCGGCGGGGTGCTGGTCGTCGCGGGCGCCCATCGCAGGGCGGGCGAGGGGAACGCCGCCGATACCGCTCACCGCACCGACACCGTCTTCCACGCGGTCTGCGCGGAACTCGTCGCCCGCCGGCTGCCCGGCATCCAGGTGCACGGCTTCGCCGACACGACGTCCCCGGCCCACGACGCGGTCGTGTCCACCGGCGCCGGAGAGGACGCCCGCCCTCAGGCCGCCGTCCTGGCCCGGACCCTGGCGGACGACGGCTTCCGGGTGTGCCGCGCGTGGTCGTCCCGCTGCCCGCTCGCAGGCCGCACGAACAAGCAGGGCCGCCTCGCCTCCGACGCCGGCGTCCCCTTCATCCATGTGGAGTTCAGCCGCACGGTCCGCGAGACCCCCGACCGCGCCCACCGCGCGATCACGGCGATGAGCGCGGCGCTCACGGATCCGACGTAGCCGCCTCACACAACGCCTCCGAAAGTCTGGACTCTGATCGGTGGTCAGATGGTGCTCCTGCACGGCCTGAAGCACGGCAGAACACCGTCGGCCGCGAGCCTCGACCTTGATGTACCAGCCGGCGTGGTATCCGAGCGGCTCAAGGTCGACTCGCCTGCGAAGGGGGGCTCGGTTCAGATTTTGATGACGGTGGCGCGTCCACCGCACAGGACGGTGAGGTCTTCGGGATCGGAGGTGAGGATGGTGACGGGGCCGGGTGCGGCAAGGGCCGTCGCGCCGACTATGGCATCGACGGCGTACTTGTGACCGTGCAGGCCCGCGTCAGCCAGTAGAGCGGACGCGTGCCGGGCGATCTGCTCACTGATCGGTTCGACGACAAGGCGGGAAAGGGTCCACTCCAGGGCCGGACGGTTGATTCGCGGATGGATCACTTCCACGAGGGTGACCGCGGAAACGATCACCCGCAGGTCGTCGGCCCGCGCGAGAGCGAACCAGCCGGTGACCGTGTGGTCACGCAAGACGGCTTTGGCCAGTCCTTCGCTGTCCAGAACGAGGGTGCCGCCCGGGGCGGCGGGTGAGCGAGTCACGCGGCGTTCGGCCCACCTTGTGCCTGCTGCAGCCAGGCTTGGTGATGCTGATCGCGCAAAGCCTGGATTTCCTCGTCCGTGACGGGGCCGTGCTCGGCTTCGGCGACAGCGATGAGTTCGTTGAGGTTGTCCCGTTCGACCTGGCGGGCGACGGCCGCGGCCACATAGGCGGACAGCCCGGAGGGACCACTGCGGGCCTTGGCTGCCTCGGCGATGTCGCGCGGCATAGTAATGGAATACTTGCCGGTGGGCTCACTCATGCTATCAATCCTACCTCTCATGCTCCTCGTGTGGGATTTGGCGCTCTGCCTCTATGGCATTGCCGCTGCAACCGATGCAGCGAGATGGAGAGAGGCGGCGGAGGCCATGCGGAGTTCGACAGGTCAGGCCAGGGCAAGCTCCGCACTGATCCACTGGCCAACGTGAGCAGGCAGATCACCGAAACCGTCACATAGCCCGACCCCTGGGTGGTCGTCAGCCCGTGCAGGCCCGGAACCTGCTCTACGCGGTCTCCCACGTCGGCGGCTACCGGCGGGCGCGCGGGCGGAGGCTGGTGGGCCTGTTCGCCGGGATGTATCACGCCGGGCCGCAGCCGGCCGAACTCGTGAGCCTGAGGCGGGAGAGTACAGCATGACCCCGTTCGGCATGAGGCCCGCGAACGTGCCCTCCCACCCGGCCTGCGGGCGTCACCCCTCGTCGCCCGCCCCTACGACCTGCGGCACTCGGCCTTGTCCACCGGGCGAGCTGCCCAGGGAAGCCGAGCGGCGCCTGGGAGGCGAGCGTCCAGGCCCAGAGGCGGGAACGCTTCCGCCTCAGGACGGTGCCCGGACACGACCGCGGCAACCACAACGGCCTGCGGCTCCGTCTGTTATGCCTGCGGTTGATCCATGAACCTGGAGGTGGGCGTACTCCTGCCCCTGGAGCGGGCGTTCGGTGTGGAGCTCGCGTCCCGCGTATGTCCCGCCAGCCCCGAATCGCGGGATCAGACAGACGGGATCCCGCACGTCTGGCGCCGTAAAAGGCCGGGGCGAGGCAATTTCCCTAGGGCCTGGTAGGCCGTGTGCGTTTTGGCACGTACAAGAAAGGCACTGAAGCGCGTTTCCGCTGTTCAGCGCCATGATCCGGAGTGCCTCCGGCAGGATTCGAACCTGCACAGACGGCTCCGAAGGCCGTACCAACTTGGGGTCGCATATGCCCCTGATCTGCATCTACATGGAGGAGGGCGTGTGCGTGCGGTAAGTCATGCGTCCCTCACGCGTGCCCCGTGGCGGTGACTGCACAAAGCACGGTTGGGCAGGCGCAAGCTCAGGCTCAGGTAAGGCCTAGTAGGGCTTGGTCATGTGCCTTCCGTGATGGCGTGTCTTCTTGATCGGTCGTGTCGTTGATCGGGTGTGCTGGGTGAGGAGTTGGCTGCGG
>NZ_JBIASO010000030.1:0-76061 GCF_042890865.1 Streptomyces sp. NPDC002018
CGTTCCCACTCCGCATCACTCAGATCACCCCGCCCCATGCACACACCAACGACCCGCACACGAAGCAGTCACATGATCGACCGGACAAGTCCTAGTGTCTTTCGTTTGGATCTGGCTGGGTCGGGGAGCGGGGTCCGATGACACGCGTTCTGCGAGAACGCCGGCCACCACGGCTTGGGCGCGGGTGCCGCAACTCCCGAAACGGGGCCGCGGAGGCGGCAGTCCTGGCGGCTGCCGCGTGTGCCTTCTCCGTCCGTCGGGAAGAGAGCGTGTGATGGAGGAGACGGGGAGCGAACCCCACGGCGCCAGGAGGCACTCGTACCGGAGCTGGTCGTACGCGCCTCCACAAGCCCGGCCCCTCCCGGCGCTGGACTCAAGCCCCATCGCGCGGTGGGGCCGGGTACAGGACGTCGGCGCGGTCCCGTGTGCGCATGAGCCGCCATTCGAGGTCGGCGAGCTCGTCGGGTTCCACCGTGGGAAGTTCCATATTCAGCTTCAACTCGCCCCCTTGTACCGCCTGGTCGGTCTGGCTCCGCGCGATCAGGGCCCGGACCGCGAGGCCGCCGGCGTAGACGCCTCGGCCCGCCACTTCCTGGTGAAGGGTGAGGATGTAGTTGCGCGCGGCCGCCATGAGCGGAACAGGACCGGACACACCCGCCGCGGGGATGATCACCGACGAGCCGTAGACGAAGAGAATCCCGCCGTTCCCGCGCTCCAGCATTTCCGGCAGTACCTGGTTCACCAGCTCGACGGGGGTCAGCAGGTACAGGTTCGCCCACTCCCGCAGCTCGGCGGCGTCAAGATCGGCGGCCGTGGTGAGGGCGGCGGGAGTGAACGGCGCGTAGTTGAGGACGTCGATCCGTCCGAACCGCTTCCGGATCTCCGCGACGAGGGCGGGAACCTCTCCGGTGCGTCGCAGGTCGACGGTGAAGCCGGCCGCTTCGATCCCCTCCGCCGCGAGCGTGGCGACCAGCTCGTCCAGGGGTTCGCGGCGGCGGGCGACCAGCGCGACCCGGTACCCCTCCCGGCCGAAACGCCGGGCCACCGCCTGCCCCATTCCGCCGCCGGCGCCGAACAGCGCGATTGTCCTGGCCATGAGACCGTCCTCCTCCGAGATATTCTGAGGCAATGCCTCAAGTTAAGGTCAACGGTAACTCCAACATGAGGGGTACCGTCAAGTTTCGTGGAGGTGCCATGCCTGACCGCCCGCCCCTGCGCGCGGACGCCCGCCGGAACCTGGAGAAGCTCAAGCGCGCCGCTCTTGAGGTTTTCCAGGAACGCGGCCTGGAAGCTCCCCTGGAAGACGTCGCCCAGCGGGCCGACGTCAGCGTCGGGACGCTGTACAACCGCTTCCGCAGCCGCCAGGAACTGATCGACGCGGTGCTCCCCGACCTCGCGATGAGGAGCCTCGACCGCGTCATGCGACAGGCGGCGAAGCAGGTCGGGCCATGGGAGCGGTTCGTTTCGTACGTAGAAGGCATGTGCGCGCTCCAAGCGGCCGACGCGGCGCTCAACGACGTCATCGCCCGGGCCTACCAGAATGCCACCGAGCTCAGCGCGGCCTGTGAGAAATCCATCGCGTTCGGTACGCGGCTCATCACGGACGCCCAGGCGGACGGCTCGCTCCGTGCCGACCTCACACCCGACGACGTCTTCGTGATCTTCTGGCTGAACGCCCACCTGACGCGGACCGTCGGTGCCACCGCCCCGGACGCCTGGCGCCGTCAGCTCGCCTTCACCCTGGACGGCCTCCGCGCCGGCGCGGCCACCCGGTTGCCCGTCGCATCAGCCGCCGTCACGGCAGCGGTGCCGGTCATGCTGGGCAACGGCGCGGGGCCGCGTTCCCAATAGAGAAGCCCGGCCACGTTGGCCGGCCCGACAACCGGCACCACGGAACCGGGCCCCCACCCGATGCCGGCGTCCGGTCACCGATCGGGGATCCGGGAATGGTCATTGCCCGTACGTACCGGCTGTGGCGGGATCTCGCGATGAGCGAGGACCTCCCCAAGGAAGCACTCAAGACGGTGATCGGGGCCCTGTGTGCTCCGGCGACGACGCCGAACGGTTTCGACGCCCAGGCCGACCGGTGGCGGGAGAAAGCCCTCAAGGCCGCGCTGCCCGCGCTGACCGTGCTGCTGGCCCGGACCTCGGCCCACTGAATCCCCAGCGGCATCTGAGCACCAGTCCGGTATTTGTAACGCTCGCCAGATCTGGAGAATTGCGCACCTGTGCCAGAGACTCCCTGGCACAGGTGCCCTGGATGACTCGTAGACGGCTCCCGCGCTCAGTGGCTGTTGTCGTACCGGTCTTGAGATGTGCCGGTCGAACGGGAGTCTCTGAATGATCGTGGCTGGCATCGGCCATGAGAACAGGGACTCTTGATAGCTCGGTAGCGCCAACCAACTCAAGCAGTAGGAGGCCCTGTTGGCGTGGTTGCGCGCTGCGCCGGGACCGCAGAGTCCAGCTTGGTCCAGGCGCACCGGTCGACATCGCCCGTACGCCCAGCCCGCCGGCAAGTCTGCTCGCGGACCCCGACACGGGAGTCGTCCGGGGTTTCCTGATCACGATCTTCGGCACGATCTGCGTCATCCTCGCCATCTTCACGCTTCCCTACACGGGGGACCCCGCTGTGCTCGCCTTCCTCCCGGCCGGTCTGATCGCCTTCCTCCTCTCCGCCTGGGGCCGACTGCTCACCGCCCGCCTCTGGCTGTGCCCGCCAGGCCGACTCCCCTGGCCCCTGATGGCCTCCTCACCGAGGCCCATGGACGGGGCGTGCTGCGCCAGGCGGGCGCCGTGTACCAGTTCCGGCGCGCACGGCTCCAGGACAGGCTCGCCTCAGCACGCGAGGAAGATCAGGGACAATGATCAACTCTGGGGCGGAGGCGACGTCAAAAAAGACAGGTCAGGTACTCGGCTCCGCCTCGGCGGTGGCCGACTCCAAGCAGACCCGGCTCTGCACATACCTGTCGGCTGTACTCCTGGTCGGCCAACTGGCCAACCTCCTACTCGGCCGGTCGTGGGCCGACCCGATCGCCGCCCTCGTCATCCGCCGCCGTTGCCGTCAAGGAGGGCCGCGACGCCTGGCAGGGCAAGGGCTGCTGCGCTCCCACCATCGGCCACTCACCCGAGGCGTCCGACGGTGACACATGCGGATGCGCCAAAGGCTGCAACTGCTCTTCGTGGCCACTTCGGGTTGCACCTGGCGACAGTTGCCGCCGGTCTTCGGCCCTGCCTGGTCCACGTCTACCGACATTTCGCGCAGTGGAGCCGGGACCGCGTGTGGGCCAGGCTCCACCGGGTCCTCCTGGACGAGCTTGGCGCACGCGGCGAGTTGGACTGGTCGCGGTGCGCGAGCGACTCCGTCAGTTTGCGAGCGGCAATTGGGGGGCTACTGACAGGACCGCGGAAATGGCTCCGTGGACGAGGCATCCGCCACCGCGTTGCCCGCAAGGGCATCGACTCATCCCAGCGGCTTGGGCGGCATCGCTGGGTGGTCGAACGCACCGTGTCGTGGCTGGCTGGATGCCGCCGCCCTGCATTGACGTCACACACGCAAGGCCGAGCACTTCCCCACCTTCGTCGGTATCGCCGCAGCTCTCATCTGTCACCGTCGTCTGGTCAGGTAGTGGCGGACCGGGCGAGCGACAGGCGGGCGCCGCCCGGTCACTGTCACAGCCGTCCGTCATGCTCTGCGGCATGAACGAGAACGCCTTCTGGCAGCTCATCGACGACTGCACCTCGTCAACGCCCGACCCGGATGCCGAACAACTGGCAGCGGCACTGACAAGCCGCCTCTCAGCTGGCCCGCCAGCGACGGTCATCGGATTCGCCGAACAGCTGTCGTGGGCGCTCTACCGACTGGACCGCAAGGAGTACGGGCACGACCTGTCGAGCGACAGCTTCCTGTACACCCGCGCAGCGGTCGTGGCCGCCGGCCGTGAAGTCCACGAAGCACTACTCCGCGATCCGCGACTGTTTACACCCTACGTCCGAGACCTCATCTGGGCAGAGAGCCTGCTCTACGTGCCGGACGAGGCGTACAGACGCATCACGGGTGAAGAGTGGGACCGCAATACCCGCTACTCCTACGAGTCCTACTCAAACACCGCGGGATGGACCGATGCATAGCCCCGACACCCTCAATCACACCAAAAGAAACGACGTCTAAGCATTTCTGTGAGGCGGGTCTGCTGGTCGAGGACCAGACGGGCGTCGGGTGCTTGAACGCGTACCGGCCGACACCGTCGGCAGCGGACGAGGACGTCAGGCGGTACGGGGCGATCGGAACATAGCCGACGATCACCGGTTAGCCAAACCGGCGATCGTCGCCACAGGGAAGAGACCCGGACGCCGATGTTGGCTGCTTCGATCTCCGCCATACCGGCAATGAGAGAGACCATGATCTTCCCGACCTGGCTGGACAGGTCGATGGGGTCATTGAGGGACTTGAGATTCTTGTGGAGCCTTTGGCGCCACTCAATGATTACCTGGGGTGTCGTGATTGGCTTCACGCCATAGATCGAGTTCCTGCCGAACGGGGGAGGTGATGTCGTCCGTGAGAATAGACAGACGGACCGATAGTAGAGCTCTCGGAGCTTCCTCGGGGAGGGACGCATTGATTCTCCGGAGCTCTTCAAGCTCCGCCAATTCAGCGGAACTCCACGTGACGCCTACGAACGCCAAGGAGTAGAGCTTCCCGCAGCTCTACTGGAACATCGGCTTCGCGGCGGTCGACTACGCCGCGCTGGTGGGACGGTGCGTACGGGGAACGGGCGTCGATCTCTACTTCGGCGAGGCCCTCTACAAGGCGGGTGACCCGCCCAGCCCGCGGCCACTGCTACTTCTCGGCGAAGGAGGTCCGCGCCGATCCGATCGGGGTGATGACCCGCGCGGTGGCGGACCACTACGCGAAGCCCGCCGGGAGGTGACGGGGGTTCGCGGGGCGCGCGCTCAGCAGGAGACTCGCTCGGCAGGAGGCAGCGGGGAGCGACAGCAGAGGAGAGCCGGGAGAGGTGGGCCTGGAGGGAGAAGGCGGGAGCCGGAGGAGGTGGGCCGGGAGGGAGAAGGCGGGGGCCGGGAGAGGGTCAGGTGCCGGCCCGCTGGGTGACCGCGATACAGACCAGCACCGCCACCGCCGCCACCGGCGCCGCGGGTGTGAGGTGCTCGCCGAGCAGCAGCACCGACCAGACCAGGGTCAGCACGGGCTGGGCGAGCTGAAGCTGACTGGCCTTCGCGATACCGATCGACGCCATGCCCCGGTACCAGACGTACAGGCCGAAGAAGGTCGAACCGGCCGCCACCCAGGCGAGCCCGATCACCCCGTGGGCCGTCCAGCGCACCGGCTCGAACGCGAGAGCCACCGCCGCGCCCGCCACCGCCAGCGGCAGGCATCCGATCAGCGCCCAGCCGATCACCTGCCAGCCGGGCATCACCCGGGCCAGCCTGCCGCCCTCCGTATAGCCCGCCGCGCACACCAGCAGCGCGCCGAAGAGATACAGATCGCCGGTCGAGAGGGCCCCACCGCTCTGCTGGACCGCGAAGGCGATCACCACGGCCGCGCCGGCGAGCGCGGCCAGCCAGAAGGTACGGGAGGGGCGCCGGCCCGTGCGGACCGCCGCGAAAGCGGCCGTGGTCAGCGGCAGCAACCCGACGACGACGGCCGCGTGCGAGGTGGTGGAGGTCTCCAGTGCCAGTGTCGTCAGCAGGGGAAAGCCCACCACGACCCCGCCGCCGACCACCACGAGCCCGCTCCAGTGGCGGCGCTCGGGAACCGGCACGCGCCGCGCCAGCAGAAAGCCGCCCGCGAGGAGCGCGGCGAGCGCGCCACGGACGGCGACCAGGGACCACGGACCGAAACTCTCCAGCCCCCACACGGTGGACGGGAAGGTCAGGGAGAAGGCGACGACGCCCAGCGTGGCGAGGAGCGTGCCACCGCCGACCGCTATCGGAGTGTGAGGAGTAGCGCTATCCTGTGCTGTCATGCAAGAGCGTAGCAGTGTCGCGGAGTTGGCGGATTCCCTGCGGAAGGAGCTGAACCGCTACTCACCTGGTGGAAAGCTGCCGTCCAGCAGAGTGCTGGTCGACCGTTACCGAGTCTCCCCGGTGACCGTCTCCCGCGCCCTCGCCCGGCTCGCCGCCGAGGGGCTGGTCGTCACCCGTCCGGGTGCCGGGGCCTTCCGGGCGCCGGCGCGCGCCGTGTCACCGCCCCGCGGTGACACGTCCTGGCAGGAGGTCGCCCTCAGCGCCGACGCCTCCGCCGAACCCGTACCGCGCGCGGTCGACGCCTCCGGTGTGCTGGTCACGCTCGCCGCGCCGCCGCCCGGTGTCATCGAGTTCAACGGCGGCTATCTGCACCCCTCCCTCCAGCCGGAGCAGGCGATGGCCGCCGCCCTGGCGCGGGCGGGCCGGCGCCCCGGGGCGTGGGGCCGCCCGCCCGTCGACGGCCTGCCCGAACTGCGCGAGTGGTTCGCCCGGGGGATCGGGGAGCCCGTCACGGCGGCGGAGGTCCTGGTCACGGCGGGTGGCCAGAGCGCGCTGACCACGGCGCTGCGGGCGCTTGCCCCGCCCGGGGCCCCGGTGCTCGTCGAATCGCCCACCTACCCGGGGATGCTGGCGATCGCCCGCGCCGCCGGGCTGCGGCCGGTACCCGTACCGGTGGACCGCGACGGCGTACGGCCCGAGCTGCTCGCCGCCGCCTTCCGGGCCACCGGCTCCCGGCTCTTCGTGTGCCAGCCGCTCTTCCAGAACCCCACGGGCGCCGTGCTCTCCCCGGACCGCCGCCCCGAGGTGCTGCGGATCGCCCGGGAGGCCGGGGCGTTCATCGTCGAGGACGACTTCGTACGGCGGCTCGTCCACGAGGACGCGGGCCCGCTGCCGAGGCCGCTCGCCGCCGACGACCCCGACGGTGTGGTCGTCCATGTCTGCTCACTCACCAAGGCGACCTCCCCGAGCCTGCGGGTCGGCGCGCTCGTGGCCCGGGGCCCGGTCCTGGAGCGGGTGCGCGCCATCCATGTGGTCGACACCTTCTTCGTACCGCGTCCGCTCCAGGAAGCCGCGCTGGAACTGGTGGGGTCCGCCGCCTGGCACCGGCATCTGCGCTCCGTCTCCACGGCGTTGAGGATCCGCAGGGACACCCTCACCGCGGCGCTGCTGGCCGAGCTGCCCGAGCTGGCCCTTCCACACATTCCGTCCGGCGGATACCAGCTCTGGGTCCGGCTTCCCGACGGCACGGACGAGCAGGCCGTGGTCTCCGCCGCCCTGCGCGCGGGGGTCGCGGTGGCACCGGGCCGTCCGTACTTCAGTGCCGAACCCCCCGCCGCACAACTGCGGTTGAGCTTCGCCGCGGTGGCGGGCGCCGCCGAGATCACCGAGGGGGTACGACGGCTCCGTACGGCCTGCGACGAGGCGCTCGGCGGAGCGGGTTTCCGGTCTCCCGAAGGGCGGCCACCGGGCGCCTCTTGACCTGCGGGGCATTCGGCTCCACGATCGCGGCCATGAGTGTTCGCGTCACGTTGGTCGCCGCCGCGCGCAGCTCGGACGTGTTCGACGAGCGCTTCGACGACGACCGGCCTCTCGACCAGGTCGGATGGTACGAGATGCAGCTCGTCGCCCCTGCCCTGATCCCGCTGGCCGCCGCCGATCTTCGCTACTGCTCACCGACGCCGCGCAGCCGCGCCACCGGGGACGCGCTGGGCTTCGCGCCGCTCGCCCAGCCCGCCCTGCGCGACTGCGACATGGGCCGCTGGCGCGGCTTCACCCTCTCCGAGGTGATGACCCGCGAACCGGCGGCCGTCGACGCCTGGGTCGCCGATCCGCGGGCCGCCCCGCACGGCGGTGAACCGCTGCTGGCCTTCATCTCACGGATAGGGGGCTGGCTGGACACCCGGCCCGCCGAGGACATCGCCGCCATCGTCGCGGTCGCGGAACCGGCGGTGGTACGGGCTGCCCTGGTCTACGCGCTGAAGGCCCCGCCCCGCACGTACTGGTATGTGGACGTCCGCCCGCTGTCGACCGTCACGCTGACCGGGACGCCGGGGCGCTGGCACCTCCAGATCGGCACGGCCTAGACGCTGTCCTACGGGACAGGCCCTGGGGCTTTCGTCTTCGCCACGAGAGAGACCCTGGACGGCGGGCGGCCCGGCGTTCCGTTCAGCCGCGGCCCGTGAGCCGCAGCGATGTCTCCCAGAGGCGCTCCGCGTTCGCCGGGTCGAGGGCGTACGCGGCCACCCCGTGGTAGTCGTCCGGGCGGCGGGTGACGGTCTCCGCCTCGGCGCAGTCCTCGAAGTAGCGGCCGCCGACACCCTCCAGCGCGGGAAACGTGGCCAGCAGCACCGAGGTGGCGGCGCCCTGCTGGGTGGTCTTGCGCGACTCCGGCGGGGTGGTCAGCCGGTTGCCCACATGCCGCTGGAGGTTGGTGGCGATGGCGCCGGGGTTGAGGGCGTTGGCGGTGATGCCGTCCGCCGCCCAGTGGCGGCTGGCCGCCACCGCGAAGAGCACATTGGCCGTCTTGGACTGCCCGTAGGCGAGCCAGGGGTCGTACCGCCGGAACGCGAAGTGGAGATCGTCGAAGACCACCGGCGACAGCAGGTTCGCCGAGGAGCCGACCGCCACCACGCGTGCGCCGCCCGCCGCGGCGAGTGCGGGGTGCAGCCCGGTGGCCAGCGCGAAGTGGCCCAGGTGGTTGGTGGCGAACTGGAGCTCCCACCCCTCCGGGGTGTGCTCCTCGGGCGATGCCATGATCCCGGCGTTGTTGACCAGGATGTGCAGCGGTCCGCGCCACGCGGCGGTGAAGGCGTCGACCGACGCGCGGTCGGCCAGGTCCAGCGGGGCGACCAGCACCGGGCGCCCGGTCGCCGCGGTGAGCTGGGCGGCGGTCTTCGCGCCGGCTTCCGTGTTCCGTACCGCGAGGGTGACCTTGGCGCCCGCGGCCGCCAGGGTCCTGGCCGTCTCGACGCCGATGCCCGACGCGCCGCCGGTGACGACGGCACGGCGGCCGGACAGATCGATACCGGCGGCCACCTCGTCCGCGGTGGACGCGAAGCCGAAGGGCGTGGTGATCCGTGCGGTGGGCGTGGCTGTGGCTGTGGCTGTGGGTATGGACGGCGTGGGCGGTGTCGCGGGTCGTGCCATGGGGGGACTTCCTCATCTGTGCGCGTGCGCCGTAGGGGTCTCGCTCATACGGCGCGCATCGGTGCTGTCGCTGTTCTCACCCGCCACTGTGCGGAAGGCGGTACGGAGTAGCCACGGCCCCCGTGATCCTGGGAGTGCCGGGGACAGGATGAGGGCGCGCCACACTCGCCTGGCGTGGGGGCATGGCGGCTGTCCATCACCTCGGTGCATATCTGCGGGCCCGGCGCGAACCGGCGCGGCCCGAGGACGTCGGGCTGTCCCCGGGCGGACACAGGCGCGTGCCCGGTCCGCGCCGCGAGGAACTGGCGCTGCTCGCCGGGATCAGTGCGCCTCCACGATCGCGGCCCGACAGGGACGGGGCGGAGCCGTGGCGGGACGGTGACGGGGCCGACAGGGACGGGGCGGAGCCGTGGCGCGACGGTGACGGGGCCGACAGGGGCGGGGCGGACGCGCCCGGCGAACGAGCCGAGGCGGACCGGGCGGGTGGTCTATGCCCCGGCGGGTGGTCTACGCCCCGGCGGTCCATGGGGGGCGGTGTCCCGGGGCGAGGACCGGCGGGGACGCGCCATCGTCGGGCGGCGGCGGAAAGTCGGCGACGGCGCGTTCGGTGTCGTCCTCGCACCCCGGCCGTCCGCATTCGCAGGCGAAGGCGAGAACGGTCGTCCGTGCGTCCCCGTGCGACCACGGACGCGCGAAGAACGCCTCGTACTGGCGGACCGTGGCGCGGTTGGCGTACCGAAGGAGCCGTCCGCGCTCGGCCGCCGTCCTCGCGACCGGGCCCGTGGCCAGGGACTCGGCGAAGACCTTCTCGACCGCCGCCGCCGTCCGCGCCACGCTGTCGTGGCCGTCGACGACGAGTTTCGGGGCACCGTACTCGGTCACCCGCGCCTCGATCTCCCCGACCAGTGAACGGTAGAGCGTGAGCGGTCCCGGAGCGGCATGCCGCCCATTCTCGCCCGTGCCCCGACCGCCTCCGGACGCCCCATGACGTCAGGGGCACGTCAGGGGCGTCGGGACGTCGGGAGGGGGCGCCCGGGGCGGGTGGGACCGGGCCGCCGGGCCGCCGGGGGGCCGAGGGCCGGGGGGCCGGGGGCGGTTGGCCGGGGGGTTATTCCGTGCCGAGTGTTTCCAGGATCTGGTCGCCGTACTTCGCCAGTTTGTTCTCGCCCACTCCGTTCACCGTGCCCAGTTCCGCCAGGGTCGACGGGGCCAGGACCGCGATCTCGCGCAGTGTCGCGTCATGGAAGACGACATACGCGGGCACGCCCTGCTCCTTCGCCGTCGCCGCCCGCCAGGCGCGCAGCGACTCGAAGACCGGCATGGCCTCCTCCGGCAGATCCACGGCCGCGGCGCGGTTCCTCGCCGTCTTCTCCGCGCGCGCGGGCCGGGCCGCCGCCGTCTTCTCCGGCTCGCGCCGCAGCACGACGGGGCGTCGCCCGCCCAGCACCTCACCGCTCTCGTTCGTGAGCACCAGCGTGCCGTAGTCGCCCTCGACCGCGATCAGCCCCTGCGCCAGCAACTGCCGTGCCACGCTGCGCCATTGCGCCTCGGACAGCTCCGCACCGATACCGAACACACTCAGCGCGTCATGATCGAACTGGATGACCTTGGCGGTCTTCCTGCCCAGCAGGATGTCGGTGATCTGTCCCGCGCCGAACTTCTGGTTGCGTTCGCGCTTCAGCCTGACCACCGTCGACAGCAGCTTCTGCGCGGGCACCGTGCCGTCCCACGACTCGGCGGGCGTCAGACACGTGTCACAGTTGCCGCACGCGCCGCTCTTCTCGCCGAAGTACGCCAGCAGTTGGACCCGGCGGCACTCCACCGTCTCGCAGAGCGCGAGCATCGCGTCGACATGGGCGCCCAGCCGCCGCCGGTGCGCCTCGTCGCCCTCGGAGGTGTCGATCATCTTCCGCTGCTGTACGACGTCCTGGAGCCCGTACGCCAGCCAGGCCGTGGACGGCAGCCCGTCACGTCCGGCGCGTCCGGTCTCCTGGTAGTACCCCTCCACGGACTTGGGCAGGTCGAGATGGGCGACGAACCGTACGTCCGGCTTGTCGATGCCCATGCCGAACGCGATGGTCGCCACCATGACCATCCCGTCCTCCCGCAGGAAGCGCGCCTGGTTCCCCGCCCTCGTACGGGCGTCGAGCCCCGCGTGGTACGGCAGCGCGTCGATTCCGTTCTTCACCAGGAACTCGGCGGTCTTCTCCACCGACGCCCGGGAGAGGCAGTAGACGATCCCCGCGTCCCCGGCGTGCTCGGCGCGCAGCAGATGCAGGAGCTGCCGCTTCGGGTCGTTCTTCGGCGCGATGCGGTACTGGATGTTGGGCCGGTCGAAGCTCGCCACGAAGTGCCGTGCGTCCTGGAGCTTCAGCCGGGAGGCGATCTCCGCGTGGGTGGCCTCGGTGGCGGTCGCGGTCAGCGCGATACGGGGCACGTCGGGCCACCGTTCGTGCAGCGCGGACAGGGCCAGATAGTCCGGGCGGAAGTCGTGGCCCCACTGGGCGACGCAGTGTGCCTCGTCGATGGCGAACAGGGAGATCGTGCCGCGCTCCAGCAGCCGTACGGTCGACTCCACGCGCAGCCGCTCCGGCGCCAGATAGAGCAGATCCAGCTCGCCGGCGAGGAACTCCGCCTCCACCAGGCGCCGTTCGTCGAGGTCCTGCGTCGAGTTGAGGAACCCGGCCCGGACACCGAGCGCCCTCAGCGCGTCGACCTGGTCCTGCATGAGCGCGATGAGCGGCGATACGACGACCCCGACGCCCTTCCGCACCAGCGCCGGGATCTGGTAGCAGAGCGACTTGCCGCCGCCGGTCGGCATCAGGACGAGGGCGTCCCCACCGGCCACCACATGGTCGATGATCTCCTGCTGGCTCCCGCGGAAGGAGTCGTATCCGAAGACGCGGTGGAGCACGCGCAGCGCCTCACTGCCCTGCCCGCCGGCACCTGGCGCCGTCTCGCGATCCGCCGTCTCGTGATCCGCGGCCCCGGGGTCCGCCGTCCCGTGATCCGTCGTCCTGGGACCCGTCGCCTCGTGACCCGTCGCCTCGTGACCTGCCGCCTCGGGATCCTCTGCCTCGGGATCCGTCGCTGACGGGTCTGGCGCCTCGTGATCCGTCGCCCCGTGATCCGCTGCCCAGAGGTCCGCCGCCCAGAGGTCCGTCGCCTCGGGGTCCGGTCCTGGGCTCGTGGCGGGGTCTGGGCCTGGGGTCGGCACGGAACCCGTGTCAGGACCCTCCTTCGGACTCGCCTCGGGACGGGGGTCGGAATCAGGAGCGCTCATCCGCCGATTCTACGAGCCTGGTACGACACCGTTCGGACCGTTCGGACCGATCACGCGGATCAGAGGGATCAGGTGGATCGGCCGGATCAGGTGGATCAGTCGGATCAGCGGATCAGGACCGGACAGGCGGATCGGACCGGTCGGATCCAGCGGCCGCCATCTAGGACATGGTCTGACCTGTATGGGTCCTAGCGTCGAACGGGTCGAACGAACACGGCCGACCCGGCCGGCGAGGCAGGAGAACCCCCATGAGTTATGTGACCGGCAACCAGCCCACAGGCACCCCGACCTGGATCGAACTCGACGTTTCCGACATGGCGCGCGCGACGGCGTTCTACGGGGCGTTGTTCGGCTGGGAGTTCGAGGCGGGAGCGGCGACGGCGGGACGGTACACGCTGTGTCTGCTGCGCGGACGCCCGGTGGCGGGGCTCCGTCCGGTGGCGGCACGCGAACCGGCGGCGGCGAAGGAGGCGGCCGTGCCGGGCCACTGGCGCGTGTACATCGCCACCGACGACTGCGACAACACCGCGAAGCGCGTCCTGGCCGCCGGAGGAACGCTCGTCGAGAGTCCGCATGACATCGGGAACCAGGGCCGTGGCGCCCTGGTGGTGGACCCGGTCGGCGCGGAGTTCGGGCTCTGGCAGGGACGGGAGCGGCTCGGCTGCGAGATCGTGAACGAACCCGGCAGCCTCGTAAGGAACGATCTCACCACCCCGGACCCCGGACCGGCGCGCGCGTTCTATCCGGCGGTCTTCGACTACACCCTGGACGGCAACGACGATCTCCCGGACGCCGACTTCACGTTCCTGCGCCGGCCCGACGGACATGAGATCGGCGGGATCATGGGCGTACCGCAGGGGCAGCCCTCCGTCTGGGGCACGCTCTTCGAGGTCGCCGACACCGATGCCACGGTGGCGCGGGCCGTCGAGGCGGGAGGCACCGCGGGCGCTCCCTCGGACACGTTCTACGCACGGATGGCGGAGATCACCGATCCCTTCGGCAACAGCTTCCAGGTGGGCGCGAGGCCGTAGGGCGGCCGTCATACCGCCGCCCCGTGCCCGCGCGGTCCGCTGCCCCGCACGGCCCCGTTGCCGCGTACCCTCCCCGCACAGCCCTGCCGCCCCGCCGCCCTGAACAGCCCGCACCCGCCCCGGTGCCCCCGTACAGGGGACACCGGAGCCCTCTCGCCGTACGGTGCTGGTCAGCCGGCCGCCTCGCCGTACGGTGCTGGTCAGTTGGCCGCGCGATCCGTCAGGCGCCGGACCTTGAGGATGTTGTCCCTGCGGTGGCCCGGCTGTCCGGCCGGGCCGTCCTGCTGCCGCTCGTACTCCTCACAGATCCGCACCTCCCACTCGCCGTCCGCCAGATCGAGGGAGGCGAGGACCTCCTCGGGCGTCGGGAAGTGCACGCCGGTGTGCGGGTTCTCCTCCCAGGAGGCGAACCCGGCGTGCCCGACGATCAGAAGCACCCCGCCCGGCGCGACGGCCGACGCGGCGGTCCGCAGGATCTTCTCGCGGGGCAGATCGCCGTAGGAGTGCAGGAAGTGGGCCGAGACCAGATCGAAACGGCCCTCGGGGAAGGACACCCCCAGCTCGTGCCGCTGCCAGTCGATCCGGTCGGCGACCCCTTCCGCCTCCGCGTGGTCGGCCGCGCGGCCGAGGGCGACGCCGGAGATGTCGGTGCCGGTGACCCGCCACCCCTGCCGTGCGAGCCAGACCGCGTCGGCTCCCTCACCGCACCCGAGGTCCAGGGCGTGGCCGGGGGCCAGCCCCGCGACCTCGCGGACCAGGACGGTGTTGGGCCGCCCGCTCCAGCGCTGTTCGCTCTGACCGTAGAGGTCGTCCCAGTACTCCTCGGAGGAGGTGAAATCCTCGGGAGACCTGTGCGTCCCGTGGGACGAGTGCCGCTCGTCCGGGGTGGAGTGGCCGGTCATCGTCGTCATGCCTCTTTCCTCGTCGCTCTCTCGGCTCGTTCTCAGGGGCGCGCGGCTCGCTCTCGGAGGCGCGTGGCTCGTTCCCAGGGGCGCGCCGTGCTTGCGGGGGTCACGGCGGGCGGCGACGGCCTCGCGGGTCTCCTCGGCGATCAGATCGGCGTTGATCGCGGCGGCGGCGCGTACGGCCGCGGCGGCCGAGCCGATGACCGTCTCCGCCAGATCGGTGACATTGCCGGCCACCCACACGCCCGGTACCTCTGTCGCCCCGGACGGGTCGGAGACGACATGGCTGCCGATCACGTGTCCGTCCATCTCCCGCTCGGCGGCTTCGAGGCCCAGGCCGGTGAGGAGTCCGGCGCGGGCCGTGAAACGCGGGGCGACCACCAGGGCGCGGCAGGGGAACACCCGCCCCTCCGCTCCCGCCACCGTCACACCGGTGAACCGGCCGTCGGTGATCTCCAGACCGGACACCTCACCGTCCACGACGGTGACACCGCGCGCCGCCAGCCGCTCGTACTCCTCGTCGTCCGGCTCGGGCCCGGTGTGCCGGAACAGCGTCACGTCGCCGCTCCACTGCCGCCACAGCAATGCCTGATGCACCGCCATCGGCCCGGTGGACAGCACGCCGACCGGCTGGTCGCGCACCTCCCAGCCGTGGCAGTACGGGCAGTGCAGCACCTCGCGCCCCCACCGTTCGGCCAGGCCGGGCACCGGAGGCAGTTCGTCGACCAGACCGGTGGTCACCAGCAGCCTGCGTGCCGTGACCGCCGAACCGTCCGCCAGGACGACACGAAAGCCACCGTCCTCCAGTCGCCCGGCCGTCACCACCTCGCCCTCGGTGATCTCGCCGCCGTATCCGGTCACCTCCTCGCGGCCGGTGGCCAGCAGCCGCGAGGGCGGCGTCCCCTCGTGCGCCAGATAGGTGTGGACCTGGGACGCGGGGGCGTTGCGCGGCCGGCCCGCGTCGATCACCAGGACCGAGCGGCGCGCACGCGCCAGGGTCAGTGCCCCGCTCAGCCCGGCCGCGCCCCCTCCGACGACCACGACGTCATGGCGCCGCTCGCCGCCCCGGCCGACATCCGTGGTGACGCCGCCCCGGCCGACATCCGTGGTGACGCCGCCCCGGCCGACATCCGTGGTGACGCCGCCCCGGCCGACATCCGTGGTGACGCCGCCCTGGCCTACATCCGTGGCGATATGCGTTGTTCGGTCATTCATGTGAAGTACCTCCGTCCGCCGGAGATACTCGTTCCGCGGGCGGCATTTGACAAACCTTCTTGCCGGGACGGCAAATGGAGGCATGGCAGACGACGACCTCTCCGCCGTCCTGACCGCCGTGGGCCCGCGTCTGCGGGCCCTGCGGCGGGACCGGGGCACCACACTGGCCCAGCTCAGCGAGTCGACCGGGATCTCCCTCAGCACGCTGTCGCGGCTGGAGTCCGGGCAGCGCAAGCCCACCCTGGAACTGCTCCTGCCGCTGGCGAAGGCGTACGGCGTACCCCTGGACGAACTGGTGGACGCGCCGACCACGGGCGATCCCCGGGTCCATCCCCGCCCCTTCACCCGCGACGGCAGGACCTTCGTACCGCTGACCCGCCATCTCGGCGGACTGCACGCGTACAAGCTGGTCATGCCGCCGGGCAAGGCCGACTGCGGGGATCTGGAGCAGCGGGTGCACGAGGGCTACGAGTGGCTCTACGTCCTGGCCGGACGGCTGCGGCTGCGGCTGGCCGAGCACGATCTCGTGCTCACCGCCGGCGAGGCCGCCGAGTTCGACACCCGCACCCCGCACGCCTTCGCCTGCGCGGGCCCGGAGCCGGTCGAGGTCCTCAGCCTGTTCGGACAGCAGGGCGAACGGATGCACGTACGGGCCCGCCCCAAGGAGCCCGCGGCCCGGGGGCCGAAGGAGCCCGCGGCGGCGCGGCGCGGCGGCGGCTGAGATCACCGGGCGCTCCCGCCGTACGGCGCGGGCGGCGTCCCCGTCCGTGGGCCGGGGTTCGCGTCCGTGGGTCGGCGTCCGCGTCCGTTGGCCGGGGTCCGTACCGGGCTGCTGTCCGTCCCGGGGCGGTGTCCGTCCCGGACAGGTATCCGTCGTCCCTGGCCGCCGCCCGTCCCTGGCCGCCGCCCGTCCCTGGCCGCCGCCCGTCCCGGGGCGGTGTCCGCCCCTGACCGCCGTCCCTCGTCCCGCGGCGGGTGTCCGCCGTCCCGGGCCGGTGTCGTCGGGCGGGTGACCGCCGCGCGCTGCCGTGCGCCGCTACGCGCTCGGGCCGCGCCCCGCCGTGGCGATCATGTCGAGGGACACCTGCCACAGACGCGCCGCCGCGTCGGGGTCCAGCGCGTGGGCCGCGACGCCTTCACGCGGTCCGCCCGGCACATGCGGCCGGGCCTCGTTGCAGTCCTCGAAGTACCGGCCGCCCACACCGTCGAGCAGCGGTGAGGCCGCGACCAGTACGGACGTGGCCGCGCCCTGTTCCGGTGTCTTGAAGACGTAGGCGCCCTTGGCGATCGCGGCGGCGAGCTGCTCCTGGTCCATGTGGCGCGTCAGATTCGACAGGATCGCCCCGGGGTGCACCGCGTTGACGGTGACACCGTCGCCGGCCCAGCGCCGGTGGGCCTCGACGGCGAAGAGGGCGTTGGCCGTCTTGGACTGCGCGTAGGCGATCTCGGGGTCGTACGGACGCGTGACGAAGTCGATGTCGTCGAAGTCCACCGGGCTCCCGATGTGCCCCACCGAGCTGAGCGACACGACCCGGGCCCCGCCGGCCGCCGCCAGGGCGGGGTGCAGCCCGGTGGCGAGCGCGAAGTGGCCGAGATGGTTGGTGGCGAACTGCAACTCCCAGCCCTCCGGCGTCCGTGTCTCCGGCGCCATCATCACCCCCGCGTTGTTCACGAGGATGTGGAGCGGACCGTCCCACGCGGCGGTGAAGGCGGCCACGGACCGCTGGTCGGTGAGATCCAGCGGTGCGACCTGGACCCGCTTGCCGCCGGTGTCCGCCCGGATGTCCTCCGCGACCTTCTCACCGGCCTCGGTGTTCCGTACCGCCAGTGTCACCTCCGCGCCCGCGCCCGCGAGCGCCCGTGCGGTCTCGACCCCGATACCGGAGGCCGCGCCGGTCACGATGGCGCGACGGCCGGTGAGATCGGTACCGGCGACCACGTCCGCGGCGGTGGACCGGGCATCGAACGGGGTGGTGAGGTAAGTGTGCTCCGTCATCGGATGTGCCTCTCTGCGTGGTGTTCCGGGGAAGTGCCCACCCGGATCCGCGTGGTGTTCGGGGGAAGTGCCCCCGGGGTGCGCGTGGTGTTCCGGGGGAGGCCCCCGGGCCCCTGGCAGGGTGCCCGCCGGGCCCGGACGGCCCGGTCGGTGGGACCCCTCCAGCCAACACCGCCGGGACGGCCCCGCGACCCGTCAAAGGGGCCTGACTCCACCGGGGTCCCGGCCGACCGGGGGTCCAGCCGAACGGGGTTCCGGCAGACCCCCCCTTCGCCGTGTGCGGCGGTGTGCGGCGGCACCCCCTCCCCGCAGCGGCGGCACCCCCTACCCGTAGTACCTGGGAGCTACGCGCGAGGTGAGCTCCCCGGCGGGACGCCGACCAGGGGGCGTGATCCCTACCTTCCGTACTGGAAGCACGAAGGACATCCGGTACGGAAGGACCACCCCCTATGGCGCTCCGCCCGCGCAGGAACCGCCCGTTCGGCAGCCGTCCGGGCGAGCTCCACCCGCTCGGCCGCTCGCGCGGCGACCGCCCGCTCGGTGGCCGTCCGCACGGCGACCGCCCGCTCGGTAGCCGTCCGCGCGGCGACCGCCCGCACGGCAGCCGTCCGCACAGAAGCCGTCCGCGCGGCGACCATCCGTCCGGCGACCGCCCGTCCGGGGGCCGGTGGCGCCGCGCTCTGCTCGCCGCGCTCGTCGTCGCGTCGGTGGCGGTCCCGGTGTCCGGCGCGGCCCGCCCCACCGCGGTCCCGGCGCCCGCCCCGGCCCGCCTCGCCCCGCTGACGGCGGCGTCCCCCGCCGCCCTCGGCGCCGCGCTCGACGCCCGGTACGCCGCCAACCGCGCCGGTGTTGTCGCGGCCGGACGGACGGCCGCCGCTCACGGCGACCGAAGACGGGCCGCCGCGCTGCGCGCCATGGCGGACCCGGCGCGCCGGTTCCTCTCCTTCGACGGCCGCGACGGCGGGCGCACCGCCGAGGTGTTCGGCGATCTGGCGCACGCCGGGCGGATCGCCGTGCTGGTGCCGGGGTCGGACACCGGCCTCGACCGGTACGGGCGCTTCCGCGCCGGAGCGGAGGCGCTCCGGCGCGAACTCGGCGCCGGGGCCGCCGTCATCGCCTGGCTGGGCTACCGGACTCCCGGCACGGTGAGCCCCGAGGCCCTGACACCGGGACGCGCCCAGGACGCGGCCCCCCGACTCCGTTCCTTCCTGGGCGAGTTGGGCGCCATCAGGCCCACGGCCCGGACCACGCTGCTCTGTCACTCCTACGGTTCGGTGGTCTGCGCGCTGGCCGCCCCGGACGTACGGGCCGCCGCGATCGTGCTGTACGGCAGCCCCGGCGCCGGTGTCGACGACGCCGCGGCGATGCGCACCACGGCCACGGTCTGGGCGGGCCGGGGCGCCGGCGACTGGATAGCCGAGGTCCCGCACGGAAGGCTGCGACTGCCCTTCACCACGCTCGGGTTCGGGCCCGACCCGGTGTCGAAGGAGTTCGGCGCCCAGGTCTTCGACGCGGGCGCGGGCGGCCACAGCGACTATCTGAAGCCCGGTTCCGTATCGCTGCGGAACCTCGCCCGGATCGTCTCCGGACCGGCCCCGTCCGTCCGGGCCCCTGCCGGGGCGGCCCGTCATGCGTGACCTCGTCCGGCGGATCGACGCCGCCACCCCGCCCGACCGCGACCGTGCCGTCGACGCCCTGCGTGCCTTCGCCATCCTCGGGGTGGTGCTCGGACACTGGCTGGTGACCGCCCTGGTGGCCGACAGCGGTACGGTACGTGCCAGCAGCCCGCTCCAGTACCTGCCCCAACTGGCCCCGGTGTCCTGGGTGTTCCAGACCCTCGCCGTCTTCTTCCTGGTCGGCGGCCAGATGGGCGCGAAGAGTTACGGGTCGGCCCGCGCCCGGGGCACGACGTACGGCGCCTGGCTCGGCAACCGGATGGCACGGCTGTTCCGGCCGGTGGCCGCCGTGGTGACGGTGTGGGCGGTGGCGGCGGGCGCGATGCTGGCCTCGGGGGCCGGGTTCGAGACCGTGCACACCCTCTACCGGCTGATCCTCTCGCCCCTCTGGTTCCTGCTGGTCTTCGCCGCCCTGACCGCCGCGACCCCGCTGGTCGCGCGGTTGCACCCGCTGTGGCCGCTCGCCGTCGTGCTGTACGTCGACCTGTTCCGGTTCGGTCTCGCGGCCCCGGCCGACGCGGGCTCACCGGGCGGGCTCGCCTCACCGGGCGGGCTCGCCCCACCGGGCGGGCTCGCCTCGCTGGGCGGACTCAATGTGGCCGCGGGCTGGCTCGTACCGTACTGCCTCGGCGCGCTCTGGGCGCGGCACGGTATGCCCGGACGGACGACGGGATGGGCGCTGCTGGCCGGCGGCGGCACCGCCACGGCCGTGCTGATCCTGTTCGCGGGCTACCCGGCGTCCATGGTCGGGGTGCCCGGCGCCGAGGTCTCCAACCTCGACCCGCCGACCCTGGCGGCCGTCACCTTCGGCCTGACCCAGTGCGGGGCGGCCCTTCTGCTGCTCGGCCCGCTGCGCCGCCGGCTGGAACGGCCGGTGGCGTGGGCGGCGGTGGCTCTGCTGAACCTGTCCGCGATGACGGTCTTCCTCTGGCACCAGACCGCGATGATCGCGGTCACCGCCCTCGGTCTGGCGGCGGGCACCCCGCTGCCCGGTCTGCACACCGTGCCGGACGGGGCCGGCTGGGTGCTCGCCCGGCTGCTGTGGCTGCCGGTGTTCGCGGTGGCGCTGCTCGTGTGCTGGGCGGCGTTCCGTACGTACGAACTCCGTGCGCACGGGCAAGGACGGCCGCGAAGGGGCGGCCGGGTCGTGGGCGAGGGGCGTCCCGACCGGGAGAAGGAGGTACGGAATGCCTAGGGTGAATCCCGTGGCGAATCCTGGGGGCGATCCCGCGGCGAACTCCGCGGGGAGGCGGTGGCGGCCCGGTCCGAAGCGGCCGGCGGAGGCCGTAAGGACCGCGGCGAGGGTGCTGCGCGAGGATCTGTGGACCACGGCCGCCGTTCCGCCGCCGCGCGTGGGGCGGTCCCGCTGGCTGGAGTGGCGGCCCGCCGTGGTGGCGCCGCTGGTGGTCTTCGCGCCGCTCCTGTTCATCCTCCATATGGAGCAGTACTCCTCCAACTACGGGATCGGGATGCCCAACGGGGTCCTGCTCGCACTGATCCAGTCGGTGGCGCTCGTCGCCGCCCCGTTCCTCCCCGTGCCCGCCTGGTGGGCCTCGATGCTCGCCACGGTCGCGGTCGCGTGGCTCGCACACCCCGCCGCCGGTATGTCGATGTCCCCCTGGACCGACGGCGGGTTCGCCATCCAGGCCCTGGCGGTGTTCCTGGTCGCCCTGCGGGTCCGCCCCCGGATCGCCGTCGAGGTGCTGGTGATCAGCGCCCTGACGGCCCTGCTCTGCGGCGCGCTCGCCCCCGGTTACCAGGGGGGCGTCCGCGTCGTGATCGCGATCCTGGTGATCGCCGTGGTGGTCGGGGCCGCGCTGCGCGGCCGTCAGGTGGCCCGTAGGGAACTGGTCGTACAGGAGGAGATCACCGCGGAGGAACGGGCCCGGCGCACCCTGCTGGAGGAGCGCAACCGGATCGCGCGCGAGCTGCACGATGTGGTCGCCCACCATATGTCGGTGATCTCCATCCAGGCGCAGGCCGCCCCGCATCTGGCCGAGAACCCGTCCGACGAGCTGAGGGAGAATCTCGCGGGCATCCGTGAGAACGCGGTCGAGGCGCTCACCGAACTGCGCCGGGTGCTCGGCGTACTGCGCTCCGAGGACGCGCTCGCCGACGGCGCGCGGCACGCCCCGCAGCCCACCCTCGACCGGCTGGACGAGCTGGTCGCCAATGTGCGCGGCGCCGGGGTCGAGATCACGACGCGCACGGTCGGGGAACCGCGTCCGCTGCCGCCGGGCGTCGGACTGTCGGCGTTCCGTATCGTGCAGGAGGCGCTCAGCAATGTGATGCGGCACGCGCCGGGGGCGGAGGTACGGGTGGAGACCGGATATCACGCGTCGGGGATCACGGTCCGGGTCACGAACACGGCTCCCGGCCGGGCGGCCCCGGCGTCCCTTTCCCCGTCCGCGCGGCCGTCCCCGTCCGCGCGGCCCTCACCTCCCTCGCCGCCGTCACCGCCCCCGCCGGGAGACGGGCATGGCCTGCTCGGCATGCGCGAGCGCACCGCGATGCTGGGCGGGGAACTGGCGACCGGGGCCACCCCGGAGGGAGGCTGGGAAGTGATCGCCACGCTGCCCACGGGGGCCCCGGCCCGCGCGGCCGGGCCCGCCGCCCCACCCGGCCCGGTCGTTCCCACCAGCCCCACCAGCCCCACCAGCCCTGCCGGCCCCGACCGACGCGACGGACCTGACGGCCCGGTCGCTCCCGCCGAACCCGTCGAGGACACCGCATGACCGGGACGACGGCCGAGCCGGGGGCAGGGACGACGGCCGAGCCGGGGGCCGGGGCGGCGGGCGCCATCCGTGTGCTGATCGCCGACGACCAGATGATGGTCCGTCAGGGACTCACCGTCCTGCTCGACGCCGAGCCCGGGATCCAGGTCGTCGGCCAGGCCGTGGACGGCCTCGACGCGATCGCCAAGGTCGCCGGTCTCGCCCCCGACGTGGTGCTGATGGACATACGGATGCCGGGCATCGGCGGCATCGAGGCGACGCGCCGTATCACCGGCCCGCCCGGTGCCACCGTCAAGGTGCTGATCCTGACCACCTTCGACCTCGACGAGTATGTGTACGAGGCGCTGCGCGCGGGCGCGTCGGGCTTTCTGCTGAAGGACGCGTCGGCCGCCGAACTGGCCCGAGCCGTACGGGTGGTGGCGGAGGGCGACGCCCTGCTCGCCCCGAACATCACCAAACGGCTGATCGCCGAGTTCTCACGGATGACGGCCGCGCCCCGCGCCCCCCTCAAGGACCGGGTCGGTGATCTGACGGAACGGGAGACCGAGGTGCTGTCCCTGATCGCCCAGGGGCTGTCGAACGCGGAGATCGCCGCGTCCCTGGTGGTGGCGGAACAGACCGTGAAGACCCATGTGGGCCGGATCCTGGTCAAGCTGGGCCTGCGCGACCGCACCCAGGTCGCGGTCTTCGCGTACGAGACGGGGCTGGTGCGTCCGACCGGCTACTGAACCGCCCGTCCGCCCGTCCGCCCGTCCGCCGGTTCGCCAGCCCGTGCCCCGTCCGCCCGCGCGTCCGGGCGCCGGGGAAAAACCCTGGGGTCAGGGCGCCGGGTGGCGCGCCGCCCGTTCCAGGAGCAGTTCCCGTTCGCGCGCGTTGCGGGTCAGCGTCGCCGCGCGTGCGAACTCCGCGCGCGCCTCCTCCTGACGCCCCAGGCGCTCCAGCAGATCCCCGCGCACGCTCGGCAGCAGGTGGTAGCCCTTCAGGGCGGGTTCCCCGGCCAGCGCGTCCACCAGCTTCAGACCGGCCGCCGGGCCCTCCGCCATCGAGACGGCGACCGCCCGGTTCAGCTCCACCACCGGGGAGGGCGTCAGGACCATCAGCCGCCCGTACAGCGCGGCGATCGTCGTCCAGTCCGTGTCCTCGTAACGGATCGTCCGCGCATGGCACGCGGCGATCGCCGCCTGGACGGAGTACGGGCCGTCGCCCGCCCGGAGCAGGGCCTCGGTGCCGCGGCGGATGAGCATACGGTTCCACCGGGCGCGGTTCTGGTCGGCGAGCAGCACCGGCTCGCCGTCGGGGCCCGTGCGGGCCGCGATACGGGAGGCCTGGAACTCCAGCAGCGCCACCAGCCCCTGGACCTCCGGTTCCCCGGGCATCAGAGCCGCCAGGACCCGGCCGAGGCGCAGCGCGTCCTCGCACAGGGCCGGGCGCACCAGGTCGTCACCGGCCGTCGCGGAGTAGCCCTCGTTGAAGATGAGGTAGATGACATCGAGGACCGACGAGAGACGGGCGGCCCGGTCGGAGCCGTACGGGACCTCGAAGGGGACCCCGGCCTTGGCGAGCGCCCGCTTCGCGCGGACGATGCGCTGGGCGACCGTCGGCTCCGGGGCCAGATACGCGCGGGCGATCTCCTCCGTCGTCAGCCCGCCCAGCAGCCGCAGGGTGAGCGCGATCCGGGCCTCCGTGGACAGCACGGGATGGCACGCGGTGAAGATCAGCCGCAGCAGGTCGTCGTCGATGGCGTCGGTGTTGTCGGTGTTGTCGGGGTCGCAGGAGTCCGCGGGATCGGGCGGGGGCACGTCCTCCAGCGTCCGCCCGACCTCCGCCAGCTTGCGCGCGTAGGTCTCCTTGCGGCGTACGAGATCGATGGCGCGGTGCTTGGCGGTGGCCATGAGCCAGGCGCCCGGTCTGTCCGGGACGCCCGACTCGGGCCACCGCTCCAGCGCGGCGACCAGAGCGTCCTGCGCCAGTTCCTCCGCGATGCCCACGTCCCGCACGATGCGGGTGACACCGGCGATGATCCGCGCGGACTCGATCCTGAATACCGCTTCGACCGTTTCCGTCGCGCTTCGTGCCGTCACAGCCACCCATCAGAACAGCCGTACGGTGGCGGAGCAAGCGCGACCCCGGGTCCGCGGTCTCCGGTCAGTCCTCGACGATCTCACGGACCTCGACGGTGACGTCCCACTGCTCCGGGTGGAGCTCGACGAACCGCTTGGCCCACTCCACGGCCTCGGCCTTGTTCGCGCAGCGGGTGATGGAGTAGCCGCCGATGACCTCCTTGCTCTCGGTGAAGGGCCCGTCGGTGTAGCTGAGCTTGCCACCGGACCAGGTGATCCGGGTGCCCTCGGAGGTCGGGGCGAGCCCGGCCGTCTCCACCATGACCCCGGCCTTGGTGATCTCCTCGAACAGCGCGCCCATCCGCTCGTCGAACTGGGGGCCCGAGTCCTCGGTGGGGCCGTTCTGCTCGTCGATACGGACCATCGTCAGAAAACGCGGCATGGTGACTCCTCGGTCGGGAGGGCGGGGACTCTCCCCGCCTCTCACCCCTGCGTCGAACGGGGAACGCCCGGATCGACAGCCCCCCGAAAAAATCTCCCACGTCTTTCACCGGACCCGACCGCGACCCGCCCCCACCGCGACCCGGACCCGGACCCGACCCGGCCCCGGTTTCGGCACAGGTGTGACCGAGAACTTTAGTTGGCGAATCATGGTCTGAGACGCGCAGGTCGGGAGCGGGTGGAGAATCCTTGTTGGCAAATCATGAGAAGGATAGTTGGCAAATCATGGTTGCCGCCGTTGACTCTCTGCAACTGGAAGTAGCTCTACCTGTGACGACACCAGCGAGAGGTTGAGTGTGCTGCACAAGGCTTGCGAGATGACCGAGTCGACTGGCTAGTCCACCACTCGGCCGCCCTGGTCGTGGACGGGCTGGGGAACTGGCTGCCCCTCGATGTCTGCGGCGTCAACCACTCCCGTTCTCCTGAGGGGTGGCGTTCCGTGCCAGGCCGCCGAGGTCGAGTTGGTGGCGGGCACGGGTGACGGCGACGTAGGCGAGACGGGCGTCCGTGCCGCTTACTTCCGGGGCCTGGTCGGCCGCGCTCGTGCCGGAGTTGGGGTCCTTCGGTTTGGAGAAGTCGTTGCCGATCCTGACGGTCGGCCATTCGCGGCCTTTGGCTTTGTGGGCGGTGGAGACGGTGACGTCGGCGTGTGCTTCCTCGGTGAGGTCGGACACGGCAGCGAGGATGGCGTCGGGACCGTGGGTGTCGACGATGTCGACGAAGGGCTGCAGGTCGCAGCCGGCCGGATCGTAGGTGGCGTAGTCCTGCAAGTCGCCCCAGGACGCGAACAGCACCAGCTCGGGGTGATGAGTGCGGCGCCCTTCCTTCAAGTCACGTGCGGCAGAGGCGAGTTGGGCCAGTTGCTGGCCTCCCCGGGTGAGGGCTACGCGGTGTCCTTCGCCGAGCAGACGCATGACCTCTGTCATGGCGCCGATGTTGGTGCGGCACAGCACGGCGTCGGGGTGGTCGACGCTGCTGACCTCTGCGGGAACGCTGGTGGTGCCCGTCAGCCGGATAGGGGCGTCGGCGAGCGCGAGCCACCGGTTGGCCTCGTTGGCGATCTGTGGCCCGAAGCGGAACGAGCGGGTGAGGGTCAGCTGTTCGGCGTCGAAGCCAGTCATCACGTCGGTTGCGCCCCGCCAGCTGTAGATGGCTTGGGCGGAGTCGCCGACCATGACGAGCTGGGCGTGGTCGCGCTGTGCGGTGAACACCTGCTCCAGCACCGGGTTAGTGTCCTGGGCCTCGTCGAGGAGAAGGAAGTCGGCCTCGATCTTCGGCCTGGTCAGCGCCCACATTTTGAGGTAGTGGTCGTGTTCGAAGCGGACGATGCCGTGGTCGGGACGCTGCAGGTCCGCCCATGCCTTGGCGGCGAAGGGGAGCACGAGTTCGGCGAACTGCCGATGGGCGGCGGGGCGTCGAGGCCGCGTAGGCGCGGCACGTGGTGTTGGGCCAGTGCGCTGTCGGCGGAGTGGCAGAAGCGGGTGACGGTGCGCAGCACGTTGTGGGACAGGGTTCTCTGGCTGATCTCGTGGTCGGCGATCCGTACGGGGCGGAGGATGCCGAGGGACTGTCCGGTCTTCCAGGCCGGCTGGCGGGGGCTGTTGAGTCGGTCGGCATAGCGGTGTCCGAGTGCGGCGAAGGCGGTGGCGTGGGCGGTCCGGCACTGCACCGTGGACGGGAAGCGGGCTGCGGCGTCCTGCGCGATGTCCTTGTTGAAGGCCAGGTAGCGTCCTCGGCGTTAGGGCGTTGCCGGATCGAGTGAATCGCCGCCGGCGCTGGACGGGCCCGTATCAGCTGTCGGAGCTGTCGTCGGTGCCGGGGAGGCCGTGCTCGTGGCAGAGGGTGGCGAAGAGCTCGTCGAGCGGTGTGTCCAGGGCGTGTGCGAGGGCGTGCCATGTCTTGAGGGTGCCGACGGTGCGGCCCTGCTCGATCTCGATCACAGTGCGCCTGCCCAGGCCGCTGCGGGAGGCGAGCTCGTCGTAGCTCCACCCGCGCTCAGCCCGCAGACGCCCGAGCACCAGTCGGAGGGCGTCGAGGTCCGGATCGGGCGGCAAGATCGTCACCCAACCATCCGACGGTGCAGACCTCTGCCCTGTCAGTGCAGACCTCTGCCCTATTTCTCCCGATGGCTCCACCGGTGGGAGGGCAGGGGTCTGCACTACGGTGTCGGCCGTCCCGCCGTACCGCGCGGTGGGGCTGGCGCCGGACCGGGAAGGGAGGGACACACGCCCATGAGGCTGCGCACCGTGTGTCCACAGGCGGCGCGGACCTGGACGGTGGAACTGCGATGCCAGACCGGCGGGCTCGTTCTCGTTTGCCAGCACTGTCCCCAGGACGGCCAGCGGGTCACCGCGCAGTCCGCGCGCTCGGCGGCCCTTGCTCACCTCGCCCGGCATGCCCGCGGCGACCTGAGCGCTCCTCACCTGCGGATCTGTCAGTGTCATGAACGCGGCTGCCGTTGGCACCGCCGTCACCGCGGGTGCGCGGGGCCCATCCGCCTGCTCCTGGCTTGCGAACGTGGCGGCCGTGTCTGGCGCCTCGCCGACGCCTGCGGCGCCTGCGCCGCGGCAACCGCCCAGGCCGCCGTCGTGCCCGACACCGTGCTGGCCGCACCGTTCCACCCGCCTTCCGCCCGGCCGCGCGGTCCCCGGCCCAGCCGGGGGAGCGTGTCCGCGTGAGCGAGATCCTCAGCTACCTGGCCGCGGCCCTGCCCGCGGACGTGTCCGCCGGGGCGAGGCTCCTCGCCCTGCAGTGCGCCCTGCGCATGAACGCGTACCTGCACGTCGAACTCCGTGCGGGCCTGCTGCGCAGCCTTCGTATCGATCCGGTGCAGGCCTGCCGCGAGTTGGAACAGGCGCGGTGGGCAAGCATGGTGAACGGTCCCGGAGCGGCCGGGGTGGCTGCGGAGCTTCGCGACGCCACGCTGCTCGCCCAGTCACCGGCCCTCCCCGACCGGCGACGCGCGGCCGACTGGGCGTTGCGCACCGGGTGCCCTGCCCGGATCGGTGGGGCAGAGCCGCAGCTGCGACTGTCGGGCGTCTATCTCGCGGCGCGCAGCGATCCGTCCTCGGGGGAGGGACTGAGTGAGTGCGACCGGATCATCCGTGACTGTGGCCTGCGCGATCAAGGGTTCCACGGTGTGCTCAGCCATCTGACGGCGAACGGCGTTTTGGAAGGGTGGTGGATCTGCCCGGATTCAGGCGACGTGCACTGGACGCTAGCGCCGAGGCGATGACCGGCAACCCCTTGCCGACCGTGAGATGCGGGAACGGCCGGCGGGGGTGACTTGGCTCGTCAGACGTGCTGTCGGGTAAGCGGTTGCAGGTTCGAACCCTGGAACGGGATGAGCGAGGGAAACGCCTGACCGCGCCGGCGGCGAGGGGGCCGATGGCGACGTGACCGACGTCGCGGCCAGACCCGAACTGGTCACGGTCACCCCAGTGTTCCGCCTTCCTCCGCTGACCGCGCACACGAGTAGAGATAGGTGCATGCAGGGGCTGTCGTCGGTCTCTCAGAACACAGGTCCTGTGGATACCGGTGTCCTCCGTCGTCAGGGCACCGCGTAGGTGTCGATCCCGTCGTCAGTCGTGGGCAGTCTCGGCCTCGTCGTCCGGCGTCGTGGACAGTCCGGCCGCGTCGGCGAGATCTGGGTCCTCCATGCTCTGGTTTCCAGCAGGTGTGTCCGACCCCTCGTTCGGAATCCGGTCGCCGTCGGCGAGTGTCGGGAGGACATATGCCTGGGCCAGCCCCGCGAGGTGGAGTGGGAGGGGGAGAGAGAGGGCAGCGGCGTAGTCCGGGGCCTGGCGGAGCTGGTGCACGGCGAGGGCCAGCGCCTCGGGGTCGTCGGGCTTTTCCGGTACGGGGGCAGCTGGATCGTCATCTTCGTGGCAGCCCAGTACCGCGATCTCCACCAGGGTCGGGTTCCAGGCGCTGGTGCCCGCCTGCGAGGTGAGGTTGCCTGCTGCGTTGACCCGGGTAGCGAGGCGGTCGAGTGCGGGGGAGATCGCATGGGTTCCGGGGCGTTCAGTGGTGCTGTAGAAGATCCGCTCGCGCGATGAAGCCCTGTACTGCTGCTGGGGATCCTGTGCCCAGAAGCCGGCCGGCTGTCCGTGGGGCTTGCCCGGGTCGGCCAGCCCCCACCACTGGGCGCTCTCGCGACCGCCGCATCCGCGCACGCGTACGAGGCGCAGTTCGTCGTCCAGTCGTCCTGCTGGGGCGTGGCCGGTCTTGATCAGATCGCGTTCGGTCTGGCCGTCCTGGAGCCAGGGCCAGTGCAGTCGGCTGTTCTGAGCGTGGGTGATCAGTGCGGTGGGTTGCCCTCGGAGGGAGTGCAGCACGCGTTGGAGGAATGCTGCGGTCTCCCTGCGCTGTTGGGCGAGGTTGCTGCGCCACTGCTTGCCGGTGACCCTAGGGGCATCGGGACATGCGTCATCGTCTGGAGTCCCGGGTTCCGTGAACGCTTCGGGGTCGATCTCCGCCTGTTTCACCAGACCGAGGAGGAACTGCGGGTAGGGCACCCATTCCCCCGCGGTGTCATCCCAGCCGCGTACGGCTGCAAGGCCTTCCCCGGCCGGGAGCGGGGTGACGAGGACGGCCACAGGCAGGTGTTTGGGCAACCGGGTCGGGCCGTCCTTACGACGTTTCACCATCCACACCGCCGCGTATTGCAGCGAGTCCGGAAGATCGTCACCGAGGGTGTGCTGGGGCAGGACGCGGACGCCGAGCTGGCGCAGTCCGTCGAGCCACGAGCTGCACGTGCGGTGGTCGAGGCTTTCCGCATTGTCGATCTGCCGGTCGGTGGACGGGGTGACGACGAACTGAGTCAACAGGCCCGCGTCGGCGCACCCGAGGCGGATGGCGAACTTGGGGTCCGTCGACGCCGGGCGGAATGTGCTGCGGTGTGCGACTTCCACGAGGGCGAGTTCGGGGCGGAAGGGGTCCGCGCCGTCCGTGCGGAGCCATGCGCGCAGGGCGCGGCGCCGTCCGGCGACGGCAGCCGCGAGCGCCGCGCCTTTGCCCTTGACGGCCGGGTCGGGCACGAGCCGGTCGCCCAGTCCGTCGGCGAGGGGCAGGCAGCGCAGCCGGAGTGTGACCTCCGCCGTCCGCCACTCCAGGACGACCGGTGCTCCGGGCGTGGCCTCGTCGAAGTCCCGGTCCGTGACGTGGGCGGCACTGGCGCCGCCGTCGCCGTCGAGGCCCAGGGCCTTGGCGAACTGTTCCACTGCCTCGCTGCGTACCTCGGGCGACTGCCACAGCAGCCGAGCCTCCACCATGGGCGGGTCGGCCTGTTCCGGGCCGTGGGAGGCGATCCGGGCTTGTGCCGCGAGTGCCACGCGCCGTGCCCGGGTCTCACGCAGCAGCTCGCTCTTCTTGGCCTCGTCGGTCCTGGGCTTGGGCCGCCGGTTCTCCGGAGCGCCGATGCCCTTGCCGCGTCCGCGCGTGAGGTCGGGTACCCGGGCCAGTGTTTCAGGGAGGGCCTGCTCGGCCCATTCGGTGAGCTGGGCCCGCTGGTTGGGCATGAAGCCGGTGCCGATCTCGTGCTTGCCCATTCTGGTGCTGTGGACCACGGCGGCGCGGACGCCGAGGCCCTCGCCGATCCAGGAAACCGGTTCGGTGAGGAGCTGTTCGGGGTCGGGGAAGTTGCCGGCGAGGCTGAGTCCGCGCAGGATGCCGGCGGTGTCGTTCTCCGACCAGACGAAGGTGTCGGCGGCCCGGTCGCGGCGCAGGCGTGCCAGTGCGTAGCGTTCGGTGGCCGGTGCGCCCGGCAGCCAGGGGATGGTGGGCCGCAGGTAGACCGTAGTGGCCTCCCGGTAGGGCAGGTTGAGGCGTTTGGTGGTGGCCCGAGGAAGGGTCGCCCAGCGGCGTACACCCCAGTGCAGGTGGAGCCGCGGCCTGGGGTCGAAGGGCGTGGTGTGCAGGGAGATGTTCAGGAGGACGGAGAACCACCACTCCTTGCGTTTGATGGTCCGGCACAGAGGTTGCGACATGAGTTCCGCGCCCTGGTCCCGAGGCCCGCGGGGCAGCGCTCGGAACCGCAGCTCCCCGCCCTCGAACGGGAAGGGATCGAGGGTCAGGATGCGGCGTGCCAGGGCGTCGGTGGCGAGTTGGAACTGGCGCGGTTCCGGGGCGGCTGTGCCGCCCCCGGTGGTCGGGGTGGTGAGGAGTTCGACGCCTGTGACCGGCTGCCACTCGGGCAGGTTCTGCTTCAGCTCGGTGCTGCTCGCGAGCAACAGTGAGCGGAACCGGGGATCCTGTGCGGAGTCCTTGGGGCCGAGGGTACGCAGCCAGGCATCGAGGAGTTGCTGCATGGAACGGCCCGGGAGGGGGTCGGGCGCCGAGGCCGGTACATACATCCAGAAGTCCTCGGCGGCCTGCGGCCCCGGTTCCACGGGGATCCGCGGCCGGGGGCGGACGATCACGTCGGGGGCGAGGGTCTGGAGCACGCCGTCGAGTCGGCGGGTGGGCAGCGTCGGCTGCCGCTTCTCCTCGTCCCGCCCGTGGTTGTGCAGTTCGAGGAGTCCGGCATGCCAGTGTTCGGGGAAGGGAAGTGCGTGGAAGTCCTCGGTCCAGGGGGTGCCCTCCTCGGCCAGGTGGTAGGCGGATCGGCGGATGTTCTTGTACATATCGGTTCTCCATGCGATGTCCATACGTAGGCGGTGCGGTTGCTCGCCAACAGTGCTGTTCAGGGCGGTGGTTGACGTATTTCAGTCGATCGGTCGCGGGCCGGGTGACGTCCCCATGGCGCACAGTGCTTCGTACAGCGGGCGGTAGAGCAGCTTGACGAGTGCGGCGTCGGCGGGATCGGTGCGCGCGCCGTACTCGACGGTGCCGGTGACCTTGTCGGTGTGGGCGAAGTACGGCGCCAGAATGTCCCGTAGCCTGACCAGCAGCCCGGGGTCGCCTGCGCGGCGTGGACGCCGGCCCTGGCCGGTGAAGGGGGCCTGTGCCGCAGCGAGTTGCGGTGCGAAGGCCGCGTCGACGAACACGACGCGGGCGGGTACGCCACCGCGGACGAGGCGCCCGATGACTTGCCAGATGGTGACGAGCTGGTCCCAGACGAAGGACTTCTTCTCGTCATCGGAGAGCGAGGAGTAGATGTAGGGCCGTGACAGTACGTGCCGCCACACGCCGCGTGCGGTGGTCCTGAAAGCACTGCCTGCCGCGTTCAAGTCCCCGGCCTGGGTGACCATGTCGCTGAACGTCCCTTCGTCCGGCAGCTTCAGCTGACCGCGTACGAACCGCGTCGCCCAGTCGTTGATGGCGAAGACCGCCAGGGACAGGTCGTCAGGGCGGGGATGCGGGCGGACCAGGAAGAACACCGTTCCGAACGCCGCCACCTTCTCCTCGCCGGGCCGTTGGGGGGCGGTGAGGATGTTGTGTCCTCGCTCCACGGCGAGGAGGGGCGCCACGAGCAGTTCGGCGTCCGGGTCGTCGGCGAAGGACGCGAGGTCCCCACGCCGGACCGCTCCCGCACCTGATCCCGTGCCCGGCGCCTGGCTCCCCGTCGGCGCCGTCCCATCGACAGCGGCCTCCAGTTCGGCGTCGTCGGCGGCCAGGACTCGTACCCGGCCACGCCAGCGCGGGATCTCGTTCAGGGCGGTGGCGGCCACCTTGGCTTCCTTGTAGCTGCCCACCAGAAGCAGGGCACGCTTGCGGCGCTGGTCGGGGATCTGAGCGAGTTCGCTCTGGAGAGGGGAGGAGTTGCCGTCGCTCCGGGACCGGGCGAGCCGGTCGATCATCAGGCGCAGGACGTCCTCTCGCTGGTCGGGGTCCTGGCCGGAGAGCCGGATCGGCTGTCCTGCGGCGTCGTAGAGGAACTCGGTGCGGAACGCGGTCTTCCGGATAGCATCGAGAGCCTTGCGCTGCGGTTTCAGTACGGCGCGGACGGGGGCGAGGACGTGGGCCCGGGTAGAGGTGCCGGCCCAACTGGTGCCCGACATCAGCAGCACGTGTGGGCCTGCCTTGCCGAGGCCTGGGTCGGCGCCGAGCTGGTGAAGACCCAGAAGCAGTTCCCGGCCCACGCCCGCGCAACGGAAGAAGCGCAGGGTGCCGGTGCGGTGCCCGTCCTTGTTGCGGGCGGCGGCCCGTTCGTCCACCAGGTACTGGAAGCCCAGGACGTTGCCCATGGGCGCTTCGGGCAGCAGTGGCGCGTAGTCGAGGGGCGGGCGGCGGGTCAGCTCGTGGGCCGCGGAGTCCAGCCGTAGCGCTGCCTCCACTTGAGGCCACAGGAACGTCACCCGGTCCAGGCGTTGGTGCAGGGCGGCGAGGACGAGTGTGAACTCCAGCCGCCGTGCGTTGAGTTCACGCCACTCCTCGGTGAGTGGTACGTCCTCGGGGGCAGACTCCTTGCCTCGCTCGGCGGCGGGCATGGGGCGCTGTTCCGGGCCCGGCGCTCCGACAAGGAGGGAGTCGAGGAGGGTGCGGACACGGCGCCGTGTCTGTTTCTCGTCGAG
Organism: Streptomyces sp. NPDC002018; assembly: GCF_042890865.1. Classification (NCBI taxonomy): domain Bacteria; kingdom Bacillati; phylum Actinomycetota; class Actinomycetes; order Kitasatosporales; family Streptomycetaceae; genus Streptomyces; species Streptomyces sp. NPDC002018. The sequence continues at coordinate 32,985 of NZ_JBIASO010000030.1, forward strand.
GGTGTGCAGCACGTCGTGGGCGAGGGCGGTGAGCTCGTCGGCGGGGGTTCCATAGGGGCCGCGTCCGCCGAGCGGATCGTCGCGGAACGTGTCGAAGAACCCGGTAATATCCGTGCGTCGCTGCGCCCAGGGAGCGTCGGGGACAGGGGAGTCGCCATCGGCCCCAAGCCCGTCTTCGTCCTCGTAGAGTGCGCTCTCGTCTTCGACGTCCCCTTCGCTCGTGCTGTCCGGTCGCCCGGCGGCCTGGCCTCGCGTCAGCGGGTACCAGGCGTGCAGCAGCTTCTCCTGGAGGGTCCACGCACTGAAGTAGTCGATCTGCGCCCAGTCCCGCAGCGCTCCGTCGTCGATGAGCATGGCGTACAGCCGGTCCGCGGCAGAACCAACGACGTCCAGGGCGGCGGACCACCGTTCCACGTCCTGGTCGGAGAGCTGGAGCCGTCCCTGCCGGGCGAGTTCGGCGATCTCGTGGGTCTGCAGCTGGTCGAGCCAGGAGTCGGAGACACCGGTGGTGACGAGCGTGGCCGACGGGGCGAACATCTGGTCGAGCTGCATCTGTACGCGGTCGGCCTCGTCGACGACGACGATGTCGCTGCGCAGGCAGGCCAGCTCCAGATAGCGCAGGCGCTCGGCGTTGAGCTGACGCGGAACCGCCGTCTGGACGAGACTGGCCGGGTTGGCCACCCAGATCAGCGCGTCCACGAGGTCACGCGCGGCAGAGTGTCGGGGGCAGACACTCCACAGCGGGCAGGCGTGCGGGGTGCCCAGGTCCTCCTCGTCGGTATCGTTGTCGTCCGTGGCGCCCTGCCTGTCGACGGCGCCTCGGGCTCGTTCGAGCTCGCGTACCGCGCGCTCGGCCGCGGGCTCCTCGGCGGTCTCCTGGCGCCGAGCGGGGTGAAGGGCACCGCACGGTGCGTCGGTGTAGCGCAGGGGCTCGGACGTGTCGAGTGCGCGCAGGGCGTCCAGCGGGCAGGCAGTGCTGAGGTGGGCGAAGACGGGTCCGGTGTGAGCCAGTAGGGAGTGTTCTCCCCGTGCGGCGAGTCTGCGGTGCAGCCGCTGGGTGTGCTGGAGCCGCGTCGTGCCCCCCTGCACCAGGGCGGCGCTCAGGCCGAGCGTGCGGAACAGCTCGGTCAGCGTCAGCTGTTCGGCCACGTCGCCGACGACGAGAGTGATGCGCAGGCCGTTGTGGTACGCCCAGACGGCGAGCAGGGTCATCAAGGTCGACTTACCGGCGCCGACCATGCCGACGAGGTGGGTGAGCCGGTCGAGCGGCAGCGCGGACGCCGCTTCGAAGTCTGTCCCGTCCGGGGTACGGGTGTCGAGGTCGAGTTGGGCGAGACGCTGCTCCCAGTCCCCCGCCTTGAGCCCGCGCCGCTGCTCCTCCGCGTCCATCCACCGTGCGACGTCGGCGAGTTCGTCGAGTGGCACGTCGAGGGGGCCTGCGGTGGCCGGGCGTTCGGCGGTGAGGGGGTGGCCGGGGAAGGGGTCCCGCACGAGATCGGCGGGGACCGTGACGGAAGTGCGCCGGTGGCGGCGGTCCATGAAGCGGTGTTCGCCCGCCTCCGCCGGGGGAAGCACCTTCGTGGCGAAGCCGGGGAGGTTCGCGAGCGCGTCGTCGTAGGTGGTGAAGCGGTCGGCCGCCACCTTGAGGGGGACTCGATGGGCGGGCTCCCCGGCCGCCGGGACGCGGTACGCGCGCAGCCGTTCGGGCAGTTCCAGGTAGGCGTCCAGGCTCTGCTGCCACATCCGGCCGCGGCGCATCGGCCAGAGCAGGTGCCGGGCCGCGGCCAGCGCGACCTGTTCGGTGGTGCCAGTGGGGAGCTTCGAGGCCCGCGCGAAGGCGAGGCCGTAGCCGCCGAGGAGCGTCCACGCCCCGTCGGCAGCGTGACCGGGCGCCACGGTCTCCATCAGCCGCAGGGCGAGCTCGACCTGGCAGAGCAGAGCGGGCCGGGTCCCGGCGTGTTCTTCGGGCCAAGGCCTCAGTGCGGCGACGACCGGCTGGTACCAGCTGCTGCGGTCACGCATGGTCTGCTCCCTTCTTCCCGGTGCGGTCGGTCGCCGCGGTCTGGTTTCCGGACCGGGACGACGCTGTGCGTGCCCCGCCGTGCTCCCTGGCCCGGGGCACGGTGTGCAGAGGCGCGATGGACGCGTCCGGCCCGCGTTCGCCGGACAGCCGTAGCCGCGCGGTCCGTTTCAGCTGGTCGTCCGTCAGCAGCCGCAGACCGCCCGCCCCCGCGCCCCGCTCCTTGGCGTACATGGCCAGGTAGTCACGGCGGGCGCGCACCCGGAATGCGGGCACCACCCAACAGGCTTCGTCGTACGGGGGCTCGGGGCGGACGGCGGTGGCGGCGCGTCCGAGGAAGGCGGGGTGTGCCCAGTCCTTGACGTCGACGGCCCACACGTGACCGTCGGGGAAAGAGATGCGAAGGTCGTACGCGTCGAAGCCCGGCCACATCTCGACGGTGAGGCCCAGGGCGCGTAGCTCGCCCTCCAGAAAGACCTCGGCGCGTCCGGGCCCGGTGACGAACTGCCGCAGGGGTTTCCGCAGTTGACGCAGCTCGCCCACCTCGGACGCGACGAGTTCCCGGCCGTGCGGTGGGGGACCTTGGTGCCGGCACTGGTCGCGCTCGCACCACCACTCGGTGTCGGACACCGGATGGAGCAGGGTCAGGCAGCGATGACAGCACAGGTACGCGCCGTCCCGGCGGAACCCGAGCGGGACGGGGGCATAGATCTCCTCGACGAGGAAGCGCACGGGGTCGAGGAAGAGGTCGGTGCTCACCTCAGCCCAGTCCGCCTCGGTGAGGACGGGCTGATTCACCAGGAGGCGACGGAAGGCCGTGTACGACTCGGGTGACGACACGGCCCGACAGGCGCGCAGGGCCTCGTGGATCACCAGGCGGTCGTACTGCCGTCCGGTGCTGTCGCCATACCCCTGCACGGCGAGCTCGTGGCAGAGCTGCGCGGGTTCTCCGGAATCCTCGTCGATCAGCCGGTCCGCGGTGTCGAACAGGTCGGTGGGCAGTCGGTCTAGGGGCCAGCTGCCCAAGGGGCGGGCGTGGGCCCAGCGCATCATCTCGGGCACCCCGGACGGGGGCTTGGCGCCGTTGCGCAGGCACTGGAGTACCAGGGCATCCAGGGCCCGCTGCGCGCCGGCCGGGTAGGGCAGAGTGAAGGAGTCGAGGCGGTCGACGGCCGCCAGGTGCACTACGGCGGTGGCCACGTCCCGCAGGAGGACGACATCGGGGTTGGACAGCCAGTCCGGTACGAGCTGTTGGTCAGGCATGGGGCGTGGCGTCTCCTCGCGGCGAGGTCTGCGTGTCGGGGCTCGGCGGGCGCGGATGGTCGGTGACGTAGGCGGTGCCGGGCCGACACCAGGTCCGGGCCTGACAGCCGTGGCAGTGGCGTCCGGTCCTCGGTTCGTAGGTGGTGTCGTCCAGGAGCGGCTGGGCGAGTTCGGCGATGACGGCCCGGGCTTCGTCGACGTTCTCGGCGCGGCCGGGGTCGATGGGTTCGAGCCGACTCTCACCGTGGCCTTCACGTAGGTGCTCCAGTTCGACCCAGGAGCGGCGCGGGTCGTCGCCGAGCGCGCCCGCGTGGAACAGCAGTACACCCAGGGCAAGTTGGGGATAGGTGTGGAGCAGCGAATCGCGTTCCCACAGCGGGCGGGCCGACGTCTTGGTTTCGCGCCAGATCCACCGGCCGCGGTGGGTGTACACCAGGTCGGGTACGGCGAGGACGACGATGTCGAGTTCGGGCACGTAGGCCGTGACCCGATGCTGCACGAGCACCTGCTCGTCGGCGTCAAGTCCGTTGAGGGGGCACAGGAGCCGGTGTTCCGCGAGCATCCCGGCAGCCTCGCGTGCGGAGGTGTCGTCGAGTCCGGCCCTGGCCCGCACCGCCGTCGGCTCGGGGATCTCGCGGTCCCGGCAGCCGCGCACCGGGCGTTCGGCGTGCTCTGCGTCGAGCCAGGCGTCGACGGCTCGGCCGCGCCGTGCCCCCCGGTCCTCGGCCGAGAGGTCGTTGAGGTGCAGTCGCCGCACAAGGTGGTATTGGGCGGGGCACTCGGCGTGCAGCCGCAGGTCCCAGACGGAGACGGAGCGGCGTTGGCGTGCGAGAGCCGGAGAGCGCCCGCCCCACAGCCGCGGGGTGCGTTTCAGATCCGTGCAGCCGGCGATGGCCTTGCAGTCGACACAGCTCTCCCCGGGCTGCACGCCGAGTTCGGTGGCAGCCGTGACGAAGGCAGGCACAGCGTCGTCCCTGAACCGCTGCCTCGCCTCGGCGGGGTCTTCGCAGAGCAGCTCCTCCACGGACCCGTCGGCGCACCCGACATCGAAGACGCGGACCAATCGGGGCAGGCTGGTGCTCTCGGTCGCGGTGGGCGGAGGCTGGGCGCGTTGCTTGCGGCGAGGCGTGGGCGCGCCGAAGGCCATCACCTGCGCCACGGCCCCGAGCTCCGCGTCGGGGCGGCCGGTCTTGGCCCGGCCCATGGAAGGCAGCCACAGGTCGCGCACCTTTCCGTCGGAGGAGGCGTACATGCGGCCCCAGAGGGTGTGCTCGTACTGCCGGGCGCCACGGGCGTCGGGAGCGTCCGTGCGGGGAGTGCGCCACGTCCATGGCTGCTTCACCGGCTTGGTCTCAGGCAGCCCGGTCTCGACGGCGGCTGCCTGTTCGCGGGTACGGGCGGCCACGTAGCGCTCCAGGGCGTGGGCGGTCCAGGCCAGGTGGGCGGGGTGGACCGGGCCGCCCCATCCCCGGAAGGGACCGCGGGTGCCCCGGAGTTCCTCGCGTACCCGCTCCACCGACCATCCGTCGTGTTCCAGCAGGTCGAGGGCGGTGAACAGCGGGCCGAATGCGAACTCCTCGCGGGGTGGCCGCCGGAACGGCACGGCCGGGTCGGCGACGAGCAGGGGCCGCATCGCGGTGCGTCGGTGGGTGGGACAGGCCGCGTCGTCGGGCCGGGCCATCCGGGGGCTCGCCCTGATCAACCAGTCGTGGCCAGCGACGCCGGGTGGGTTCTGCATGGTGACCCCCGTGGCAGGCGGTATGGGCAGGAGGGTGCCCAGAGCAACGGGAGTCCGAGGACATCCGGGCACCACTAGAGCATGGCATAAATCTGTGAACTGAGTCCATGGACGGCTCATGTCTAGAATCTTTCACGCTACGCTGGTGGGTCTGATGCGCAGTGGTGCGAAGGGGCACAGTGGTGGACGCGGATACGTACAAGCCCGGCGTGGGTGATCTGGTCGACGGGCGCTACGAGTTGAAGGACTCTCTGGGCAAGGGCGGGATGGCCCAGGTCTGGCGGGCCCGAGAGGTGTCCGGGGGGCGGGAGGTGGCGGTGAAGTTCCTGCGCCACGACTCCGAGGCCCTGTACTGCCTCGACCCGTACGAGCGTGAGGCCGAACTCGCCGTCAGGAACGCCCGGTTCCGGCGCGAGGCCAACCTCCTGGGCACGCTCGATCATCCGGGAATCACCGAACTGTATGGGAGCGGATCGCACCGGGGCGTCCCCTACATCGCCATGCGCCTGGTGACCGGAGTGAGTCTGCGGACGTTCCTCGACGAGCACAACCCCCTGCCTCTGGCCACGGCGGTTGCCGTCGCCATCCAGGTGGCAGGGGCGTTGGCCTGCGCACACACGCTCCCGGTCGTACACCGGGACCTCAAGCCCGCAAACATCATGATCGATGAAGAGGGGTGGGTCGTCCTCATCGACTTCGGCATCGCCAAGCCGCTGCACGCCGACGCCACCCGTTACACGGCGCACGGTTCGACGCTTGGCACCCGCGGCTATCTGGCGCCGGAGCAGCTCCTGGAGCGCGAGCCCACCACGCGCACGGATGTCTACTGCTTCGGCTGCATCTTCTACGAACTCCTCACCGGACGGCCCCCGTTCCCGCTCGGCCCGGAGTCCGGCCTGACCGACAAGCACCTCAACGAGGTGCCGCTGCCACCGAGCGCGTACGCCGCGGGCATCCCGGAGCCGATCGACGATCTCGTACTGCGGATGCTCGCCAAGAAGCCCGAGCAGCGCCCGGCCGTTGACGAGGTCCTGGAGGTCCTCGACCCGTTCGCCCCGGGGGTCGGCGATCCCGAGCCCCGGCCCCGCACCCACCCCGACCCCACCGCCCCCATGCGTCGGCCGCCGGATCGGGCTGTTCGTCCGCGCCCGGTTGCTCTCACGCTGCCTGTCGCGTCCGCACCGGCCGATGAGTGGCTGGACGCCCGCGTGGTGGAACAGCTCTGCGCGCAGGCCGAGTCGGAGATCGCGTCCGGTGAGCCGGGCGACGCGATCGACCGGCTGCACGGTCTGACAGAACGGGTCCGCAAGGAGTGGGGTGAGCGGCGCCCTCTGGTGCGTCACGTTTGGCAGGGGGCTGCGGACGGATTCCGTCTCTCCGGCAACTTCGGCGCTGCGGCCCGCCTCTACCAGGCTGTCGACAACGATCTCATTCACGGGGACGGCCCAGGCGAGCGGGCCGATCGCGCGCTGATCCGGCTGCGCCTGGCTGAGTGCCGGCTCACGTTCGGGGAACTGGAGGCGGCCATCGCGGCGGTTGACACGGCGGGCCGCACCGCCGCCGGACTGCCACCGGAACTCGCGGCTCGTGTCGAGGCTGTACGCCACGCGGTCGACGCCCAGCTCACGGCCCGCCTGGCCGAGCCCAGGCGCAGGGAGGCGTGACGCGCCGACTGGTGTGGGTGAGCCGGTGTGCTACGCCTGGTGGGCCAGGCGTCCGGCAGCCAGTTCGTCGCCCAGGTCGCGGACAAGGCTGGTGCCGAGGTCGGCTGCGCGGCGCAACAGCCTTTCGAAGGCGGTGAGTTCGCGGAACGCCTCTCCGTAGCGCCGCTGTTCTCCGAGGGGAACCTGGCGGATCTGAAGCCGGCGGACGTCGATGCGGGAGGAGTTCGTGGTGTGGGTGCCGGCCTGCCGGGCATTGGCGGGAGCCCGCAGTGAACCGGCGAGGAACCAGGCGTCGAGCTGTTCGGGCTGTACCCGCACGGCATGCAGTTGTGGGCCGAGGGCGGTCGGCGGCCCTTCGTGGACCCAGGCGGAGAAGGCACGGGCGACGCCCACCACCACGATGTCCCCGGGTTCGGCGATCACGGCCTCGCCGACCGCCGCGGTGCCGGGAGCGAGCCAGCTGCGGGGTTCGGCGTCCACCAGAAGATCGGGGACGGTGAGGAGGGGGATGCCGTCGTCGGACGGCGGGCCGGCGTGGATTGATTCCTCCGGCGGCTGCTGACCGCCGCGCAGGGTGAGCGCCCCGGCCCGGGCGAGCTCGGCGACTGTGGTTGCCGTCGGTGTGTCCGCCGCGGCCGTGGCGAGGTCGAGCGCCGCGAGCAGCCTGGCCGACTTGTTCACGTTCGCGGTGAGCCCGGTGAACTCCCGCCAGGATTCGGCCAGTCGGGGTGCCGTGTCCGCCGGGGACGGGGCAATGTGGCGTCCAGGGGTTAGGTCGACCTCGTCGTTGAGGAGTTCGATGACGGGCACCTGTCGTACGTAGGCAGATGCTTGTGGGGAGTCCGCCTCTTCGACGGCCTCGCGCACGAAAGCGCTGATCGCCGCCCAGTCGGGGGTCCACTTCTCCTCCGGGTCCCGGGGGAAGCGCGAGGCCGCGTCGGCGACCAGCAGCCGATCGCCCACCGGTGTGCCTTCCCCGTGGGCGGGCATCCGCAGCACCCACAGGTGCAGGGAGACGCTGTGCGGTGCGGCGCAGCCCGGCGGCAACGCGACGACGGCCCGCAGTTGCCCGGTGCGCAGCAGCGAGCCGCGGATGCGGCGTCCGGCCTTCCTGGCCGCGACGGCGGGCGGCAGCAGCAGTACTGCGGCGCCGCCGGGCCGCAGCTGGGCCAGGCAGTGCTGGACCCAGGCGAGTTCGGGCTCGGTGCGCGGGGGAAGGCCGTGGCTCCAGCGGGCGTCGGTGGCCAACTCCTCGTATCCCCAGTCCCGTTCGTTGAAGGGCGGGTTGCACAGGATGATGTCGGCGGGGGTGCCGGAGAACGGGTCGTCGCGTAGGGAGTCCGCAGCCCGTACGGAGACCTGCGCCCACTCCTTCTCCCTGTGGCCGTCGTTCTCGGCGAGGGCCATGCGGGAGTCCGCCAGCGAGGCGAGGACGGCGTCCCGGTCACTGCCGAGCAGCGTGAGTGCCCCGGCGCCGGATGCCCTCGCGGCGTCGGCCGCGGCCAGGAGGAGATGCCCGGGGCCGCAAGCAGGGTCCATGACCGTGGTGCCGCCGGAGCCGCCCGGGCTGTCGTCTGCCAGGCCGTTGGCCGCCCTGAGGGCGAGTTGCGCCATGAGGGATGCCAGCGGTTCGGGAGTCGTGGCGATTTGGCGCACATGCACGTCGAGCCAGCGGCGCAGCAGAAACGCGAACGTTTCCGTGCCTCCCTCACGCTGGCCGAGATCCACGGCCCGTTCGATCAACTCCCGTGTGTCGGCACGGATCTCTTCGCCTTCGGCGCTCACCCGCCCCGAGAGGAGCTGTCCTACCTCGGCGATCGCGGCCCCGGTCTCGTCCCGCCCGCCGAGCGCCTCGAAACCGGGCCAGAGCCATTCCCTCTCGGCGGACTTCTTCAACTTCTTGTTGTCGCGCAGCCAGTCCTCGATGTCGGTCAAGGAGAACTGCGGGTTGGTGTCGGTGCCGGCGATCCGCTCGGGGAAGGACGGATGCCGCCGCCGCCAGTTGCTCACTGCGGCTCGTCCCACACCCGCAAGGCGGGCAATTTCGGCCAAGGTCACCGGTACGGCGCGCGACGTGGACATCTACACTCCCAGGGCATTTCTGGTGGAGGGAGGACTTTTCCCTCGGTCATGGGTGTGTGATCAAGCCACCCTTCCTCCGAACTGCATCGGTCAGCGTACATGACCATTGACTTTGTTCACAGATGTGTAGTGGCGGGTTTGGGGGCGTGTGTCGCGTTCCGGTCGGCGAGGCGCGCGGGTCAGTGTGACGGCCGGTCGTGCTGCCCGGGCGTCGCCCCCGTCCGCCCCGGTCGGCCGTTCCGTCCCGATGCCGCCCATGCCCGCACCGGCCGCGCTTCGGGTCCCATCGGGTGGGTGAAGGGCCGCAGCGGGTCGACCTCGGCCCACGGGGCGAGTGCCTGTTCGGGGGCGCGGCGCTCGGGCAGCCACGCGGCGAGGCGTCGCCACACCTCGCCGGCGTGGGCGGGGCGCTCGTCGGGGTCCTTGGCCAGCAACTGGAGTACCAGGTCCTCCAGTTCGGAGGGGATGCCCGCGCGGAGCCTTCCGGGCGGTACGGGGGGCTGCTCAAGGATCATGCCGGGCAGCATCAGTTCGGACTCGTGCGTGAAGACCGGCTCGCCCGTCAGCATCGCGTACAGCAGACAGCCCAGCGCGTACAGATCGGTGCGGGGGTCGACCGGCTTGCCCCGCACCTGTTCCGGTGCCATGCACTCCAGGCTGCCGGGGCGCTCACCGGTCGTGGTGAGGCCTGTGGTGTCTGGATCGAGGAAGGCGGCGACGCCGAAGTCCAGGACCTTGACCACGCCGTCCGTGCGGATCACGACGTTGCTGCCCTTGAGGTCGCGGTGCACGACCTCGCGGGCGTGCACCGAGCCCAGAACGGAGGCGATCTGGACGCCGATCGACGCGGTCTCCTCGATGGAGAGCGGGCCCTCCTCGATGATCCGGTCGTCGAGCGGGGGCCCGATCACGTACTGCATGACGAGAAAGCGGGTGCCGTTCTCCTCGCCGAGGTCGTAGACGGTGGCGAGGCCCGCATGGTCGAGTCGCGCGACGGCCTGCGCCTCCCGGCGGAACCTTTCGGCGTCGCGGGCGCGCTGCTCCTCGGTGAGTCCTAAATCGACGTTCATGGTCTTCAGTGCCACGTCGCGGCCCAGGTTCTCGTCGTGGGCGAGCCAGACGACTCCCATGCCGCCCCGGCCGATGAGGCGCTTGATCCGGTAGCGACCGGCGATCAGTGTTCCGGTGTCCATTTGCGCTGCGGCCCGTCCCCTCCGTGCCCTGCCGCGCCCTGCCCGGGCTGGTGTCAGGGAGAGTGTGACACGGCGGTGCTTCGGATGCCGTCCGCGCGACGCTTTATTCGTTGACTGAGTTCACATGCTCTTGCTCTAATGGGTTGAAGGCGGGGCGGTTCGTCCCGTGCGCCTCACCCACTACGGTGAGGCGTGGATTGTGTCGGGAGCTAGTGAGGATCACGTGGACGTCTTCGAGGTGCACCGTCGGCTCATCCGGGACTACAAGGAGTACACGTCCGGATCGGTGGTGATTGAGGACCCGCGGATCGGCGAGAAGGTGACCAAGTCCCTTGCCGACGGCGACCAGTGGCCCGACCCCTGGCTCTCACTCAACCCGAGTTTCGCGCCCGGCGGCAGCGTCGACCACCTCGCCGACGAACTCGGCCTCCTCCACCCCGAGTGCAAGCGGATCTTCCGCACCGGCAAGGACAAGCGGGGTGCGACGATCCGTCTCATCCGCTTCCACCGGCACCAGCGCGACGCCATCGAGGCCGCCGACTCGAAGGACTCGTACGTCCTGACGACCGGCACCGGCTCCGGAAAGAGCCTCGGCTACATCGTGCCCATCGTCAGCCGGATCCTCAGCGAGAAGCGGCCCGGAGACCCCCCGAGCATCAAGGCGATCATCGTCTACCCGATGAACGCGCTAGCCAACAGTCAGCGGGGCGAGCTGAGAAAGTTCCTCACCGCCGGATACGGCGAGGGCAACGAGCCCGTCACATACGCCCGTTACACCGGCCAGGAGAAGCAGTCCGAGAAGGACGCGGTCCTCGACACCCCGCCGGACATCCTGCTCACCAACTACGTGATGCTGGAGCTGATGCTCACCCGCCCCGAGGAGCGCCAGCGGCTCATCGGCCGGGCCAAGGGCCTGCGCTTCCTCGTCCTGGACGAACTGCACACCTACCGCGGCCGTCAGGGTGCCGACGTCGCCCTGCTGGTTCGGCGTGTGCGCGAGGCGTGCGAGTCGCCCGCCCTGCAGTGCGTCGGCACCTCCGCCACCATGTCCACCAAGGGCACCCCCGCCGCCCGCCGCATTGAGGTCGCCGAGGTCGCCTCCACGCTGTTCGACACGGAGATCTCCCCGGACCGGGTGGTGGGCGAGACCCTGGTCCGCGCGACCGGCGACACGACACCCACGCGGGCCGAACTCGCCGCCCGGGTAAGGGAGAACAACCCTCCGCTGGAGTACGACGCACTCAAGGCCGACCCGCTGGCCCGCTGGGTCGAGACCGCCTTCGGCCTCACCGAGACCACCGACGAGGACGACACCCGTCTGCTGGTGCGCGCCAAGCCCACCACCGTGGAGCTCGCCGCGCGAGTCCTGCGCGAGGACGCCTTCGACATCCCGCGCGACGCACCCGAGGACGCGCAGTACACCGCCTGCACCAAGGCGATCCGGTCCACGCTCCGGGCCGGTACGCAGGTCCGCGACGCCGACGACCGCGCACTGTTCGCGTTCCGCCTCCACCAGTTCCTCTCCAAGGGCGGCTCGGCGTACGTCTCCTTGGAGCCGGCAGACAGCCGCCACATCACCCGTACCTACCAGCAGCGGGTGCCCGGAGAGCCGGAGAAGCTCCTGCTGCCGCTGTCCTTCTGTCGCGAGTGCGGCCAGGAGTACCTCACCGTGGCCCGCGAGCAGAGCGACGACGGCACGCTCGCCTTCCGCACCCGTGAGGACGCGGACGACGAGCAGGGCTACCTCTACCTCTCGGCCACCAACCCGTGGCCCGAGCGTGTCACGGACGCGATTGACCAGCGCCGCTTCCCCGACAGCTGGCTCACCCTCGACCCGAAGAAGGGCACGCCCGTCCTCACCGCGAGCCGCAAGAAACGTGCCCCGCAGCCCGTGTGGGTGAGGCCCGACGGCACGGCGGTCAACAAGGACGGGGACAGCCTGTACGCCACCTACGTGCCCGCCCCGTTCCTGTTCTGCCTGGAGTGCGGGGTCAGCTACGAGCAGGTCAGGGAGCGCGACTTCGCCAAGCTGATGACGCTCGACCAGGAGGGCCGCTCCACTGCCACCTCCGTCGTCAGTGCTTCCATCGTCCGCCACCTCAAGAGTCTGCCCGCGGACGAACTCGGCGACGACGCACGCAAGTTGCTCACCTTCGTCGACAACAGGCAGGACGCCAGCCTGCAGGCGGGGCACTTCAACGACTTCGTCATGGTCACCCAGCTGCGCGGCGCCCTCTACCGCGCCATGCTGAAGGCGGGAGAGGCGGGCCTGCGCTGGAAGCGGCTGGGCGAAGAGGTCGTGGCCGCTATGGGGCTGGCCCGTCACGAGTACGCCAACAACCCCACCGAGGTGGAGGCACTCGCCGAGGAGACGCTGAGCGCCTTGGCCCAGGTGGCGGAGTACCGGCTCTTCCTCGACCTGGAGCGTGGCTGGCGGATCACCATGCCCAACCTGGAGCAGACCGGTCTGCTGGGCCTGGAGTACGCGGGGCTCGACCAGATCGCCCAGGACGAGGAGCGCTGGCAGCGCGCCGCCGGGCCGCTGCGCACCGCGACCCCGGCGACGCGGCTCGAACTGGCCCGCGTCCTCATGGACGAGTTGCGCCGCCAGCGCGCCGTGGACACCCCGTACTTCACCGAGGCCAAGTTCAACGAACTGGGCAAGGAGTCTGCCAAGCTCAACGACGCCTGGGCCATCGCCGAGACCGAGTCCGCGCCCCCCGCGCCCGGCGTCGCGGTGGCCCGCTCCGGCCGGCCGGGCCGCTCCGGGCGCACCCGCAGCGAGCTGAACCTCACCGGTCGCACCGCCTTCGGCCGCCACGTCCGCAAGCCGGAGACCTTCCCGGGTTGGGGCCACGACCTCGCCCTCGACGACGCCCAGGACGTGATCCGCGACCTGCTGGAAATCCTCGCCGACGGCGGTGTACTGAGCCGGATCACCCAGGGCCGGGGCGAGGACCCCGGCTACCAGATCCACCACCCGGTGATCCGCTGGCACGCCCGTGACGACGAGCACGGCGCGGTGGACCGGCTGCGCCGCACCTACCGCACCGGCCGGGGCCCCCGCGTCAACGCCTTCTTCAAGGGGCTCTACAAGGAGGTCGCGTCCACCTTCGCCGGACTGCACGCCGCCGAGCACACCGCCCAGGTTCACCCCGACGTCCGCGAGGAGCGGGAGAAGCTGTTCAGCAAGGGGCTGCCGCTGCCCCTGCTGTACTGCTCGCCCACGATGGAGCTCGGCGTCGACATCGCCAGCCTCAACGCCGTCAACCTCCGCAACGTCCCGCCGACCCCCGCGAACTACGCCCAGCGCTCGGGCCGCGCGGGCCGCTCGGGCCAGCCCGCGCTGGTCACCACGTACTGCGCGACCGGCAACAGCCACGACCAGTACTACTTCACCCGCTCCGACCAGATGGTCGCGGGCACCGTCGCCGCGCCCCGCCTCGACTTGGCCAACGAGGACCTGCTCGCCTCCCACGTGCACGCCATCTGGCTCGCCGAGACCCGCCTGGAACTCGGCCGCACCATGACCAAGATCCTCGACACCGACGGGAAGACCCCCTCGCTGGAGCTGCTGCCCGAGGTGCGGGAGCAGATCGGCGGCCCGGCCGCCCAGCAGCGCGCCCTCGTGCGGGCCCGCACCGTCCTTGCGGGCTGCGTCGACGCCCTGCGCGAGACGTCCTGGTGGCACGAGCAGTGGCTGGAGGACACCGTCGCCAAGGCCCCCGGGCGTTTCGACGAGAAGTGCGGACGCTGGCGGAACCTCTACCGCAAGGCCCTGGAGGAGCGGGAGATCCAGCACGACAACATTCGCAACCGCACGGCGACCGGCCGCTCCCAGGCCCAGGCCGTCCGCCGCCGCGCCCAGGCGGAGAACCAGATCGCCCTCCTGGAGAACAGGCAGGGAGGCGAGCGCACGGTGCTGTCCGACTTCTACCCGTACCGCTACTTCGCCTCCGAGGGCTTCCTGCCCGGCTACTCCTTCCCCCGGCTGCCGCTCGCCGCGTACATCCCCGGCACCGGCCGCACCAGCCGCGGCTACGACGGCGACTACCTCCAGCGGTCCCGCTTCATCGCGATCCGCGAGTTCGGGCCGGGCGCGCTGATCTACCACGAGGGCAGCCGGTTCAAGGTGGACCGGGTGCAGCTGCCCCCGGACACCAGCGGCGAACTGACCACCGAGAGCGCCAAGGTGTGCCAGGGCTGCGGCTATCTGTCCCCCGAGGAGCGGCGCGAGGACACCTGCCTGGGCTGCGGCAGCTCGTACGGCGATCCCCGCACCGGGCTGCTGCACCTGCACACCGTCTTCACCCACCGCCGCGACCGGATCTCCTCCGACGAGGAGGAGCGCCAGTGCACGGGCTACGCGGTGGAGATCTCCTACCGTTTCAAGCAGCACGAGAACGGCCGGGACGGTTCGCTGCGCGCCGAGGCGAAGGCCGCGGCCGGCCGCCTCCTCGCCGAACTGGTCTACGGCGACAGCGCCACCGTCCGGCTCACCAACCTGGGCTACCGCCGCTCGGTCGCCAAGGGCGATATCGGCTTCTGGCTCGACCCGGTCACCGGCCAGTGGCTGGCCGGCTCGACCGGCAGGCCGAGCACGAGTGCGCCCGGCCGGGAGACCCCGGTGGAGGACGAGGGCCTCGCCGACGCGGAGAAGGTCGTGCGCAAGATCCCCGTGATCCCGTACGTCCAGGACACCCGCAACATCCTCGTGCTCAAGCTCGCGGCCCCCGTCGACAGGGACACCGCGATCACCCTCCAATACGCGCTGGAGCGGGGCATCGAGGCCGAGTTCCAGCTGGAGGACTCCGAGTTGGACACCGAGGAGCTGCCGCCGCACGACGGTCCCCGCGAGCGGCTGCTGTTCATCGAGAGCGCCGAGGGCGGCGCGGGCGTCCTGCGCCGCCTCCAGGCCGAGCCCGATGCGCTCGCCCGCGCCGCCCGCCGGGCCCTGGAGATCGCGCACTTCGACCAGGTCGGGCGCGACCGGGGAGCCGAGAAGCGCAAGGGCGACCCGTGCGAGAAGGGCTGCTACGACTGCCTGCTCTCCTTCGGTAACCAGCGCCACCACCGGATGATCGACCGCACCCTGGTGAAGCAGTTGCTGATGGACTTCGCGGGCGGCGAGGTCGGCTCCAGCCACGCGGGCTGCACCCGCGACGAGCACGCCGACGCGCTCATCGAGGGCGCCGACTCCTCCCTGGAGGAGCGGTTCGTCGCCTACCTCAGGACCCACGGCCACCGCCTGCCCGACCACCAGCAGGTCAGGCTGAGCGCGGCCCTGTCCAAGCCGGACTTCGTCTACGACACCTCCTTCGGGCCCGTCGCGGTCTTCGTCGACGGCCCGCACCACGACCACGCCGAGACGACGCTGCGCGACGAGGAGGCCGCCGAGCGGCTGAAGGAGATCGGCTGGGAGGTCGTCCGCATCCGCTACGACGACGACTGGTCGAAGGCCGTGGCCGACTACCCTTCGGTGTTCGGCGAGGCGCGCCGCTGACCTCGGGGGCGGGGCGGAGCCCATCGGCCCGCCCCGTCTCACAGCCCGCCGACGAGCCGTCCGGGCACCGCCCCGGCTGACGCACCCGAACGACCCCTACCGCCTCGACCCCGGAAGGCCCGCATGACCACCGCCGCCCAGCCGACCCGGCAGTACGCCGTCGGCTCCCTCGTCCACGCCCGGGGCCGTGAGTGGGTCGTGCTGCCCGACTCCACACCCGACCTGCTGGTCCTGCGCCCACTCGGCGGCGCCGACGACGACATCGCGGGCGTCCTGCCCGGCCTGGAGACCGTCGTCCCCGCCACCTTCGCCCCGCCCACCCCCTCCGACCTCGGCGACCAGCAGGCCGCCGGGCTGCTGCGCACCGCCCTGCGCATCGGCTTCCGCTCCGGCGCGGGCCCCTTTCGGTCGCTCGCCTCGATCGCCGTCGACCCCCGCCCCTACCAGCTGGTCCCGCTGCTGATGGCGCTGCGCCAGGACACCGTCCGGCTGCTGATCGCCGACGACGTCGGTATCGGCAAGACCGTGGAGGCCGGGCTGATCGCCGCCGAGCTGCTGGCGCAGGGCGACGCCCGCGGCCTGGTCGTGCTGTGCTCGCCCGCCCTGGCCGAGCAGTGGCGGGCCGAGCTGTACGGCAAGTTCGGCGTCGACGCCCGCCTCGTGCTGCCGTCCACGATCGGCCGCCTGGAGCGCGAGACCCCGTACGGCCAGTCGGTGTTCCGCCCCGACGGCGCGTACGTCGTCTCCACCGACTTCATCAAGTCCCCCCGCCACCGGGAGGACTTCCTGCGCCACTGTCCCGACCTGGTGATCGTCGACGAGGCGCACTCCTGCGTCTCCGACTCCACGGTCGGCGCGTCCGCCCGCTCCTCCCAGCAGCGGTACGCGCTGCTGCGCGCCCTCGCCGACCGGACCGACCGGCACCTCCTGCTGGTCACGGCCACCCCACACAGCGGCAAGGAGGAGCCCTTCCGCCGCCTGATCGGTCTGCTCGACGACCGTCTGGCCTCCGTCCCCTTCGACACCGACGCGGGCCGTAGGCTGCTCGCCGAGTTCTTCGTGCAGCGCCGCCGCGCCGACATCCGCGAGGACTTCCAGGACGGCGCGCACTTCCCGTCCTCCCGGGACACCGCCGAGACCGCCTACACCCTGCACCGCGACTACAAGAAGCTCCTCGACGAGGTTCTGTCGTACGCCCGCGAGACCGTACGCGCGGCGGACGGCGCCCTCCAGCAGCGCCAGCGCTGGTGGTCCACCCTCGCCCTGCTGCGCACCCTGTCCTCCTCCCCGGCCGCCGCCGTGCAGTCCCTGAACACCCGCGCCGGCGTCGAGGAGGCGGACACCCCCGCCGAGGCGGACCGCACCGGGGAGCGCACCGTCTCCGACCCGGCCGACAGCGAGACCCCCGAGTCCGCGGACGCCGTACCGGGCACCCGCCTCCCCACGGCCAACGGCACCGAGGCCACCGGCACCGAGGCCGACGACAAGGAGAAGGCCCGCCTGGTCGCCATGGCCGAATCGGCGAAGAAGCTCTACGGCCCGACCCGCGACGCCAAGCTGAAGAAGCTGATCACCACCGTCTCCGACCTCCTCGACAAGGGTTACCGGCCCATCGTCTTCTGCCGCTATATCGCGACAGCCGACTACGTGGCCAACCACCTCAAGAAAATCCTCAACAAGAAGGGCACCGAACACCCGGTCGCGGTCGCCTCCGTGACCGGCGAACTCTCGCCCGACCAGCGCGTCACCCGCATCGCCGAGCTGACCGGCACCGACGAGGAGGGCAACCCCGCGCCCGAGCGCCGCGTCCTGGTCGCCACCGACTGCCTCTCCGAGGGCGTCAACCTCCAGGAGTCCTTCGACGCCGTCGTCCACTACGACCTCGCGTGGAACCCAACCCGCCACGAGCAGCGCGAGGGCCGCGTCGACCGCTTCGGCCAGCGCACCGACGTCGTCAAGGCGCTCACCCTGTACGGCGCCGACAACCCCGTCGACGGCATCGTCCTCAACGTCCTGCTCCGCAAGCACGAGCGCATCCGCCGGGTCACCGGCATCTCCGTGCCCGTGCCTCAGGAGTCCGAGAGCGCCATGCAGGCCGTCTTCGAGGGCCTGATTCTGCGCGGCGAGCGGTCGGCGTACGAGCAGGAGGGGCTGTTCGCGCAGGAGGAGGTGGCCGAGCAGCTCGAGATCGCCTGGCAGTCCTCCGCCGAGCGGGAGAAGCGCCACCGCTCCCGGTACGCCCAGCTCACCATCAAGAAGGAAGAGGTGGCCGCCGAGGTCGACGAGATCCTCGCCGCGCTCGGCACCGGCGAGGAGGTACGGGACTTCACCCGCCGCGCCCTGGGTGCCCTGCGCGGCATGCCCGCGCCCACGAAGCAGGGCGGCTTCACCGCGCACACCGACGCCCTCCCACAGGGCCTGCGCGACACCGTCTCGCACGCGCTCGGCCCCCGCCACCCCCGCCCGGTCGTCTTCCACGACGCCCCCAGCGCCCCGCGCGGCGAGGCCGCCCTCACCCGCACCGACCCGGTGGTCGCCGCCGTCGCCCGCTTCGTCCTGGACGCGGCCCTCGACGACGTCGGCAAGCTCCCCGAGTGGCAGCGCCCGGCCCGCCGTTGCGGCGTCGTCCGTACGAAGGCCGTGGAGCGGAACACGACGCTCCTGCTGGTGCGCCACCGCTTCCAGCTGAACCTGCCGGCCCGCGACGGCTCGGTGCGCGAGCAGCTCGCCGAGGACGCCCGCGTGGTCGCCTACCGTGGCAGGCCCGACACCCCCGAGTGGCTGCCGGAGGACGAGGCTGTGGCCCTCCTCGAAGCCCGCGCGACGCAGAACACAGACCCCAAGTTCGCCACCGAGCACATCGCCGAGATTCTGGCCGCCCTGCCCGCGATCATGCCCGAACTACGGGACCAGTCAGCCGAGTTGGGCCGCACCCTGGAGGCCTCGCACCGCAGGGTCCGCACCGCCTCCCGCGCCCGTCTCGCGGGCCTGAAGGTCGTCCCCCAGGGCGACCCGGACATCCTGGGCGTGTACCACTACCGCCCGGCCCCGACGTTCCCCCAGGGAGTGGGCGCATGAGTACCGCCAGGACCCTCGTCACCGACTCCGTCGCCACCGTCGGCGGCCTCCTGCCGTACGACCTCCTGGTCCGCATCAAGGAGGGCAAGGAGCAGACCGGCTCCAAGCCCGCCGACTACCGCCTCTACGCCAAGGGTGACTCGGTACGGGGCGCCGCCGAGCGCTCCTGGGGCTATCTGCGCGGCGTGTGGGCCGCCTACCAGGACGCCCTGGCACGCGACGGCGCAGACGCCGACCCCGGCGTGCACGCGGTCGGCGTCACCACCGAACGCTGGCTGCTGCCCCTCTTCGAACAGCTCGGCTTCGGCGCCCTCACCCCCGTCCCCGCGCCCGGCCTGCCCTCCCACGACGGCGAGAAGGACTTCGAGGTCAGCCACCACTGGGCGCACGTCCCCGTCCACCTCACCGGCTGGAACGTCCCCCTCGACACGCGCACCACCGAACTGGCCAAGCAGGCCCCTCAGTCGATGGTGCAGGAGTACCTCAACCGCTCGGCGGACTCCACCCTCTGGGGCGTCCTCTCCAACGGCCGCCAGCTGCGCCTGCTGCGCGAGTCCGCCTCCCTCACCGGCGCCGCCTTCATCGAGTTCGACCTCCAGGCGGTCTTCGACGGCGACCGCTCCGACGACTTCGTCCTCCTCTGGCGCCTGCTGCACCGCACCCGCTTCGAGCCCCGCGCCGAGGGCGAGCCGGCCGCGACCTGCCCGCTGGAGAAGTGGCGCACCGAAGCTATCGACAGCGGCACCCGCGCCCTGAAGGAACTCCGCAAGGGCGTCGAGAAGGCCCTGACCGTGATCGGCACGGGCCTGATCGCCCATCCCGACAACGCCGACCTGCGCGAGGCCCTGCGCACCCGCGACAAGAACGTCCGCGATGACCTCCACCCGGCCCTGCTGCGCCTCGCCTACCGCCTGCTGTTCCTCTTCGTCACCGAGGACCGCGACCTGCTCCTGC
The DNA here is from genome assembly GCF_042890865.1 of Streptomyces sp. NPDC002018. NCBI lineage: Bacteria > Bacillati > Actinomycetota > Actinomycetes > Kitasatosporales > Streptomycetaceae > Streptomyces > Streptomyces sp. NPDC002018. Next base: position 52,480 of record NZ_JBIASO010000030.1, read on the forward strand.
ACCCCGACGCCACCGAGCAGGCCCGCGAGACGTACGAGAAGTACTTCTCCACGGCCCGACTGCGCCGCGTCGCCCGCCGCACCGGCACCCTCCACGGCGACCAGTGGCAGGCGCTGCGGCTGGTCATCGAGGGCCTCGGCACGCCGGGCGGCCGCCCTGAGCTCGGCCTCCCGGCGCTGGGCGGCCTGTTCGAGCCCACTGTCACGGACGCGATCCTGGACGGCCTCAGCCTGTCCAACCAGTCCCTGTACGAGGCCGTACGCGCCCTGTCCGAGGTGTATGACGCCAAACTCGGCCGCCCCCGCAAGGTCGACTATCGCCACCTCGGCGCCGACGAGCTCGGCTCGGTCTACGAGTCCCTGCTCGAACTGGAGCCGCGCCTCGGCGAGGGCAACGAGTATGTCCTGGCCAAGCTGGACGGCAACGACCGCAAGACCTCCGGCTCCTACTACACCCCGTCCCCCCTCATCGACTGCCTCCTCGACTCCACCCTCGACCCGGTCATCGACCAGGCCGTCAAGTCCGGTACGACGAAGAAGGAGCGCGAGGACGCGCTGCTCGCCCTGACGGTGTGTGACCCCGCCTGCGGCTCCGGCCACTTCCTGGTCGCCGCGGCCCGCCGCATCGCCCGCCGCCTCGCCGAGATTCGCAAGGACGACCCCGAGCCGAGCGCCGAGGACGTACGGCACGCGCTGCGGGACGTCATCGCGCGGTGCGTGTACGGCGTCGACCTCAACGAGATGGCTGTGGAACTGGCCAAGGTGTCGTTGTGGATCGAGGCGATGAGGCCGGGCCGTCCGCTCACCTTCCTCGACGCCCACATCAAGCACGGCAACGGCCTTCTGGGCACCACGCCGAAGCTGCTGGCCGAGGGTCTGCCCGACGACGCGTTCAAGCCGCTGGAGGGCGACGAGTCGAAGCACGTCACCGACCTGAAGAAGCGCAACGCGGCGGAGCGGACCGCGTGGAAGATCGCGCTGCGCCACGGGGCGAACCAGGACGCCCTGTTCGCGGAGGAGGAGGTGCTGGCCGAGTCCAACGCGGGGTTCGGCGAGACGGTCTCGGCAATCACCGGGACGGACTCGCAGAAACTGGAGGACGTCCGGAACCAGGCCAAGGCATACCGCGAACTGACCACCTCCCCGGATTACATCCGGGCCCTGGAGCTGGCCGACGCGTGGTGCGCGGCGTTCGTCTGGAAGAAGACGAAGACGGCGACGCCGCCCGCGCTGACCACGAAGTCCCTACTCACGCTGCACTCCGAGGACGGCGGCGCGAGCCTGCCCGACGGTACGTTGAAGCACATCGAGGATCTGCGGGAGGAGTACCGGTTCTTCCACTGGCACCTGGAGTTCCCGGAGGTGTTCCGGGTTCCTGCGGATGCGGAGGGGCCGGGGGTGGACGAGCGGACCGGGTGGAAGGGCGGGTTCAGTTGTGTGCTGGGGAATCCGCCGTGGGAGACCCTTGAGTTCAAGACCGAGGAGTACTTCGCCACTGTCGCCCCGAAGATCGCCAAGGCTGCGAACCAGGCGGCACGTCAGGCCCTGATCGACGAACTCGCGGAGAGCGAGGACGAGGCCGATCGGGAACTGCACGCCGAATACATCGCTGACAAGCGGCTGTCCGACGGCTTCTCCCATCTCGCGCGCTGGTCGGCCCGGTTCCCGCTGGCCGCGCGCGGCAAGCTGAACACGTACCCGCTGTTCGCGGAGGCGGCGTCGCACGGGATCGCGCCGCGAGGGCGGTTCGGGCTGGTCCTGCAGACGGGCATCGCCACGGACGCGACGACGGCGCCGTTCTTCTCCGATCTGGTGCGGTCGAAGCGGCTGGTGTCGTTCTTGGACTTCAAGAACGAGGCGTTCGTATTGAGCCGGGACGTGGACCATCGCGTGCGCTTCTGCCTGCTTACGGTCACAGGCCCGGCGGCGCGGGTTGATGAGGCTTCCTTCGCGTTCGGGACCTGGTACATGGAGGATCTGCCGGAGCGTCGCTTCGCCATGCCGCTGGAGGAGATCCTGCTGGTCAACCCGAACACCGGGAACCTCCCCGTCTTCGAGTCCCGGCGCGACGCGGAGATCACCTTCGGCGTCTACAGCCGAGTTCCGGTTCTGCTCAAGGAGCCGGACGAATACGGCAGGGGCGGCAGCAACCCGTGGGGTCTGACCTTCCGGCAGGGCCTGTTCAACATGGCCTCCGACTCCCACCTGTTCCGCGGTAAGCAGGAACTGGCGGACGAGGGCTGGCAGTTGATCGGAAACGTTTTCACGCGCACCGACGAAGAGGGGAAGACGCGCCGCTACCTCCCGCTGTACGAGGCGAAGATGCTCCACCACTTCGACCACCGCCTCGGCACGTACGAGGGTCAGACCCAGGCCCAGGCCAACGTCGGCACCCTCCCGCGTGTGACGCCGGAGCAGCACGACGATCCCGACTTCGCGCCGCTGCCCCGGTACTGGGCGCCGGAGTTCGACGTGGACTCTGGTAAGCGGGATAAGAAGCTGAACCCGATCATGTGGCCGGGGGTTAAGACGCGACTGACGGATAAGGAGTGGTACGAGGACTGGCTGTTGGGGTGGCGTGACATCTGCCGGACCTCGGACCGTCGGACCATGATCAACACGGCTCTGCGTCGCACTGCCGTTCCTGACGGCACGTTGTTGATGTTGCCTTCCTTCGGCAATCCTGCGCTGCTCCAGGCGGCGCTGTCCTCGTACGTGCTCGACTTCGTGGCACGTCAGAAGTTCAGCGGTACACACCTGAAGTTCTTCACGGCCCACCAGCTTCCAGTGCCCGGCCCCGAGACAGGCGACCAGCCGTGTCCATGGAGCGGCGGCGAGACCGTGGCGGAGTGGATTGCCGCAAGAGTGGCTGAACTTGCCTACACCGCTAGTGACATGGAGGCCTTCGCCAGAGCGATCGGTGTGGCGGGACGCCCGTTCCGGTGGGATGAGGAACGGCGTAGATTGCTGCGTGCAGAGCTGGACGCTGCCTTTTTCCACCTCTACGGACTGGCTCGCGATGACGCGGAGTACGTCATGGACGCGTTCTCCCGTCTCAAGAGTGACGAGGAAGCCGCCCATGGCAGTTACCGCACCAAGAACCTCATCCTTGACCTCTACGGCCGCATGGAAGAGGCCCGCGTGACCGGCGACGAGTACCGAACCGTGCTGGACCCGCCCCCGGGGAAGGGGCCGCGTCACGCGGCCTGAGTGCCGCAGCCTCGGGCGGGTGGGGCAGAGCCCGTCCCGCCCGAGGTCCGCGACGAACCCGGCCCACGCATCCTGCGTGAACGCGAGCTGCGGACCGGCGCCCCGTTCCTTGGAGTCCCGTACGCGGACGGCGGTCCCATCGGCGGCGACCTCGATGCACGCACCCCCTTCGCCGCTGCTGTAGCTGCTCTTGAACCAGTCCAGCCGTGTGGGCTGTTCGGCGTTCATCGGTCTCCCAGCATCTTCTCGATCAGGGTCAGTGACTCTTCTGGCGTGAGTGCCTGCGCCCTGATGCTGCCGTAGCGTGCGGCAAGGATACGGACCTCGTCCGGGTCGGTGATCAGCCGGCTGATGTGCTGCACCTCCAGATAGGCCACCTGTGGCTTGCCCTTCGGTGTGAGCATGATGAACGGCCCGCCCAGGCTGGGGTGTTCCCTGCGGTCTATCGGCAGCACCTGGAGTTCGACGCTGCGCAGTCTGCCGAACCTCAGCAGTGCTTCAAGTTGCTCGTAATGAACGTCCCACCCACCGAGCGGGCGGCGCAAGACTGATTCCTCGATGGTGAACGTTGTGAACGGCGGCGGCCAACGCTTAAAGATCTCCTGGCGGTCCAACCGTGCGGCCACGCGCTGTTCGACGGTCTCCTCGTCCAATCTGGGCGGAGTGCGCCCAGCGCAAACCCGCGCGCAAGGGGGGCGCGTGAACTCAACTGTGCTCCCGGCCAACGGAGTTGGGGATTGACGGTGGTTGTGAACGGCCTTCACGCTTAACGGGTAAGCGTGAAGGCCGTTCACGGGGAGATGTCATGGCAGGCACGCCCGAGGCGGAAGACCAACTCGTCGGACTGTTCGAAGTGGCGGAGATGGCGGGGGTCGGCCGGACGGTCGTAGCGAATTGGCGCGCTCGTGACAAACACTTCCCCACTCCCGTCGCGGACCTGCGGAGCGGCCCGGTGTTCCGGGCGAGTCAGATTCAGCGCTACCTCAAACGGAGGAAGAAGCACATGGCACCCAAAGCCCATGTCATCTCGACCATCAATCTGAAGGGCGGCGTCGGGAAGACCACCACCACGGCCGGACTCGCGGAGTTCCTCTCCGCGGAGTTCCGTAAGCGGGTCCTGGTGGTCGATCTCGACCCGCAGACCAATCTGACCACGGTCCTGATCGGGGAGGAGAAGTGGGAGGAACTCAACGACGAGGGATACACCCTGGCGACCCTGTTCAAGGATGCCCTCCGGCCCGAAGACGAGCCTCTGGAGTTCGACCTGGAGAAGACTCTCCAGCGCAATGTCTCTTCCGTGGACGCGGTGACGAAGGTGGACCTCCTGCCTTCTTCGCTGGATCTCATCGACGTCCAGGACCGCCTGGCGTCCATGCCCAGGGGGCGTTTCCACGCCAACAACCCCACCGATCTCCTGCGCAAGGCGATCCGGAAGATCATTGATGACTATGACTACGTCCTCGTCGACTGCCCTCCCAACCTCGGCATCGTCACTTTGAACGGTCTGCGCATCTCCGAGGGATACATCATCCCGACCATTCCCGACGTCCTGTCCACCTACGGCATTCCTCAGATCCAGCGGCGGGTGCGGGCCTTCGCGGACGACCTGGGGGAGACCATCAAGGAGATCGGCATCGTCATCACGAAATACAAGGCCAACTCGACGGTCCACTGGAACACCGTCAGGGGACTTCAGGGCGACAAGAAGCTCCCCGCCGTGCTGCCGACCTTCATCCCAGAGAAGAACGACATCGCCGGTTCGGCGGAGTTCGTCGGTCGCGGTACCCTGCGGCAGAAGTACGGCTACCAGGGCGGTTTCGACGCTTTCCGCGGCATGACGCAGGAGTTCATCGAACTGGTCGAGGAGAAGGCGTGATCGAGCAGAGCGACAGTCGGCCCGACGACAGCGGTCTCCTGAATGCCCAGGTGCGAGAGGCCGAAGAAGCCCTGACCAAGCTCGGCGCCTCCGACCCGGAGCTCGCGGCGACGCTTGCACGTGTCCTCGGCGTGGTGGCGTCCGAAGCCGCACGCACGACACGCTTCGCCCGAGCACTGGCCAAGGCGCTGACGCCTCCCGATGCGCAGACCGCACCTCGGCCGGCAGAACGCCCGAGGCGTAGCCGACGAGCTGCGGGAGTGATCGACCCGTTCGCGGTGCTCGCCGAATCCGGCGAGACGGGACTCCGTTCGAGCCTGAGCGAGCTCGGCCTCGAACAATTGCGGGACATCGTCTCCGAACACGGGATGGACCACGACCGGCTGGCGCTGAAGTGGAAGGACCCTCAACGGGTTATCGACCGCATCGTGGAACGCGTCGAATCGCGGACAGCCAAGGGAGCCGCCTTCCGGGGACGGCCGGAACAGCCCGCTCTGCGGCACGATGAGGCCGTCGGCCCGGCGGCCGAGGACTCGTCGACGTGAGGTGAGCCGGGCGCGACGAGCCAAACGCCTCGCGGCTGCCGCCCATGCCAAGTCCATCCGCATCGAGCGCCGTGTCGAGGACCGCACCACCATCCTCCTCTTCGACGACCTGTTCACCACCGGCCGGCAGATGCCGGCCGTCGCCCGCCTGTTACGCGGGCGGGCGCGGCTGAGGTAAGGGGTCTCGTCCTTGCTCGCCCCCCTTGGCGAGGGGCGGACCGCCAGGGGGCACTGTTCGACTCGTGACGATCAACCTGGGCCCCTGAGTCCCTGCCTCAGTCCGTGCCCCGACTCTCCCAGCGGTCCCGGAACCACGTCAGAGTCTCGACGAGCAGCTCACGGTTGCGGTCCTTCTCCAGCACGGACAACTCGAATCTGGGGTCCGGCCCGGGCTTTCTCTCCTGGAGGTCGACACCTTCAAGGTCGTTGAGGCGCCTGAGGAATTCGGCGCGCAGGGCGTGGTCGGTGAAAGGCTCCTGTACGGCCAGAATCTGGAAGGCGACGTGCGCCGAGCCGGCCCACCCACTGCCCGGCATGAAGCTCATCGGCGAGATCCAGCGGCTCGGGGCGATCGTCTCACTCAGCGCGAGGAAGGCGTTGCTCATGGTGTCGTTTCCTACCCAGTGGATTGAGCCGCCGAGTTCCTCCCAGTGGGCGAAGAGCGCGCGCACCGCTTCCACGGTCTCGGGGGAGTCGTGCGTCGCGAGCCGCCGGAAGAACCGCCTCTCGTCGGAGTTCTCCGCCACGAGCTGAGCGTAGAACCGGTCGGCGCGCGTCTCCTCACCCTGACTCTCCGGGGCGCGCTGCGCAGCGTCCTCCTCGCCGTCGGCTTCCCCGACCAGCGAGGCAAGCTCGTCGGCGGAGAGGCGCTGCGCCGGATCGGCTGCCCCGTTGGCCGTGAAGCGCACACCGTCGGCGCTCAGCCGGGCGCGGACGTCTCCTCCCACGTCCTGCGGCGTCCAGCGGAAGCCTTCGGAGACCTTGCCCTCGGAAGTGAGCACCCGGTACGCGTTGGCCACCCCCGGCGTATTGGCCAGATGGTTGCCCACGGCCTGGGCGCCGGAGCCGATGAACGCCGCGAGATCGCCGTACGACGTCCAGGTGCCGTGGGGGAGCGCCGCGAGCACCTGGTGGGCCAAGTTCCAGTCCCGGCTCCGCTCCGCTCGGCCGACTCCGCGCAGCGGGGCCGGCCACAGCGCGAGCGCGCGGTCGGCGAGTTCGTCGGCACGGGCGCGGATCTCGTCCGCGCCCCACCGCTCTGTGGTGGCGATGCGGCGGTTCATCTCCAGGTGGCTGCCCTGGAGCAGGCCCTGCTTGCGCTCGAAGGGGTGATTGGACAACTCCGCGTTGACCGCGGTGAGCGTCAGGTTCCCGAGCGTGTGCTGGAGCCGGGAGTGCAGGTCCTTCGCGCTCTCGCCGTCGACCACGTCCTCGCTCAACATCCGGAGCCACTCGTCGCCCGGCGACTGCGGCATGACGTGCTCGATGGTGAGCTGCGCGGTGGCGAAGTCGACCGGTTCGGGATGCTCGTAACTCTCCTCCAACCGCTGGAGCACCATCTTGCGCTGGTGCCCGCGGCCGAACTTGTAGAAGGGCGCCGTCCGGACCTTCTCACGCAGCTCGTCGTCATCGGGCCAGAAGCGGTTCTCGGCAGAGAGGAGCTGGTGCAGCCCGTCAGCGACGGGCATGTCGAGCGGCAGCTGCCCGGGCACCGCCTGGAAGATCCTGTTGAGGTTGTTCGTCGGCACGCGGCACATCATCCGGCGTATCAGGAAGCTCTCGATGTACGACATCGCGCGGGCCGTGTCCGCGGAGTTGAGGTCCCTGCGTTCGCGTCGGTCGAGCAGCAGCATCAGAGCGGGGTAGGTGACCTGGGCCTGCCAGGTGTCCAAGCGGTGCAGATGGGCGCGGACGGCCGCGTTCGGCTCCACTTCGGGGTGCAGCAGCCGACGGAAGAGGGCGCCGCGCCGGTACAACTCCTTGATGTACGTCTCGATCTCCGCTTCGCTGACCTCACCGCGCTCGAAGCGCTGCTGCTGAGCCGCGTAAAGGTCCTGGCGGCGGACCCGGTCGTCTCCGTCGAGCACCAGCTGCAACCACATGAGCTGTTCCAGCTCGTCGTTGCTCAGACTGTCCTGCAGCGGAAGCCAGTAGGTCTCGTAAATGCGCTCACCGCGGGTGGGTAGCCGCATGAACAGGTAGTTGCGCAGCAGGTCGGCCTGGCTCAGCTTGAGGCCGGTGTTGTTGAGGGACTCGAAGATGCGGTGCACGTTGTCCGCGCGCTCGGCTGTCACCGCCACCAGTGTGAGCCGGGAGGTGATGGCCTCCTCGATGCGGAGCACGTCCTGCGGGGCGGCCGGATCGGCGGCCTCGACGAGCTTGCGGCGGAAGAAGCCGTAGGCGGCGGCGACGGCTCCGTCGGCGGCCTGCTCCGAGAGCGGCCCGCGAACGTATGCCGCGAACTGCGCCCGGTCAGCCTGGGTCGGCAGTAGCCGGAAGCGATCGCTGCCGTTCTTGCGCTTGTTGATGAGGTATTCCTCGTCGATGCGCTCGGCCTCGTCCGGCTCGCCGTCCGCTATGTGGTCGCGGATCGCGGCCAGGGCGAGCGACAGCGTGGTCAGCCGCTGCTGACCGTCGACGACGAGCCAGCGGGGGAACGTCGCCTCGTTCTGCGGCGACGGCGCGAGCACCACGGACCCCAGGAAGTGTGTGCTCGCCTTCTCCCCGGACTCCAGCAGCTCGGCCTGCTCCAGGATGTCGGTCCACAGCTGTCTGAGCTGCTTCTCCGTCCAGGAGTACGTCCGCTGATAGAGCGGCACCTGGAACTGCTGTGCCCTGCCCTGGACGAGATCGGCGAACAGCGTCTCCTTCGCCTGCACGGCGTCCCCCTCGGTGATCGGTCCGGTCGTAGCGCGTGGGAAGGACCTTAGGGCTTCCCGCTGACAGTCAGGGGCACTTCAGCCCTCGTCGAGGCACGCACACCACAGCGCGTAAGCCCGGTCCATCTCGTCAAGTGCTGCCCGCGTGAACCGGGCGTCGAGGAAGGCCCGGTCGGCGATCCGCTCCGCGAGCGCGACCAGGTGCGCCGCGACGTGCTCCACCCGCTCCCCGCGCACCCGGTCCTGAACCCGCTCCAGGCGCTCCTGACGCTCCCACAGGTCGGCGAGGCTCGCGCCCGCCTCCTCCTCGTCGTCGTACACGGACGGCACGCGGGGCAGCAGGGCGGCGGTGAGGGCGGGGACGGGGGCCAGGGCGGCCGACTCGTCCGGTCCGCCGTTGCCGAGAACGCGGTTGGCGATCGTACGGACGGCCTCGGAGCGCTCGACACGCGCCGCCTGGGCCCGCAGGGCGCCGAGCAGTGCCGGGACCTCGGCCCGGACCCGGCGCCGCAGGGTCTCCGCGAGTGCGGTCGTCAGGTCCTCGCCCAGGTCCGAGGCGTCGTCCAGTACGTCGTTCGCCGCGCCGACCTCCTCGAAGGCGCGCTGCGCGGTGCGGGCCGCCTCGGTGAGCAGGGCGATGTTTTTGGCCGTCGGCTTCACGCCCGCCTTCAGCCGAGCCACGGCCGCGTCCAGAGGGTCACCGGCCAGATCGAAGAGGTCCACACAGTCGTCTTCCAGAGCGAGTTGGCCGTCCGTATCCGGTTCCAGCAGTGTCATCTCCCCAACAACCCCCGCGCTCGCGATGCCCCTGTGTCGTGCGGCAACTCCTGCGACGAATCATGGAGGTTTTCGTAAACTGAGTCAACAGATACTCTGTCGGTCGGTGTTGTCGGAGGGTGGGGAACATGCCGCAGATCGCGATCACCAACACGTTCTGGGAGGGCGTCGACCGGCTGGACAAACCGGCCCGCGCCCGCGTCCACAAGGCGATGGCCAAGTTCCAGCAGCTGACGGTGGCCCAACTCCACGCGGACAAGGGGCTGCACCTGGAGTCGGTGGTCAGCTCGCGTGACCCGCGGATGCGAACCATCCGCGTCGACGACGGGCTGCGGATCGTGCTGCTTGCGCCCGACGACGGCAGTGACCTCTTCGTCTTCGTCCACGTCGTTCCCCACGACAAGGCCTACTCCTGGGCCCGCCGACGGCTCTACACGGTCAACTCCGTGACCCGCTGCCTCGAAGTACGCGACCTGACCGCCATGGAGCAGATCACCCCGCTCTTCGCTCAGGAGGCCGCCGCGGCGCCCCAACTCCTGTTCGCCCCCTGGTCGGACACCGTCCTGCGGCACCTCGGCGTCGACGACGTCACCCTGCGCGCCGCACGCACCGTCACCGGCAAGGCGCAGCTGGAGGCGTTCGGGTCGCTGATGCCGGAGGACCAGTACGAGGCGCTGTGGCTGCTCGCCGAGGGCCTCGACCCCAACGACATCTACCGGGATCTCGTCGCCGTACGCCAGAAGGCGACCGTCGCCGAGAGCGCGGCGGGGGAGGACACCGCCGGGGACGACCTGGCCGCCGCCGTCACCCGCACCCGCAGCCGCATCGCGCTCGTCACCGGCCCCGACGAACTCGCCGACATCCTGACCAAGCCCTTCGCCGCCTGGCGGATCTTCCTCCACCCCACCCAGCGGCGCATCGCCTACCGGCCCGGCTATGCCGGACCCGCCCAGATCACAGGCGGCCCCGGCACCGGAAAGACGGTCGTCGCCCTGCACCGGGTCAAGCACCTCCTGGACCGGGCACCCGACACGCGCGTCCTCCTCACCACCTACACCGGAGCCCTGGCCCGCTCCCTGCAGAGCAGCCTCGCCCTGCTGCTCGACCACGACCCGGCGCTGCTCGCCCGTGTCGACGTCACCACGGTCGACGCCGTCGCTCACCGCGTCGTACGGCAACTGCGCGGCAACCCGGGGACCGCGCTCGGCGACCGGGACGAGCGCACCCGCTGGCAGCGCGTGGCCCGCCGCCTCGAACTGCCCTGGAACGAGTCGTTCCTGTCCCAGGAGTACCGGCACGTGGTCCTCGCCCAGGACCTGCGGAGCGAGGAGGAGTACCTGGCGTGCGAACGGCGTGGACGCGGCAGCGCGCTCGGGCAGCCCCAGCGGCGGCGCGTCTGGCAGGCCGTGACCCTGTTCGAGGACGGCCTGACCCGTGACCGGGCGCACACCTGGCTCCAGGTCTGCGCCGAGGCCACCCGGCTGCTGCGCGACAAGCCGGGTGCGGGACCCTCGTACGACCATGTTGTCGTGGACGAGGCGCAGGACCTGCACCCGGCGCAATGGCGCCTGCTGCGCGTCCTGGCGGCCGAAGGCCCCGACGACCTGTTCGTCACCGGCGACCCGCACCAGCGGATCTACGATGCCCGGGTCTCGCTGCGCTCCCTCGGCATCTCCGTCGCGGGACGCAGCGGACGACTGCGCGTCAACTACCGCTCCACCGAGGAGATCCTGCGCTGGGCCCGCGGCCTGCTCGACAGCGAGCCCGTCGCCGACCTGACCGGCGACGCCCACGACACCCTCACCGGATACCGCTCGCTGCTGCACGGCGCACAGCCCGTGTGCGAGGGGCACGGGAGTGAGAACGAGGAGGCCGACGCCGTCCTGCGCCGAGTGCGCGACTGGATGGACGCCGGCGTCGCGCCCTCGGACATTGCCGTCTGCGCCCGCTTCAACACCCTGGCGGGCAAGCTCGGCGACCGGCTCGCCGCGGCCGGCATCCCCGTGGTGCGGGTGCGGGACGGCGAACCAGAGAGCGCGGTCGGGGTACGGGTGTCGACGCTGCACAGCATGAAGGGCCTGGAGTACCGGTGCGTCGCCGTCGCCGGAGTCACCCGCTCCGCCTTCCCGTTCGCGCCGGCCGTCACCCCGGCCGAGGTGGACCGCATCCAGCACACCACCGACCTGGCCGCCGAGCGATGCCTGCTGTTCGTCGCCTGCACGAGGGCGCGGGAGGCGCTGTATGTGTCGTACAGCGGGCGGACCAGTGAGTTCCTCGCGGCGTGATGCCGAGTGTGGGCTCCGGCACCACCTCAGTCCGGAGCCCCATGGATCTTGCCGACTCCCGTGCGTTGGCGACGGACAATCGTGATCTCGCGCCCGTCGTGCACCACTCGGAACCACTCGTCCGCCACCAGGACGGTGACGGTTTTCGCGTGCCACTGCAGGCCCACGTGGATCGTCTGATGGCCGACCACGATGATCCCGGGCTGGTAGACCTTTCGACGCACACAGGGGGCGTCGGAAGCGAACTCGGTGGGAGGCACGGCCACGTCGCTGGGATGCCCGTTCACGTCGCTCGGTACGGCGCGCGACGGCTCGCGGACCGGACGGGCGGCGCGGATCCGGTTCTCGCCGATCTGCCCCCGCAGCTTCGACAGGGCCTTGGACTCGATCTGGCGGATCCGCTCCCGGGTGAGGCTCAGCTCCGCTCCGATTGCTTCGAGGGTGAGCTCGGGGCCGTCGTCGAGTCCGAGCCGGAGGGTTATCACCTGGCGCTCTCGTTCGGAGAGGCAGCTGAGCAGCTTACGCACTTCTGCCGGGGACAGGTCACCGTAGTAGAAGTCCGGTTCGGTCCAGTGTGGTCCCTGAATGCTCCGGTCCGATTCCTCGTGCAAGGCGTCGTCACCGATGGACTCGGTCAGGTCCTCCAGAGGGAGTACTCGGCGGACCCGGGCCAGTAGGACCTGCGCCTCGTCAACGGTGACACCCGCGCGGGCGGCCACCGTGGGGAGAGCGTCGGTGGGTGACTCGTGCCCCAACTCCCGTGCCGCCTTCCGTAGCGCGGCCAGGGTTTCGTACGCGTGGACGGGGATCCGTATCGTGCGGCCTTTGTCCGCCAGTGCCCGTGTGATCGCCTGCCGGATCCACGAGACGGCGTACGTCGAAAATTTGTTCCCCTTGAGGTGGTCGAACTTCTCGATGGCGCGCAGCAGACCGAGGTTGCCCTCCTGGATCAGATCCATGAGGTCCAGCCCGCGGCCCGTGTACCAGGTGGCCATGCTGACAACCAGCCGGAGGTTCGCCTGGGCGAAGTCCGTGGACGCCAGTTCCCCGAGCCGGACCAGCTGTTCCAGCTCACGGCGCGGCCTCGGGGCAATCTTCCGGCCGACCTCGTCTAACCGCTCGCGAGCCAGCAGTCCCGCCTCGATGGCCTGGGCCAGCTCCGCCTCCTGTTGCCGGGAGAGCAGTGGGAACCTGTCGATCTCCTTGCGGTATTGCGTGAAAGAGTCGCCCACGGCCTGACGTGGGGACGCGTCCTCCTCCGGGGACTCGGCGACGGGCTCGGGGCGGGGGCGTGGCGAAGGCGGCACGGTGAGTGCGGTGCTAGGACCGACGAGCGTCTCGTACGGCTTCTCGGCCCGCAGGGGCGGCCGGGACGCGGAGGGAACGCCGGGACCGAGCGCTCGCACGGTCAACGCGGAAAGGTCCAGCCTGCTGTCCTGCTGCAGCTCAAGGGTGAAGCACGGTGGTCGGTGTGGTTCCGGCTCCGGCCCCGCCGGAACGCTGCGTTCACCTTGGGTGTCGCTCAACGGCTCGGCCGTCGCGGGAAGCTCTGGCGCGGCCCGGGCCGCCGAACCGCCTCCCAGGCCGAACGCGGCCACTGCGGCCGGAGGCAGTGCGACCCCCTCCGCCATCACCCGGCCCAGCACCTCGGCCACCACCGCGGTGTCCACGCCGGCCAGCAGTCCCCGCAGGGCCACCGGGGTCAGGGCTCGCTGTGGCCCCGCGGCAGTCACCAGCGCCTCATGCAGCACGGCCGGCGTCCCGGCCTCGGTTTCCGTCGTCATCAGCGTGCCCCCATGTGCCGTACTACGGTGCGACGAGCCTCTCGCATTGCACCACCCACCACTGACAATCAGTCACGCCCCGGGTAGAACGCACCGTTCACCTGCGGATTCCCCATGCTCCTTATGTGAAGGAATGGTAGAACGTACAACGATGGTCGGTCCCGGGCGAGATCGGTACGTCCGAGACGGGGAGGGGCGGGGCATGCTGGTCGATCCCACGCAGTTGCTGGACGACTGCGAGCGGGCCTGGCGCGAGGCGGGGGAGCCGTCTGCCGGCGCGGTTGAGCCGGTCGCTGCCGTACGGACCGCGCTCGTCCTGGAAGCGCTGGTGGCGTACCGGCTGCTCGCGGACCACTCCGACCTCCCGCGCGACACGGTCTTCGCACGCTGGCCCGCCTGCGCGGTCCACACCGTGGCGCTGGCCGACGGTCCGGAACTCCCGCGCCTGGTAGCTAAAGCCTGCGCGCGCGTGCTCGCGGCGCGCCCTGACCTGGGGTCACACGGAGCCGCCCCGGAGAACGCCGACGAATGGAGTCGCGCCGCGCAGGAGGCCGCTCGCTCGCTGGGCTGGACATGGCGCGTGCCGACCGCGGCGGACGGTTCGGTCACCCCGCCCCGCGGCGCTACCTCCGCTCCCGAGGTCCGTCTCGGGCCCGGCGCGGGCAGCGTGCTCCTGACCCTGCCCGGCGAGCCGGACGCGGGGGACTGGCAACTGTCCGCCGACGGTGAGGTGTTTGCAGCCCTGCCGCCCTACTGGGTATTGCCGGGCCCCGTGCGCCGTGTCGAGGCGACAGACCCGACGGGAACCACTCATGTCTCGGCGATCGTGGACCCGGACCACGCCCTCCTGGCCTTCGGCGTCGACGGCCACCGCATCCCCCCGGACGAGCCCCTGCCCGCCGCCGAGATCTGCCTTCTCCACGCCGGCACCCTGCAGACCGAGGGCGCCGACCCCGGCATCGTGGAACTGCCCACCCCGTACGGCTGGAACGGCTGGACGCTGAGCAGGGTGTCACTGACCGGGGTGACGCGGGTGCGGGCCGCCGCCGCGGTTCCGGGAAACTGGCTGGACGTAGCCGCCGGACGGCCGCTCGGGTGGGAGGGCGGTGCGACGCTGCCCTGGATCACGGGCGACGACGGGGCACCCGTGTGGCATCGTCCGCCCGCTCTCCGGCTTCCGCGGCGCGCCGGTGAGCCGGACGCGCGACTCTGGCAGGCCGAAGTGCGCCGCCGCGGCCACGAGGAGCCTCTCGCCCGTCAGACCGGTGCTCCCGGGGAGCTCCTCGATCCCTGGAAGGACGTACCCCGCCCGCTTCTGGGACCGTATGAGATTCTCGTCCACCGCGTCGGCTCCCGGCGCAGGCGCCGACTGGCGGCCTTCTTCGCCGAGGGCATCACGGCCGAACCGACCGCTGAGTGGCGTCTGCTTGCCCCGCACGGAGGCCTGGCCCCCGCTCGGCTGACTCTCGGCACCGGCGGACCGGTCACCGCCTCCGAGCGCGTCGTCGCGTTCTCCCCGTACGAGATCACCAAGGGGCTGGTGCTGGGCGACGGGATCCGTCAGTTCACCGTCGAGATGTGCATTCCGCACTCCGAGGTCCGCCTCGAACTCGGCGGTCACCCCCTGACCTGGTCCATCCGGCCGCTCGACATCGACGCAGCTGACCTGGCCGGCGAGAGCGCCCTGACCGTCCGCCTGCCGGAACAGGCGGTGGCGTTGACACCTCTGCTGGCACTGGTCGTCGAAGGGACGAACCGGCTCACGCTGCGTCCAGAACGCCGCACTCGCACGCGCAGAGGAGACCTCCGGTACTCACTGGCGGCCCTGGCGGACACCGTGCGCGACTGCGTGAAAGCCGAGATACGGCTGCTGGTCGCGGGGGAGAGCGTCCATGTCGCGACCGTGCGCACCCAGCCCATCGCGGAAAACGTCGTACCCGACGGCGGCGGACTGCTGCTGCGGGGGCTGAGCCACCCGGGCGAACTGATCGCCCGCCTGTACGCCGTCTTCGCCCCATGGGAACAGCCGTTGACGGCCACCGTCGACCAGAGCGGCCGTATCCCGCTGCCAGCGGCCTGGCGGTCGCTTGGCCCCCTGATCGTGCACCTGAAGGCGGGCGCCCTCACACCCACAGCTCCCGGATGGCCCCACCTGCGCGATCGCGACACCCTCGTGTTGCGCCGCTCCCCGTGGACCTCCGCCGCCGGCCGCGGATCCGGCGCCAGGATCTCGGAGTACCTGGCTGGGCACGGCGCGCTGCCGCGCGACACCGACGCGATCCCCTACCAGTGGATCGTGGCCGCCCGCGGACGCGACCTGCAGGCGTGCGGAGCCAGAGAGACGGCACCGGCGGAATGCCGCAGCGCCCTCGCGGACGCCGGGCCCACCGCCCTCACGGGAGCGGCCGACAGCGCACTGCGCTCCGGTGAACTCGCCTCCGTGCTCGCGGGCAGCGGTCTCGCCGCCCTGCGGATACGGGAAGTGGCGGACCCTGCCACCGTACGTCGCGTCTGGCGGCAGGCTCCTTTGTGTGCGCTGCTGCTCACGGCCCCGTTGCTGCCGTATCTCTCCGGTCACCTCGCTTATGACGTCGGCGAGCTCTACCCGGAGGAGGCGGAACCCCTCGGCGAGGTCGGCCAGTTTCTGGGCGACGCCAGCGCGGCGTTGCTGGCCGGGCAGGCGGATCCGAGCGGCGCGGTCGGCCGGTTCGACGCCCAGACCCGTGCCCTCGGCCAGCTCCCCGAACTCCAGCAGCAGGCCGTGTGGCGCAGCGCCCGTGTCGTCCCTCGGGGCCTTCTGGACCCCGACACTCGTGCCGACGCCGCCTGGCAGGCGTTCCGTGCCCGCAAGGACCTCCAGTACCACGCCACGCGTGAGGAGTTCTCCGAAGCACTCGACGCTGTATCGCTCTTCCTGGACGACGGACACCCCGACCTGGCCCAGGCCTTCCGCGGACGGGACCCAGGCCGGTTGCACGGGCCGGGCGAAGCCTGGATGCGGGTCCCTCACCTGTCTCTGGGATGCGCGCTGATCGCGAGGCTCGCCGCCGCCGGTGACGCCCGTGCCGCCGGTCTGGAACGGGGACTTCGCCACCTGTGGACGCCCATCGCGTCCCACGCACCGGATCTCACCGCCGTCGACATCGCCCTCGCGGAATGCCTGGTCACCGCGGAGGCCGTGCACAGCACCGGCTGACCACCGGTTCCCGTCCATCCCGTACCGCACCGGTACCGCCCCACCGCTCGTCCGAAGCCGACCGTCACATCGGAGCCTCCCGTGCACAGCCTCGACCCGCTCGCCACCTCCCGCATGATCAGCGACACCTACCGCCGCTATCTGCGTTCCCTGCTGCCCCTGCGCGAGCCCCGCCTGGCCGAGGCCCTCGCCCACGCCATCGACACCAGCCCGCTGCTCACCAAGGGGCCCTTGCTGGAGGCCACCCCCGCCTACGCGCCGGGCGCCACCCTGAACGAGCTCGTCGCGGAGGGCGTACTGGACCCCGCGTTCCAGCAGCTGACCGGCCCCGCACTGCCCGCCGACCGTCCCTTGTACCGGCATCAGGAACAGGCGCTGCGCAAGGCCGTCGCCGGACACAACCTCGTCGTGGCCACCGGCACCGGCTCCGGCAAGACCGAGAGCTTCCTCCTGCCCGTCCTCAACGCCCTCGCCGCCGAGCACGCCCGCGGCACCCTCGGACCCGGTGTCCGCGCCCTGCTGCTCTACCCGATGAACGCCCTGGCCAACGACCAGATGAAGCGACTGCGCCGACTTCTCGCCGACGCCCCCCACATCACCTTCGGCCGCTACACCGGCGACACCAAGGACGATCCGCAGCGCGCCGCCGACACCTTCGAGCAGCTCAACCCCGGCGAACCGCGCCTGCCCAACGAACTGCTCAGCCGACGCGAGATGCGCGCCACACCGCCCCACCTCCTGCTCACCAACTACGCCATGCTGGAGTACCTGCTGCTCCGCCCCCAGGACATGGACCTCTTCGAGGGAGAGCAGGCGGGTTCCTGGCGGTTCGTCGTCGTCGACGAGGCCCACGTCTACGACGGAGCGCGCGGCGCGGAACTCGCCATGCTGCTGCGCCGTTTGAAGGACCGTGTGGGGCAGGGTCGGGAGATCCAGGCCATCGCCACCAGTGCCACCGTCGGCGCGGAGGAGAACCCGGCCGCCGTCACCGCCTTCGCCCAGGCCCTCTTCGACGTCCCCTTCCGGTGGGACGCGAGCGAACCCGCCGCCCAGGACCTGGTCACCGCCACCCGGGTCGGGACACCCGACGGCCCGCACTGGGGACCGCTGCCGACCACCGAGTACCTGCGCCTGGCCACGACCGCCGACCCCGGACCGGAGATCGTGTCGGCCGCCCGCATGCACGGCCTGCCCGCCGACACGACCGCGGCCACCGCCCTCGCCGCTGAGGCCAGCACCGTGGCTCTGCGCCGGGCCCTCGCCGACGGACCCCGGCCCGTGAACGAGATCGCCCGCGACGTCTTTCCCGGTGACCCCGTCGGACCCGCGGCGGTCACCGCGCTCATCCAACTCGCCAGCCAGGTGACCGACACCGACGGCGCTCCCGTGCTTTCCGCCCGCTACCACCTTTTCGCACGCGCCACGGAAGGCGCCTTCACCTGCCTCGACCCGGCAGGCCCCCACCTCGACCTGGCCCGCCACGAGACGTGCGCGCGGTGTGCCCGCCCCTCCTTCGAGCTGGGCGCCTGCCGCCGCTGCGGTGCCGTACACCTGCACGGCACCCTCACCGGCAAGGGGGCACAGGCCCGCCTCGCACACCGCAAGTCTCCCCACAGCCCCCACACTTGGCTGCTCCTCGACGAGGACGGCTCGGACACCGGTGCCGACGAGGACGACGAGACACTCGGCGACAACGCCAAGGGCGGTCTCAAGGAACGCAGACTGTGCACCCGCTGCGCGGCCGTGCACCCCGCGGCCACGGCATCCTGCACCGCTCCCGGATGCGGTGGCACCGAACTGCGCCGCGTCCACCAACTCGACACCCACGAGGGCACCCCGGCCGCATGCCTCGCCTGCGGAGCGCGCGGTCACGGCATGATCCGCCTGTTCGAGGCGGGCAACGAGGCTTCGGCCGCCGTCCTCAGCACCGCCCTCTACCAGGCGCTGCCGCCGACGACTGACGGCCCGGCCGCCGCACTGCCCGGACAGGGCCGCAAGCTGCTGTTCTTCAGTGACAGCCGACAGGCCGCCGCGTACTTCGCGCCCTACCTGGAGGACTCCTACACCCGCATCCAGCACCGGCGCCTGATCACCCAGGCCGTCCGACAGGGCTGCCCCGACCCCGACGAGCCCCTGCACATCGACGACCTCGTCGCCCACACCATCCGCGCCGCCGACCGCGCCGGAGTCTTCCGCCGCAACGACTCCCGCCAGGCCAAGCAGCGCGAAGTGGCTCTGTGGGTGATGCAGGAAGTGCTCAGCCTCGACGACCGACAGTCACTCGAAGGCCTCGGCCTGCTCCGGATCGACATCGACCGCGAGCCGTTCTGGCAGCCGCCCGCCGCCCTCACCTCACTCGGCCTCACGGACGACGAGGCATGGCTGCTGCTGCAGGAACTCCTGCGTACCCTGCGCAACCAGGGTGCGCTCACCATGCCCGAGGACGTCGACGCGGGCGACGAGGCGTTCGCCCCACGCAAGGGGCCCATCTGGGTCCGCTCCCAGGGCTCCGAGGCCAAGCGCAGAGTGATCAGCTGGCTGCCCAGCGCCGCGAGCGCCTCAAACCGACGCGTCGACTACCTCGTACGCGTGCTCGACGCCCTCGGCCACCAGGGCGAACGACGGGCCACCGCCCTCGATGTCTTGAACCGCCTGTGGACCGACCTCACGACAGGTCACCTCGCCGACTGGCTGCCGTCCGAAAGCCAACCGGGGATCGGCGTCGTCCGCCGACTCGACCACACCTGGCTGCGGTTGCGGCCGGTGACGGCGGACAGCGGTCCGCTGTACGTCTGCGACCGCTGCCGCCGTATCACCGCGCTCTCCGTGCGCGGTGTGTGCCCGACGCTGCGCTGCACAGGACGCCTGGAGGACTTCAAGCCGTCGCCCGAGACGGACGAGCACCTGCGGCGCCTCTACCTGACGTTCGACCCCGTTCCCCTGCGCGCCCAGGAGCACACCGCGCAGTGGACCGGGGAGAAGGCCGCCGAGATCCAGGGGGAGTTCGTCCGAGGGCAGGTCAACGCCCTGTCCTGCTCCACCACCTTCGAACTCGGCGTCGACGTCGGTGAACTCCAGGCCGTCGTCCTGCGTAACATGCCGCCCTCCACCGCCAACTACGTCCAGCGCGCCGGCCGCGCCGGCCGCCGCGCCGACTCGGCCGCGCTGGTCCTCACCTACGCGCAGCGGCGGCCCCACGACCTCGCCCGGTTCGCGGAGCCCGAGCGGATGATCGCCGGGGAGGTACGGGCCCCGATCGTCCCCGTCGACAACGTCCGGATCGACCGCCGCCACGCCCACTCCATCGCGCTCGCCGCCTTCTTCCGTGCCATGAAGGACGAGCGGGGCCGGATCTGGCGCAAGGCGGGAGAGTTCTTCCTTCCCGACGACACCACCGGCGAGATCGCCGCCCACACGGTGCGCGACTGGCTGACCCCCGTTCCGGACAGCGTCATGGCCTCCCTGCGCCGGGTTCTCCCCAACCAGGTCCAGAAAGAGATCGGCATCGACTCCGGCGACTGGGTCGCCGAACTGGACCGGCTCCTGCGGGCCGCGCAGCAGATTCTCGACCAGGACGTCACCTCGTACAGCGAACGCCGCGACCAAGCGGCGGTCGCCCGCAAGTACCGGCAGGCGGAGATGTACGAGAAGGTCATCCGTAACCTCACCCAACGCGAACTGCTCGGCGTCCTCGCCAACCGCAACGTGCTGCCCAAGTACGGCTTCCCCGTGGACACCGTCGAACTGCGCATCCCCCAGGAGGGTGGCGCCGTCTCGGGGCAACTCGAACTCACCCGTGACCTGAGCGCCGCCGTCCACGAGTACGCCCCGGGGGCCGAGATCGTGGCGGGCGGCCACCTGTGGGCGTCCGCCGGCGTCTACCGGCTGCCGGACCGCGAACTGGTCAGCCGCCACTACGCCGTGTGCGCGGCCTGCGGCCGCTACCGGGAGGCCACCGAACCCGTGGACCCCGTCTGCGCCGCCTGCGGCACGCAGTCCGCGGCCGCGCAACGCCGGTACGTCGAACCGGTCTACGGGTTCGTCGCCGCGCGCGGACCACAGCGCCGCCCGGGGCAGACCCCGCCACGACGGTCCTGGTACGGCGACGTCCACATGTCCACCGACACCGCCGACCTCCAGGAAGGCGCGATTACCTTCGTCTCCGGCCACACCACGCTCTGGTCGGCGGGCACCCGGGGAGAGATGGTGGTTGTCTCTGAGGGACCGGCCGGTGCCGGATACCAGATCTGCGACTGGTGCGGCTGGAGCCGTCCGCACGCTCAGGCCGGGCCTTTGCGCGGCGGCCACCCGCACCTGCTGAAAGACACCCAGTGCACTGGTACCCTCCGCGTCGTCTCCCTCGCTCACCGGTACCAGACCGACTTTCTCCAGATCCATCTGGACCCGCTCACAGCCCTGACCGCCACCCCGGCCCGTCTGCGCTCCGGCTTGTACGCACTGCTCGAAGGCGCCGCCGCGCGCCTGGAGATCAGCCGCGACGACATCGACGGCACGGTTCACACCGGCACCGACGGCATGCCGTCCCTGCTGCTCTTCGACACCACTCCGGGGGGCGCGGGCAACGCCGTGTCCATGGGCGAGCGGCTCGAACCGGTTGTCTCTGCCGCGCTTGCCCGGGTGGCGGCCTGCGAGTGCGGCCCGGAGAGCAGCTGCTACGCGTGCCTGCGGAACTTCCGCAACGAGCGCTTCCACGAGCTGCTGAGCCGCCGCGAGGCCATCGCACTCCTCGATGCCCTGACTGGCAATGCGAGCTGAGGGGATGAGACGCCGCCCACGGAGTGCTGGTCGTGGACGACTCCGGCGACCGCAAGGACGGCACCAGGACCGCCTTCACCGGCTGGCAGTGGCTGGGCTGGCTGGGCAAGACCGACAACGGCATCGTGACGGTCACCACGCTGTGGGCGGACGAGCGCCTGTACTACCCGCTGCACGCGCTGCCCTACAGCCCTGCCCACCACTTCCCCAAGAAGCGCAGCGACCCGGGCTCCCGCACCAAGCCGCAGCTGGCCGCCGCGGCAGCCATCCTGGCCGCGCGGGCCGGCGTCCCGGATCTGTGGAGCCCGAGGGTGAGATCCCCTCGGGCCACCCGACTGGATGACCGTTGGTTATCTGCCTGCACCCGAGTCGATGTCCCGGGCGAGCTGTTGGGCATATTCGGCGAGGAGTTTCCGTAGGTCGGCGTAGTGCCGAAAGGTATCTGGCCGGACGAGGTTGTACCAGGTGGTGTTGCGGCGAAGAGCCCATTCGCGTTGGACGTCTTGAGGCTGTTCGGCCTCAATGGGGCGAGGGGCGAAGAGGTGCTCGCCTTGTGTGACCTGTACCCAGATGAATACGGAGGCGTCCTGACGTTTGCGGTCGCCGACTGCCGGCCGAATGGGGCCGGGGATGGGTGGTAACTCGCTGACCAGGGCGTCCCATTCGTCAGGAGGCAGAGCCCAGTCTCTGAGTGCCTCACGTCGGCGCTGGTAGTCGATGAGTGGTCGGTGGGGTGCTCGGAGTTCGGCGCTGAGCTCGCGGAGGACCCGTTCGAACTCGGCAGGGTTGCGTCCCGCGCGTTCCCAGCGTTGGAAGTCGGTGTTGGATCTGAACCGCACGCGGTCCGGGGCTATGCCGAGGTAAGTCGCGGCCTCATCGAGGGGTCCGCCTATGGCCCACTGGACGAGCCGGACCGCAGCGGTTCGACGCAAGACCTTCGGGGCGATTCCGGCAATGGGTGCGAAGTATCTTTCATGCCAGTCCGGTTCCAGGTATGCCGGGATGTGTTCTGGTCGGTAGTCGTCCCGCAGTGGTGCTCGGGGTCCTTGTGGGCCGCCGATTTTGCGGTAGGTGCGTGTCAATGGTTCGGCCGCGTCTCGGAATCGCCGCGAGCACGAGTTTTCATGGCGGGCGTAGATGCGTACCCAGGGCGTGCGTGTCGGCCGCTCTCCAGGGGTGTGGACGAGCTGGGAAAGGTGCTCGGACAGATCGTTTGCTTCGAGTAAGGAGTGTGCGGCGCGTAGGAGTCCGGCACAGGCGATCGGGTCACGGGGCGGTACATCGCGCAAGCGATGGTGCTGCAGACCGTTGCTGGTGCCGAAATTCTCTGAAGTGGAGTGGAGGTACGCGGTCACATACCCGGAGAGGGTGGTGTGGAGAAGATGCTGCCCTACTGGCCAAGTAAGGCCGATCAGTGCGGTGGCCAGCCGGAGATCTGTGAAGTATTCGGATGCGTCCGTGGCCGGAGTCGGCGGTTCCAGGTGGGCAAGCAGGGACTGCTGGAAGCGAAGGATGCCCGGTGTCGGGTGTGGCTGACGGCCGGGATCCGTAGTAACTCGCTGATCGAGTCTGCCGCCGCAGGCGCGGGACTTTCGTTTCTGCGTTGGGGTGTCGATCGTCCACCGGCATTGCGCTGGGTGCAGGCTGTGATCGTTGGCCCGCTCGATCAGGCGCCCTGATATGGCGCGCGGCTGCCCGCAGTGCGGGCAGCCTGCTTCCAGATAGGTCTGGTGTTCTACGCAGCTGAAAACAATGGGTAGGTGCCAGAGTTTGTGCCAGGGGCCGCCGTGGAGTTGCTGGGCCGGGGTGCCGTCGCCCGCCAGGCAGGAGGGGCAATACCGCGGGGAGCCGACGAAAAGCCATGGGTCCGGCCTCTTCGGTCCCGCTCCGGGCACGGATGACCAGGCGATGGGGGGATACCGGTCTCGCCACTGTTTCAGTGTCAGTGCCGACACTTCCTCGGCTGTCTGGCGGGTCAGTCGGGCGAATCCTTGGGCCTCCGGCCCGGTGAGATCCAGCAGCAGACTGCCTGGGATGTGAGTAGCTTGGACGCGATCGGTCCAGCCCGCCGCACGGATCAGTTGCAGAGGCGGGAGGCTGAGGCGATGCCCTAGGACTTGTCCGGTCGATCATGTGCGGAGCCAGATGGTGAGGGCTGCTGCTGTTGCGGTGCCGAGGAAGACGTAGCCACGCTTGTCGTATCGGGTGGCCACGGCCCGGTGCTGTTTCAGCCTGTTGATGGCCCGTTCGACGGT